>NZ_CP034752.1:3690000-3997500 GCF_004295645.1 Limnobaculum zhutongyuii
CAAATCAGCCCGGCCATCGCATCAACAAAGTCGTCAAAATCCAGACGAGCAACGTTACTCAGCATCAGTAAACCAACATACATTAATGCAGGTGCTGTGGCATAACCCGGTACCAGACTGGCTAATGGAGAGAAAAACAGCAGCAGCAGGAACAGTGCACCAACCACCAACGCGGTTAATCCGGTACGTCCACCCGCAGCGGTACCCGCAGCAGATTCAATATAAACGGCAGCAGGAGAAGCCCCCACTAAACCAGATAACATGCTGCTGACGGAGTCTGTTGTCAGTGCGCGACCGCCATTAATGATCTGACCATCTTTGTCCAACAGGTTAGCCTGTCCGGCAACCGCACGGATAGTACCGGTTGCATCAAACACCGCCGTCATTACCAGCGCCAGAATACTCGGCAGAACCGCCAGTTGCAGAGCCCCCATAATATCCAGACTGAAAATCAGCGAGGTTCCATCTTTCGCTACCAGCGATGGCATTGAACTCATACCGTTATAAGTCACCGCCGGATCGAAGATCAGACCTAATGCAGAAATGGCAACAATCACCAGCAGAATGCCACCCGGGACTTTCAGGCGCTCTAAACCAATAATTACGGCCAGACCAATAAAGGCAATCATGACAGGGAATGAGGTGAAATCACCAAACTGTACTGGCAAACCCGCACCCGGGTTTTTCACTACGGCACCAATACCACTGGTAGCAATCATCAGCAGGAATAGACCGATACCAATACCGGTACCGTGAGCAATTCCAATAGGAATATTACGTAAAATCCATGCACGGATCCCGGTCGCGGAGATCAGGGTAAACAGTACCCCCATCAGGAACACCGCCCCCAGCACCACAGGAATAGAAAGACCTTGCCCTAACACCAGACTAAACGCGGTAAATGCGGTGAGAGAGATAGCACAACCTACCGCCATCGGTAAGTTAGCCCACAGCCCCATAGCTAAAGAGCCCAGCCCCGCAACCAGACAAGTGGCAACAAACACGGTTTCAACCGGAAAACCCGCTTGTCCTAACAGACTCGGAACCACAACGATAGAGTAAACCATCGCCAGAAAAGTTGTCAGGCCAGCCAAAACTTCCTGACGGACGCTACTGCCCCGAGCAGAAATCTTAAAATAACGGTCAAGAGAACCTTTCTGATCGGAAGAACTCGTGTCCCGATCGTTAACATTCGACATTGGTGATGTCCTCAAAAGGAGTAAAAATCAGTATAAACAGTTAAGGCAAACGATTATCTGAGCTTATATACCCCCATTTCAACTTTTATTATCAAATTTTGAGAGATTTTTACGTGGGAGGTAAGCAGAGGAAATAAAAACCGCCTATTGTTGCGTTATTCAGTAAGAAAACAACAATAGGCGGACGAATAAAATAGGCGGAACCTTTAGTCCCAAAATTAGTGCATCATCGACACACCCAAAAAGAACAGACAGGCTAATAGAGGAAGACCCAAAAGTACCAGCTCAATAATTCTGACCACCGGATTAAACTCCTCGCCTTCCGGCAAGCGATACAGTGAAATGGCATTCACCAGTAAAGCGATAAACGCAATAAAGCCGGCAACAAACACATCAACCAGTACTACGCTTAAGGTCCACCCCAGCTCATCACCCGCCAAACCCGACGCCAGTAATTTTTGATGCTGCGACCACTGCCATAGATACAAGGCAAAGGGTATCAGCAGCGATAATGCGCCTAAAATCCAGGAAACGCGTCTTAGCATAACAAAAACCTTAAATTAGAATAAAAATGAAATTAGCCCAAAAAAGATAAATCAATAATGGCTTAAAATTGGCCCTGTTATCCTGGCTCTGAATTCTATTACGAGAATCCGGCTACTATAGCAATTAATAGCCTCAGGGAAATCCCCTGAAAGGAGGAATTAACTAACCTCCCCCTCCAGACAACGTTCTGCCTATCGCTAACTCATCATTATTCTTAAATTTTTATATTATTTTTACGCTTTTCAAATGTCTTTTATCAACATCTTTGCACCCTGACGGCTACGCTTTCTCGAACGACTAATCACCATTTCATTCAGGAAATTATCATGAGCCTAAGCCTGATTGCCGGGGTACTCATTGTTATTGCACTACTCGGCTACCTCATTTATGCGCTGTTTCATGCGGAGGATTTCTAATGACTATCACTCTGCTACTGACTATCACCGCATTCCTGACCCTATTAATCATTTTGTCACTACCGCTAAGCCGTTTACTGGTCCGACTCATTGACGGCGAACTGCCCTACCACATCATGCAGATAGAAAAGAAGCTGTGGCGCTGCGGTACCGTTAAACCTAAAGAGATGACCAAATACCAATATGCGCTGGCCATTGTGGTATTTAATCTCTGTGGGCTCGTCTTGCTGTTTATTTTACTGATGACTCAGGCATGGCTCCCTCTTAACCCGGAAAAGATGCCTAACCTGTCATGGCATCTCGCGCTAAATACTGCCGTTAGTTTTGTTACTAACACCAACTGGCAGGCCTACAGCGGCGAAAATACCCTCAGCTATTTCAGCCAAATGGTTGGCTTAACGGTGCAGAACTTCTTATCCGCTGCCACCGGTATTGCCGTCGCACTGGTATTTATCCGCGCCTTTAGCCGCAGATTATCCCCAACGGTCGGTAATGCCTGGGTCGACTTGACCCGAATTGTTATTTATCTGCTGCTCCCCCTCTCCGTGTTGCTGGCGCTATTTTTTGTCAGCCAGGGCGTCATCCAAAATGTCAGTCCTTATCTTCATCTGACAACGCTGGAAGGCGCATCGCAAGTTTTACCAATGGGGCCTGTTGCCTCTCAGGAGGCGATAAAATTGCTGGGAACTAACGGCGGTGGTTTTTTTGGCGCTAACTCTGCCCATCCATTTGAAAACCCAACCGCTCTCAGCAATCTGGTACAGATGCTGGCGATATTCCTTATCCCTTGTGCGTTATGTATGGCTTTTGGCCGTGCCGTTGGTGACACTCGTCAAAGCAATGCGCTTTTATGGTGTATGTCACTCATCTTTATCGTTGCGGTTATTGCCGTCTTTTATGCCGAACTGAATGGTCCTGATTATCTGACCACTTTAGGATTAGACAGCAACATCAATATGGAAGGTAAAGAGAGCCGCTTTGGTCTGGTTGCTTCTGCGTTATATGCGGTGGTCACTACCGCAGCTTCATGCGGTGCCGTAAACGCCATGCATGACTCTTTCGCCGCCCTTGGAGGAATGGTCCCACTCTGGCTGATGCAGATTGGCGAAGTGGTATTTGGCGGTGTTGGCGCGGGCCTTTACGGAATGCTGCTGTTTGTTTTGCTGACGGTATTTGTCTCCGGACTAATGATTGGTCGCAGCCCCGAGTATTTAGGTAAAAAGATCGAAAGTTCTGAAATAAAAATGACTGCTTTAGCCATACTGGTTACGCCAACGTTGGTGTTGGTGGGAACAGCGCTCGCGGTAACTGTTGATGCGGGTAAAATCGCTATTCTCAATCCTGGCGCTCATGGTTTTACCGAAATTCTGTATGCCCTCTCCTCTGCGGCCAATAATAACGGTAGCGCTTTTGCCGGACTGAGCGTCAATACCCCATTCTATAACCTGCTGCTTGCACTGGTGATGCTGGCAGGCCGTTTTGGCGTCATTGTGCCGGTCTTAGCCATCGCCGGATCGCTGGCGGAGAAGAAACAGCAACCTACCAGCAGCGGAACATTACCTACTCACGGCCCCATTTTTATCTGTCTGTTAATTGGCACTATTTTGCTGGTAGGAGCGCTGACCTTTGTTCCTGCGCTGGCGCTGGGGCCGATTGCTGAATACCTTCAATTTTAACTCCGCAGATAAACCAAAGAGAAATCATTATGACTCGTCAACACAACACATTATTTGCGGCTAAGCTGGTACAACAATCGTTGAAAGAAGCGGTGAAAAAACTGGATCCCCGCGTTCAATGGCGTAATCCGGTGATGTTTGTGGTCTATTTGGGTAGCCTGATGGCCACGGTTATCTGGCTGGCGATCCTGGCTGGCGCGGCTAACGGCGATGCCCGGTTTACCGGCAGCATCGCCCTGTGGCTGTGGTTTACCGTCCTGTTTGCAAATTTAGCTGAAGCACTGGCAGAAGGCCGCAGTAAAGCACAGGCAGAAAGCCTGAAAGGCGTTAAAAAAACCAGTTGGGCTACCCGATTATCCGAACCTCATCCTGATGCTCCCTCTGAACAAGTCACCTCAGAACAACTGCAAAAAGGCGATATCGTACTGGTTAAAGCCGGAGAAACGATTCCCTGTGATGGGGAAATCATTGAGGGTGGCGCTTCCGTTGATGAAAGTGCTATCACCGGTGAATCCGCTCCGGTGATTCGTGAAGCGGGTGGGGATTTCTCATCCGTTACCGGAGGCACCCGTCTGCTGTCCGACTGGTTAATTATTCGCAGTACGGTCAATCAGGGCGAAACTTTCCTGGATAGAATGATCGCCATGGTTGAGGGAGCCAAACGTCGCAAAACACCAAATGAAGTAGCGCTAAGTATTTTACTCATTGCCCTAACCATTGTGTTTCTGGTGGCAACCGTCACTATCCTGCCATTTTCTGTCTTCAGCGTGGAAAGCAGCCATTCAGGAACAGCAGTTGGCATAATTACCCTGATAGCGTTATTGGTTTGCCTGATCCCTACCACCATTGGTGGCTTACTCTCTGCCATTGGCGTTGCCGGTATGAGCAGAATGCTGGAGGCCAACGTTATTGCCACCAGCGGTCGTGCAGTTGAAGCCGCAGGTGATGTTGATGTTTTACTGTTGGATAAAACGGGCACCATCACTCTGGGAAACCGTCAGGCATCGGAATTTTTACCGGCCCACGGCGTCAGTGAAAAAGCGTTGGCAGATGCCGCCCAACTCGCCTCACTGGCTGATGAAACGCCGGAAGGACGCAGCATCGTAATACTGGCAAAACAGCGCTTTAATCTGCGTGAACGGGATATCAGCAGCCTGAATGCTTCCTTCATTCCTTTCTCAGCTCAAACCCGAATGAGCGGCGTTAATATTCAGGATAGAAAAATACGCAAAGGTGCCGTTGATGCGATTCGTAACTATATGCAGTCTAATCAGGTGGCTTTTCCTGCGGAGGTCAACGAACTGGTAGAGCGAGTCGCTCGCACTGGTGGAACACCGTTGGTAGTGGCGGATAATCTTACCGTTTTAGGCGTCGTCGCCCTGAAAGATATTGTGAAAGGCGGCATCAAAGAACGTTTCGCTCAATTGCGGCTAATGGGTATAAAAACCGTAATGATTACCGGAGACAATCATCTGACTGCCGGTGCCATTGCCGCAGAAGCCGGTGTGGATGATTTTCTGTCGGAAGCAACGCCAGAGGCTAAGTTAGCCCTGATTCGTCAATATCAGGCCGAAGGTCGACTGGTCGCCATGACCGGAGATGGTACCAACGATGCCCCGGCACTTGCTCAGGCTGATGTCGCCGTTGCCATGAACTCAGGTACTCAGGCGGCCAAAGAGGCAGGAAACATGGTGGATCTGGACTCAAACCCCACCAAACTGATTGAAGTGGTACACATTGGTAAACAGATGCTAATGACTCGGGGTGCATTAACCACCTTCAGTATCTCCAATGACGTTGCCAAATATTTTGCCATTATTCCGGCCGCCTTTGCGGCGACCTACCCTCAACTGAATATGCTAAATGTTATGCATTTAAGCACGCCAGCCTCCGCTATTCTTTCTGCGGTTATCTTTAATGCTCTGATTATTATTTTCCTGATTCCGCTGGCATTAAAAGGCGTGAGCTATAAATCAATGACGGCTCCGGCGCTGTTACGCCGCAATTTATTTATCTATGGGTTAGGTGGTCTGCTGGTGCCATTCGTCGGCATCAAACTGATCGATATGTTGTTAACCCTGATTGGTCTGGCATAACGCCCTAAACTGGATACCTGTATATGAACTATTTACGTCCTTCTATCGTGCTTTTGCTATTTATCACGCTGATTACTGGCCTGATTTATCCTCTGGCAGTAACCGGACTGGCTCACTTGTTGTTTCCTCAACAGTCATACGGTTCGTTAATAACAGTACAGAACAAAGTAGTGGGTTCAGCACTGATTGGGCAAACGTTTAATCAGGCGGGTTACTTTAGCGGTCGCCCTTCGGCCACCAGCCCTGAACCTTACAATCCGCTCGCGTCCGGAGGCAGTAATCTGGCGGCCAGTAACCCATTGTTGAGGCAGCGCATTGATGCCAATATTCAACGATTACGTCAGGCTAACCCCGAGGCGAAGGCTGCCATTCCTGCCGAGCTGGTACTGGCATCTGCCAGCGGATTAGACCCGCATATTTCGCCACAGAGCGCCGACTTTCAGATACCAAGGATCGCATCCGCCCGCCATTTGGCACCTGAACAGGTTAGAGAATTAATTAAATTGCATACACAAACTCCGCTGAGTATTCTCGGTGAACCCGTGGTCAATGTACTTGAGCTAAATTTAGCTCTGGATAGTGCAACTCAGGTGGGGCAATAAACATCGTTATGTCAGATAATGAAATCCAACGGCCCGATCCGGACCAATTACTTGCGCAGGTGAATGAAGAGAGCCGGGGCAAGTTGAAAATCTTTTTTGGTGCCTGTGCCGGGGTAGGAAAAACCTATGCTATGTTACAGGAAGCGCATCGCCTGAGTGCTCAGGGTCTGGATGTGGTCGCCGGAATTATTGAAACCCACGGGCGTGATGAAACTGCCGCACTACTGGATGGGTTGGAAACTCTCCCATTAAAACGAATTCAGTTACGCAGCCACCAGATCAGAGAGTTCGACCTTGATGCTGCCCTTGCCCGTCACCCGGCAGTGATACTGGTTGATGAGCTGGCCCACACCAACGCCCCCGGCTCGCGCCATCCTAAACGCTGGCAGGATGTAGAAGAGTTATTGAATGCCGGTATTGATGTTTTCACCACTATCAATGTGCAACATCTGGAAAGTCTGAACGATGTGGTCGGTAGAATTACCGGTATTCGGGTGCGGGAAACCGTGCCCGACCATATGTTTGATGATGCCACCGACGTTATTCTGGTGGATATTCCACCGGACGATCTGCGTCAGCGTCTGAATGAAGGCAAGGTATATCTTCCCGGGCAAGCCGAACGGGCAATTGAGCACTTTTTTCGTAAAGGAAATCTGATTGCCCTGCGAGAGCTGGCTCTGCGCCGAACTGCCGACCGGGTAGATGAACAGATGCAAGCCTACCGAAAAACCAGTGAAAAAGAGCGGGTGTGGCATACCCGAGACGCTATTTTATTATGTATCGGTCGCCACTCTGGTAGCGATAAATTGGTCAGAGCAGCAGCCCGACTGGCAGCCAAGCTGGGCTGTGTTTGGCATGCGGTCTATGTTGAAACGCCAAGGCTGCATCAAATGCCGAAAAGCCAACGGCGTGCCATTCTCATGTCTCTCAAATTGGCACAAGAGCTGGGAGCGGAGACAGCAACCCTCTCCGACCCCAACGAAGAACAAGCTATTTTGCGCTATGCCCGGGAACATAATCTGGGCAAAATTCTAATCGGTCGCCGTAGTGAGCAGCGCTGGAAGCTACGAAGTAGCTTTGCCGATCGTCTGGGAAAATTAGGACCAGACCTCGATCTGGTAATTATTGCGGTAGAAGATTCACCTACCCCATCACTCGCTAAAGAGAGTGATAGCCGCCCCGCTACGGAAAAATGGCGATTGGAACTGTGCGGCTGTGCCGTTGCTATTCTGCTCTGTTCGTTGATTACTCTGCTGGCACAATGGCAATTGCCGATGTTTGATCTGGCAAACATTGTCATGATCTATTTGCTGGGCGTAGTTATCATCGCCCTGTTTTATGGCCGCTGGCCATCTGTTTTTGCCACTATCATTAACGTTGCCAGCTTCGATCTATTTTTTGTTCAGCCTCGTTGGTCACTGTCGGTCACTGATGCTCAATATATCGTGACTTTTTGCGTCATGCTGAGTGTTGGTCTGGTTATTGGTAATCTGACCTCCGGGGTTCGCTATCAGGCAAAAGTCGCCAGAGTGCGCGAACAACGCGCCCGACACCTGTATGAAATGTCAAAAGCCCTCAGTCAGGCCCTGACCATTGAGGACATTGCAAAAAGTAGCGAACGCTTTATTAATGGCAGTTTTAACGCCAAGAGCCAGTTATGGCTACCGGACAGGGATAACAGATTACAGCAAGTGAAATCAGATCATCAGTTATCCATGGTGGTTGATGAATCTATTGCCCACTGGTGTTTTGATAAACGCCAGCCCGCGGGTTCCGGCACCGATACGTTACCCAGCGTTCCTTATCAATTACAGCCATTAATCAGCCAAAATAAAACGCTGGGCGTTTTAGCTATTGAACCCACCAGCCTGAGGCAGCTTATGGTGCCGGAACAACAGCGGCTGCTCCAGACTTACAGCGTTCTCATTTCTAATGCCCTTGAACGACTCTACCTGATTCAAACTGCCGAAGAGGCAAAACTGAGTTCAGAACGGGAGCAGTTGCGTAATTCTCTGCTGGCGGCACTGTCTCACGATCTGCGAACCCCATTGACGGTATTGCTGGGGCAAACCGATATGCTGGCATCCGATCTGAAAAGCAGTCATCTCCCTCAGTATCAGCAGGCCGAAAAGATTCGTCAGTATATTTTGAGTACGGCTCAGTTAGTCAATAATCTACTGGATATGGCTCGCATTCAGTCCGGCGGTTTTACCCTAAAGAAAGAGTGGCAATCGCTGGAGGAGATCGTTGGCAGCGCGCTGCATACGCTGGAAGGAATACTGGAAGATAATCATGTCATTATCCAAATTCCGCCGGACCTCCCATTACTTAATTGTGATTCATCCCTGCTCGAACGCGTTTTTCTCAATTTGTTAGAAAATGCGGTGAAGTATGCCGGTCCTCAGGCCACAATTAGTATCAGTGCAACCGTTCAGCCTGAACAACAGGCCATTGAAGTTATTATACGGGATAATGGTGCCGGTATTATTCACGGGCAAGAGCAGGCAATATTTGATAAATTTTCCCGGGGTAACAAAGAGTCGGCCATTCATGGTATTGGGCTTGGTCTGGCAATTTGTCAGGCTATTATTCATTTTCATGGTGGTCGTATCCGCGCAGAGAATGGTCCTGATGGTGGAGCCTGGTTTTATTTCACGTTACCTTTGGAGCCACAACCCGAAATCATAACCAGTATGGAAGAATCATGACCCAAACCCCACTATCGATTCTTATCGTAGAAGATGAAAAAGAGATAAGGCGTTTTGTCCGGGCTGCACTGGAGAATGAAAGTTGCCGGGTTTATGAAAGTGAAACGCTGCAACGCGGACTGATGGAAGCCGCTACCCGTAAACCGGATCTGATTATTCTGGACCTGGGGTTACCCGATGGTAATGGTTTGGACTTTATTCTCGATCTGCGCCAATGGAGTTCGGTGCCGATCATCGTACTTTCAGCCCGTATTGCTGAAGAGGATAAAGTCCAGGCGCTGGACGCGGGTGCCGATGACTATCTGGTGAAGCCTTTCGGTATCAGTGAATTAATGGCTCGAGTACGCGTTGCATTGCGACATCGCTCCGGCAATGCTAAAGACGAACCTGTTATCTGCTTTTCAGATATCAGCGTTGATTTAGTCAATCGTCAGGTACTCAAAGCGGGAGAAGCCATTCATCTGACACCCATTGAATTCCGCCTGCTGGCGGAGCTTTTGGCAAATACCGGCAAAGTATTAACCCAGCGCCAGTTGCTCAACAGCGTTTGGGGGCCCAATAGTGTTGAACATGGCCATTATTTACGCATCTATATGGGGCACCTGCGGCAAAAGCTGGAGCTGGACCCTGCCCGTCCAAAACATCTGCTGACTGAAATCGGAGTTGGCTATCGTTTTATGCCTTGATGTCTTCCGGGCTTAATGCCATTTCACAGGCTAATTCACCGACTCGTTTAATGGCCGCAATATAGTGCTCATTAAACGTATAACAGCAGGAGAGACGAAACGCATTCGCGTAGCGCCCGCTGGGTGAAAACAGCATTCCCGGCGTCAGACTAATATGTTCTGCCAATGCGGCATGAAATAGCTTTACCCCATCCACATTTAACGGAAGCTCTACCCAAATAACAAAGCCTCCCGAAGGCTGAGTGGCTCGGGTTCCCTGTGGAAAATAACGGGCTATCAATCCCCGAGCTTCCTGCATCTGGAAGGCATAGCGTTTTCTCAGCCCGCGCAAATGATGATCGTATCCACCGGTGGTCAAAAATTGCCCCAACGTCTCCGCCAGAATCGTGGGTTCAGACATGGATGAGAGCGCTTTTAACCGGCGCAGTTTTTCGGCAAAACGCCCACCGGACATCCAACCAATACGAAAGTCCGCCGCCAGCGTTTTGGTAAAACTGGTACAAAAGATCACCCAACCGTCTTTATCAAACGCTTTGACCGCTGGCTGCAGGTCGCCAGAGAACTGTAGTTCGGAGTAAAGCCCATCCTCAATCATTGGAACCTGATATTGATTGAGCAGCTTTGCTAAACGCTGCCGATCCTCGATTGGCATACTGCATCCCAACGGATTTTGTACGCTGGGCATTAACATCAGAACATCGATTTTCTTCTCTTTCAGCAATGCCTCAACGGCATCAACCGAAATGCCATGCTGTGAGTCGGTTGGAATCTCTATCGCATTCAGCCCCAACATCGCCACCATGGATATCATATAGAAATAAGTAGGTGACTCCAGGCCAATGCAATCACCCGGTTTGGTGACCGCGCGCAGCGCCAGTTGCAATGCTTCCAGACAACCATGGGTCAATATAATCTCATCAGCGCTAAGGGACATTCCCAGCAAAGGCGTTCTGCGGGCAATTTGCTGCCGCAAACGCAGGCTGCCTGGCGGCAGACTATAAGTACCAATCATATCGGGTTTGGAGCGTAATAATTGATTTAAAATACGAGACAGTTTTTTTGCCGGGTAAAACTCTTCACCAACCGGACAGGCTAAAGAGATATCCGTAAATTTAGGGTTCTGTTGCGCAGCAAAAACCATATCAATTAAATCCAGCACTTCCAGCTTAGGGGAAGAGACGGGGGTCACCGGCATCGCCGTTTTATGTACCTCCGGCAAACGTGCTCTGACGTAATACCCCGACTGAGGACGAGCCTCGATAACACCGCGATCTTCCAGATTGCGATAAGCCGCCAGTACCGTATTAATACTCACATTACGATTACGAGCCGCATGCCGAATTGAAGGCAACCTGTCCCCTGCCTGTAAGACGCCACGACGAATTGATTCAACAACACCATCAGCAACCTGCAGATATAACGATAAATCATGATTATCTGACATGAATGAACCCCGGAAGAAAAGCATGGATAACACAATACGCTACCATAACTGTATCCATTAAAATATCAGTTTTCTGTATCTGTTACCTTCAGTTTACCGCCCCTATTATATCCTGACCTCCAGTGAGAATAAGTGCAGAGACAGCCATGATAGATTTAGCCTTAATCAGTTATATTGTTGTAATGAGTATTACCCCAGGTCCTAATAACCTGATGCTGGCAACGTCGGGCGTCAACTTTGGCCTGCGCCGCACCATGCCTCATCTGATTGGTATCAGCCTTGGTTGTGGTGTGTTATGTCTTTGCATTACTCTCTCTTTCAGTGTGATTCTGAATAACATCTCATCGATTCGCCTGCCGCTGGCGATCTTTGGTTGTACCTATTTGCTGTGGCTATCCTGGAAGATTTGGCTGGCCGGTAGCCCCGAGGGAAAGGCACATGCTCATCCGATGTCGCTGGTAGGGCCATGCTGTTCCAGTGGGTTAACCCAAAGGCCTGGTTAATGCTGGTCAATGCCGCCATTCTGTTTAGCTCGCGGGAAATGGATATCACCATGAGTGCTCTGCTACTTTCCGCTGCCTTTACCGTTGTCGGTTTCCCCTGTGTTTATGTCTGGGCGCTGATGGGTGACAAACTGCGGGAAACCCTGCAAATTGGCTGGCGATTACGCGTGTTTAACGGCGTGATGGCAGGTTCACTGGCATTAACCGCTTTTTGGCTACTGTGGGATGAATGGAGAACGTTTCAGACGCTGGTGTAATTACCCACGTCGATAACGCTCTGGAGTTGTTCCGGCATTATGCTGAAACATCGCAATAAACGCCGATGCGGAACTGTAACCAACCTCCAAAGCCACCTCCTGTACGGTTTTTCCCTGTTCCAACAGGGAAATGCCATACAGAAAACGCAAACGCTGCCGCCACTCACTAAATGACATTCCTAACTCCTGATTGCAACGACGAGCCAGCGTACGTTCGGTGGTATAGACTCGTTTTGCCCATTGGGCCAGTGAAGTATTATCTGATGGATTGGCCTCCAACGCCTGAAGAACGGGCGCCAGATATTTATCATCGCTGCCGGGCAGCCAGGTATGTTGAACCGGCGCGACCAATAGCTGATCCACCAGAACCCGACAAAGGCGGCGATCCGCATGGTTTACCGGTACCATTACATTGCGTTCAAAGCAGGATTCAACAATCGCACTGCATATGGCTCCCATATTTAACACACAGGGTTGCTCCGGCATTCCGGCACAAAAACGAGCGGCAATATTAATGGAACGGAATCGGGTTGGCCTGCGGTTATAGCTGGAGTGTTCCATACCGGCTGGGATCCAGATAGCGAAGCCACAAGGCGCTAAAAAACGCTGTCCACCAATATTCAGGGCAAACACCCCTGACTTTACGCAGATGATTTGCCCCCAGTTGTGAGAATGAGCGAGAAACTCCGTATTGGCATTCACCTCTTCGCTACGAAAAAACAGAATGCTGTCAGGATGCGATTCTGTCGATGCAAAACGCTGTTCTCCGGGCATAGACCCCTCCGGGTTTAATCGGGATTGTCTGAAAGACATAATGAATTGTCTGATTTGAAGTATATCTATCAAACAGGACAGATGTACACTCTGCAACCTGATAATTTCTGTTTGTGAGTGATGTTTCGTATGGCCTACCTGTTCCCCCTGCTTGCCGTTCTTATCTGGGCAATTAATGCCATTGTTAATAAGCTGTCGGCTGGCGCTATTGATCCTGCGGCAATTTCATTCTACCGCTGGGCATTGGCCTTACTTATCATGACCCCTTTTATTTTGCCGGGCGTCATTCGCCGCAGAAAGAGCATCTATCCCTACTGGTGGAAGCTGCTAATCCTTGGCTTTCTGGGAATGGCGCTGTATCAAAGTCTGGCCTATTACGCGGCCTACACCATCAGCGCATTAACCATTGGTATCTTTGTTTCGCTGATCCCATTGCTGACGGTATTATTAAGCATTGTTATTCTGAAGACGCCGCCAACGCTGGGTGTACTTATCGGTGGTTTGCTCTCTTTTTGTGGCCTGGTATGGCTGATTAGCGGAGGCAATCCTGCTGGTCTGTTATCCATTGGGGTTGGTAAGGGCGAACTGATGATGCTAACCGCCGCCACGGCCTACGCGCTGTATGGTGTGTTAACCAAGCTCTGGTCAATTCCGCTGTCGAACTGGCAATCGGTTTATATTCAATCCTTCTTTGGCATGATGTTGTTGTTACCCGATTTTCTGATGACCGATGATATTTCGCTAAACGCACATAATATTCCATTAGTTCTGTATGCCGGTATTCCCGCCTCAGTCATCGCACCTTTTGTCTGGATTCAGGGAGTGATGAAACTGGGAGCCAGCAAAGCTGCACTGTTTATGAACCTGACACCGGTCATCACCGCCGTTATCGCTATTATTTTTCTGCGTGAGCCACTACACAGTTACCACATTGTTGGCGGTACCATCTCACTGATTGGCGTTATTCTGGCGCAGCGTTTACATATTCCTTTGGGGAAAACCAAGCCAAAAGTCTCTCTTGTTGAGATAGAAAGGAAATAGAACCGGTCAGATTTCAGCGTTGTTTGTTATAGCTGAAATCTGGTTATGTTCTGTGAATTCGCGAAGCAACACATTACAATAAGCACACTTACTTATGCTTGTTAATAAACAGAGACTGATAGCCAATGAATTTTGAACTGATGGTGGATGGCGAAGTATTACCCGAAGTCAGTGAACAGATACTGAAGAAATCCGTAGCCAGCATTGATGACGATGTCGGTAGTTTTATCGTACTGGAACCACAAACGCCGCTGGACGGTTCTATCTATCTTCAGGCTGCATTAACTGATGATGACTATATGGTTGAAACCCGACTCGTCTTTGGTGAAGAATTTTCCCATTACCGCTATACCACCAGCGACGTGGAGGAAGTGACGGGCTTTTTTATTGCCTATTATCGGGATAACAAGATACCGGATTTAAAACGTTGGGATAATGTGACGAGTGAGTTTTAGATATAGGCCTGACGGTATAATTTTTGGACCAGCTAAATCAGCCCCTGTGAATATTCCGACCGTAAATATAATATGCCTAAATTGACATCGAATACGGTCGGAAAACAATCAGGTGCCTGACAGCGTTACGCCATTAGCCCAGTCAGCTTCGGGATCTTCCATCGCGACCTGATGTACTCCGCCCGGAAACTGTGATTGCAGCAGTTCATACTGTTCCTGCAGCTCTCCTATTGGATGTTTCCAGTCGTGAAGATAGTAAATCGCCTGAACTTTGGCCTGTAGCATCGACTTGGTACAATCAAAGCAAGGGCGTAATGTGGAATAAACGACTGAACCCTCAACCGGATTGCCAAAACGTGCAGCGGAAATAATAGCGTTTTGCTCAGCGTGAACACAGATACAAACATCATAACCAACACTGGCTTTATAGGCGGCACGATCTCGACAGCGGACGCAGCCACCATCAGTACAGTTCTTTATTCCTTCCGGTGTTCCGTTATAACCGGTTGAGATGATTCGGTTATCTTTGACCATCACACCACCAACCTTGCGCCCAAGGCAGTTAGCCTTTTTACGTACGGCAATGGCGATATTCATATAATACTCGTGTCGTTCCATACGCTTGCTCCTGATGGTGTGAATGGCTTACAGCTAAGATACCCCATGACAATGGGCTATCATGATGAAAAAATTATGAATAGGTAGCAATATACCAGTGGGCATTCAGCTTTTCTAATGTATCTCCATCCAGCGGATGGGTACCGTCTTTAATATAAACCAGATTTATCGTCCAGGGTACACCGCCCTTTTGCCATAAAATAAAGGAGATATCACCATTATCCATCAGACTAAAACCGCTAATTCTGAGGTTTTGCAACTCACCGCGCAGTTCATAATACAGCTTTAAGGAAATCTCATTCTGCTGGCAGTAGGCATCAATAAACCATTCTGGCTGGCTGGCAGCAGGGTTATGCGCATCCGGATAGTGCGTTACTCTAACGCCATTCAAAAAACGGTAAGAGTCGTAATGAACAATACGATCGCCATCCTGATAGCTACCGTCGTTTCCCAACTCCAGGGAACGAATCTTTCCATAGCTGGAAATCTTATGAGCCAACGAACCCAGCTCGCGCGCATTAATCCAGAAGTATCCCTGCCAGGTAAAATGAGCCTGCCAAATCCAGATAATTGATAAGCTAACGAAAATCAGCACCGCAATATTGCGCTTCTTCTTATGTAAGACCGCCAGAATAAGAATCAGAAAACCAACGGCTACCAGAATAGTGACCAGGGCAGAGACATGCAGGAAAGGCAATAAAAACAGCAGAAACAACAGAGGCACGATCGCCAACAGTGGGTTTAGCTGGTTCAGTTTTGACAAAAAAGGAGGCGGTACCATTCAACATCCATTGAGTGCAACGATTAAATTAGGGTAAATCATCCTCTATGATAATGAGTTCTGAGATAATGAAAAGCCCTGTCGAAGGCAGGGCTTTGGGAATTTCTTTGCTGAATCGGTTTTATCAGAACGGGATATCGTCATCAAAATCCATTGGTGGTTCATTTTGCTGCATTGGTGCGCTTTGTTGCTGAGCCGGACGAGATGCCTGCGCCTGTGATTGCTGCGGCTGCTGTGGTTGGCCCCAGCTACCCTGAGCTGACTGACCTTCACCGC
The DNA here is from genome assembly GCF_004295645.1 of Limnobaculum zhutongyuii. NCBI lineage: Bacteria > Pseudomonadati > Pseudomonadota > Gammaproteobacteria > Enterobacterales > Budviciaceae > Limnobaculum > Limnobaculum zhutongyuii. Next base: position 3,706,079 of record NZ_CP034752.1, read on the forward strand.
CGCCCTGACGGCCACCCAACATTTGCATTACGCCGCCAATGTTAACCACAACTTCAGTGGTGTAGCGATCCTGACCGCTCTGGTCTTGCCACTTACGAGTTTGCAGAGAACCTTCGATATAAACCTGTGAACCTTTACGCAGGTATTCACCTGCAATTTCGGCTAATTTGCCGAAAATCACCACACGGTGCCATTCGGTTTTTTCTTTTTGCTCACCGGTTTGCTTATCACGCCAGCTCTCAGAAGTCGCAATGGTAATATTCGCCACCGCACCACCATTAGGCATATAACGAATTTCCGGGTCCTGACCCAGATTTCCGACTAGAATTACTTTATTGATGCCTCTGCTGGCCATGTCGATTCTCCTGATGAGTAAAGGTATACAATTCTTATCCCTCGATTGTAGCATGGCAACAGGCGAAGGACACAAGCGTTAAAAAATGGAATTGAGTACGCAAACTTTATTACAACCGTAATGAAATTACATCTGCCATTGCATAACGTTTCCCAGTCAATGGCTTATCTGCTGCGGTAAAATCAGGCATTTGGATTCGCGTGCAACTCCTGAGCAATTCCCTGTTTAACGTCATCAGGAATTTTTAACGCTCTGGCCAGCTCATCTAAATAGCTGCGTTCCATAAAGTGGTCAATATCAATCACCGCACAACTTAGCAGGTAGACTTCCAATGCCTCTTCTTCGTTTTTGATGCCATAGGCCAGAGTTTGTGGATCCAGAGGTTGTTCAATGGCCTGCTGTACCCACTGTTCGGCTTGCTCACCAATGCCTAGCTGGTGAATCTGATTATTAATCGCCTGCTGTTCTTGCTCATCAATATGACCATCACTTTTGGCGGCAAAAACCAGTGCCTGCACCAGTCGACGAGCCCGTTGATCCACCGGCGTTGGCTGAGAATCAAACGGCGCATCCTGTTGCTGAGTCTCTTTAACGCGCTGTTTATATTTATTCCAAAGCACCGCCCCTAACACGGCACCACCGCCAATCACCAGTGCATTTTTACCGGCACTTCCTACCATCTTGCGGGAGGATTTATTGGTTAACAGTAAACCAGCCAGACCACCTAATACACCCGGCATTAATAAATCGTTTAATCCTCCGGACTCACGGTTTTCTCCATTACTTTTTTGTCCGAGTATTGATTGAATCTGTTGTAACCAGTTGTTCATCATTTCTCTCCACAGTATGTTAATGTCACGCAGCGAGGCGAACCTTGTCCGAGTATAAGAGAAAAAACGTCAAGATATGTATAACCCATCAGATATCAGGCAAACGATTTATCACCGATTTTATCACCCAATATCTCAGTAACTTTCCGATACATATGAGTAAGAAGCCGCCAATTAATTGAAATTATTAGCGCTAATTTGCTGACTTATCATTTGAAGACTTTTTGTTCTAAATCACATCATAACACTGTATATCCATTCAGTTTATTTTGTGCGATAATTCGCAGTTCCGCGTCAGAGTTAACACTGTAAGGCTTGTTGAAATGGATAAGATAGAAGTCCGGGGCGCCCGCACCCATAACTTAAAAAACATCAATCTGGTCATGCCGCGCAACAAGCTTATTGTTGTTACCGGGCTGTCCGGGTCAGGTAAGTCATCACTGGCATTTGATACCCTGTACGCTGAAGGGCAGCGCCGCTACGTCGAATCCTTATCAGCTTATGCTCGTCAGTTCCTGTCGCTGATGGAAAAGCCGGATGTAGACCATATTGAAGGTCTTTCCCCGGCGATTTCTATTGAACAGAAATCAACCTCCCATAACCCGCGTTCTACCGTGGGTACCATTACTGAAATTCACGATTACCTGCGCCTGCTGTTTGCCCGCGTGGGTGAACCACGTTGCCCTACTCATAATATTACGCTGGCCGCCCAAACGGTTAGCCAGATGGTAGATAACGTGCTGACCTTGCCGGAAGGCACCCGCCTGATGCTACTGGCGCCGGTGATTAAAGATCGTAAAGGCGAACACATTAAGACGCTGGAAAATCTGGCGTCTCAAGGTTATATCCGCGCACGAATTGATGGCGAAGTGTGTGATCTTTCCGATCCGCCAAAGCTGGAACTACAGAAGAAACATACCATTGAAGTGGTGGTTGACCGTTTCAAAGTACGCGACGATATGGCACAACGACTGGCAGAATCATTTGAAACCGCACTGGCCCTCTCCGGTGGCAGCGCGGTAGTTGCCGATATGGACGACAACAAAGCAGAAGAGATGGTGTTCTCCGCTAACTTTGCCTGTCCAGTCTGTGGTTACAGTATGCGTGAACTGGAACCGCGTCTGTTCTCATTCAACAACCCGGCTGGTGCCTGTCCGACCTGTGATGGTCTGGGCGTTCAGCAATATTTTGATCCGGAACGCGTAGTACAAAACGATGAGCTATCACTGGCTGGTGGCGCCATCCGCGGTTGGGATCGCCGCAGCTTCTACTATTTCCAAATGATTCGCTCATTGTCTGAACACTACAAATTTGATGTGGAAGCGCCGTTTAACAGCCTGCCGGAAAACGTCAGAAAAGTGATTCTCAACGGTTCAGGCAAAGAGAATATTGAGTTTAAATACGTTAACGATCGCGGTGACACCACCGTACGTAAGCACCCGTTTGAGGGTGTGCTGAATAATATGGAACGCCGTTATAAAGAGACGGAATCCACCGCTGTGCGTGAAGAGCTGGCTAAATTTATCAGCAATCGTTCTTGTACTTCCTGTGGCGGTACCCGCCTGAAAGAAGAAGCGCGTCACGTATTCGTAGAGAACACAACCCTGCCGGAAATTTCTGAGCTCAGCATTGGTGATGCGATGAAATTCTTTGGGGCGCTGTCATTACAGGGCCAACGGGCACAAATCGCTGAAAAAATTCTGAAAGAAATTGGTGAGCGACTGAGCTTTTTGGTTAACGTCGGTCTGAATTACCTTTCACTCTCCCGTTCGGCAGAAACCCTGTCCGGTGGTGAGGCTCAGCGTATCCGTCTTGCCAGCCAAATCGGTGCCGGCCTGGTTGGCGTAATGTACGTGCTGGATGAACCTTCTATCGGTTTACACCAGCGCGATAACCAACGTCTGTTGGATACGCTGATTCATCTACGGAATCTGGGCAATACCGTCATTGTGGTTGAACATGATGAAGACGCCATTCGTGAAGCGGACCACGTCATTGATATTGGTCCGGGAGCCGGTGTTCACGGTGGTAACGTGGTGGCTGAAGGCACCATGGAAGACATCATGAAGGTTCCGGAATCGCTGACCGGGCAGTTCCTGTCAGGTAAACGCAAAATTGAGATCCCTAAACAGCGCGTGGCGGCAGATGCCAGAAAAGTACTGAAAGTGATTGGCGCAACAGGAAATAACCTGAAAAACGTTACGCTAACGGTTCCTGTTGGTCTGTTTACCTGTATTACCGGTGTTTCCGGTTCAGGAAAATCTACCCTAATTAATGATACTTTATATCCGGTCGCTCAGCGCCAGCTTAATGGTGCAACCGGTGATGAAGTAGCGCCTTACAAAGAGATTACTGGTCTGGAGCACTTCGATAAGGTTATTGATATTGACCAAAGCCCTATCGGACGTACGCCTCGTTCAAACCCAGCAACTTATACCGGTATTTTTACACCGATTCGTGAGCTGTTTGCCGGTGTCCCTGAATCCCGCGCTCGTGGTTATAACCCAGGTCGTTTCAGTTTCAACGTTCGTGGTGGTCGCTGTGAGGCCTGTCAGGGCGATGGCGTAATTAAAGTTGAAATGCACTTCCTGCCGGATGTGTATGTTCCTTGCGATCAGTGCAAAGGTAAACGCTATAACCGCGAAACCCTGGAAGTAAAATATAAGGGTAAAAACATCAACGAAGTGCTGGAGATGACGGTTGAAGATGCCAGAGAGTTCTTTGACGTAGTGCCAGCCCTGTCACGCAAACTGCAAACATTAATGGACGTTGGCCTTTCCTATATTCGTTTAGGTCAGTCCGCCACTACGTTATCTGGTGGTGAGGCTCAGCGGGTGAAGCTGGCAAAAGAGCTTTCCAAACGCGGAACGGGTCATACTCTGTATATTTTGGATGAACCCACCACCGGTTTGCATTTCGCCGACATTGAACAACTGCTTACGGTGCTTCATCAGCTACGGGATCAGGGCAATACGATCGTGGTTATTGAGCATAATCTGGACGTGATTAAGACCGCCGACTGGATTGTCGATCTGGGTCCGGAAGGGGGAAGTGGCGGAGGTCAAATTCTGGTTTCCGGCACCCCGGAAACCGTAGCCGAGTGCGCCGAATCGCATACCGCGCGCTTCCTGAAGCCCATTCTGGAAAAAGGCTAATCTCTCCATAAAAAGGGGAAGCTGATTTGAGCTTCCCCTTTTTTTACCTCTTTTCTTCAACCAATTTAGTTTGAATATGTCAGCGTCCTGTCACCATTAATAACAGAATACTGTTCAAACTGATTTATAATCGTCGTATATTGCCTGCCTTTACAGGGGCGCTATTTTTGGTATTCAAGGAATAAATATTTATGTCGTTCTCTTCTCATTTCCGTTGGCTGGCCATGTCGTTGCTGGCTCTTATGTTAACCGGGTGTAATTACAACGAAATCCAAACTCAGGATGAAAATGTCACGGCCAGCTGGTCTGAAGTTTTAAACCAATATCAGCGCCGTGCTGACCTGATCCCTAATCTGGTTTCTACCGCGAAAGGCTATGCCGCCCACGAAGCAGATGTGTTTAAACAAGTTTCTGACGCTCGTTCAAGAATTGGTTCTACGGAACAAAATATGACGGCACCGGATAGCGAAGAAGCCATGCGCGCTTTCCAACAGTCACAGGCTCAACTGGGTAGTGCCTTATCCCGCCTGCTGGTTATCAGAGAAAGTTATCCTGACCTGAAAGCGAATGAAATGTTCTCTAACCTGATGACCCAGTTAGAAGGTACAGAGAATCGAATCGCCGTTGCCCGTCAGCGCTATATTAAAGCGGTTCAGGATTACAACCTGGAGATCCGCCGCTTCCCCGGGTTAATTACCGCCAAGCTATTAGGATATAAAACCAAGCAAAACTTCCTGCCGGAAAACAGTGAGCAAATTTCAACGGCACCAAGCGTTGACTTCTCTCCTGCAGGCAGCGATCGGAGATAGTTATGCGCCGTCTGGTACTGTTTGGACTGTTTTTTCTGTCACTGTTGGCAAATGCGGCACCGATTGCTATGCCACCATTACAACAGCAGGTAACAGACCTGACTGCTACGCTGTCGGCAGACAATATCCGTACCCTGACTCAGCAAGCTGCTAACCTGGAAAAAAACACCGGCCATCAGCTTGCTGTACTGATTGTCGACACCACCGGTGATGAAACCATTGAACAATACGCCATCCGCGTTTTTGACCAGTGGCAACTGGGTAAGAAAAATGTCGATGATGGCATACTGCTTCTGGTCGCTAAGTCTGATCGAACGGTGCGAATTGAAGTCGGTTATGGTCTGGAAGGCGATCTGACCGATCTTCAGTCCAGCCAGATTATTAATCGTCTTATTCTTCCAAGTTTCAAGCAGAACGACTATAACCGGGGAATAGCGCTGGCTGTAGAAGCTATCATCTATCAGTTGAGTCCTGAATACAAAAATGAAGCCTCTTCCCAACAGGCTCATTCACAACCTGATACGGAACCTGTTGATGAAGGTCGTTCTGTCTTGTGGTTAGCCGCACTGGTCATGCTATCCAGTCTGTTTCGCAAACTTTCCCTACTAAAAAAGATGTTTTTTACCGGCCTGACACTAACCATTGGCGTGCTGCTATTCCAGCTCCTTGTTAATCATGTCGTGGTCTGGCTGGATCTGCTTTTATCATTTGGCCTGGGTGCTATTGGTACTCTGGTTGCCCCAATGATAATGAATGCCTTACTCAGAGGCGGTGGTCGTGGTGGAGGCGGATTTGGTGGAGGCCGTGGCGGTGGTTTTGGCGGCGGCGGCGGATTCAGTGGTGGTGGAGGTCGTTCCGGCGGCGGTGGTGCATCTGGCCGCTGGTAAATGATGTAAAAACGGGTTGATGAATGAATATCACCAACCCGCTCTAATCTTCATCGTTATTCTGCTACTGCTTGCCAGTTACCGAAGAAAAACAACATCTGTAAATCACTTTATCCGAGCCAGAATGTCCACACCCCAGCCAAGAGATGAATTATTATAACTTATCGTTTGAATCATCATCTGATGTGATAATTAACTCATTCTGAACTTCTAATTCTTCAATCACATCTTTAGTGACGCGAGTTAACGGAACTTCTTTTGGCGTCCACTCTTCTGATTGACCCACAAAAACGCCACCGCGTTTAATGGCAATGTTTTCACAACAGCTGGTGCCACGTAACATACCGTGTTCAAGAATATCGATATTCTCAGCGTAACAGCTACCATGAACCTGACCATCAATAATGATTTCAGGGGCATTCAGTTGGCCTTTAACATACCCGGTATTCATGATGCGGATAGAACCTTCAGTAATATTAATATTACCGATTATTTTGCCATAAATCTGGATATCACCACTGTCTTCAATATCACCAACAAATGAGGCATTTCTGGCAATGATCGTACAGCGATTGCGCACATCAATGCTATCTGAATAGACTTTTGACTCACTACCTGAAGCCGTACTTGAAACGTTACTGGTCAACGATTGTGATTGAGTGCCTGTCATCTCATATTTAGATGTTTTTTTCCCAAACATAGATAATAATTTCGTCCTTATATTAGTTAAATAGCAAAAGAAAAACAGTATAGATAACGTTGATGAAATAACACCCAACACCAAATAACCAGAGATATACAAAGCGAGGGCACTTATCCATAAGATCAGTACACTGCATAGAAGAACATCCCTGAGAGGCTGATTATGCCTACTTCTAGCATTCATGGAACTACATTCCGGTAATAATTGATGGGTAGCAATAGGTGTTAAGCTGCTACATAAAAATGCTCGTATGAGCAGCGCGCTATTTTATGCTTATTCAACCTGAAGTGCACCTGATGTATTGCTAATTATATAATAGCTATAATGCTATTAATCGTCATATCTCGTTATTATGTCGAGATTATTTGCCATTTACACTGAGAATAACTAAACAAATACTTACTAAAAATATATCCTGATATCGCTTAATTTAACTGAACGGGGAAATTAATCAGAGACCGCGGATTAAAACCGGTTGCTTACTTTATTGCCTGTGGATTTTCCCCTGCCAACAGCGCTTTTCTTACATACGCAGGTAGCAAATTTCTTACTTCCTGATAGGAAATATCAATCATATTTTTTATCAGCGTTTCATCCAGTTTTCCATTAAGAAACAGTGTATTCCATAGTGCCTTATTCAAGTGATATCCAGGGATAATATCCTGGTGTTCATCCCGCAAACGCTCTGCCAACGCCGGAGGGCACTTGAGCGTGATGCTCGGCCTGCCATTTAACTCACCCAGTATGGCGAATATTTTACCAGCAACCTTAACACGATCCGCTTCCCAAAGCGGTTGATAATCATGAACACTGCCTGTTTTGGTTAAACAATATTCAATACAACCTTGTAGGTCCATATGTATTTACCACACCTGTTTTTATCATGTTAATTATTTTTATGCCGTTAATTAATCATATTTATGGATATTACCAATAAAAATGTCATTGTCTTCCTTTATGCTGTTTATTCGTTATTCAGATCAAATAAAAATATAATAAAGCCGAATGCTTTTTGAAATATTTATTGCAGAATCAAATGGGTGGAACCCTTCTATACTAAGGCCTTTGGCATAACACCTGAAAATCGGCAATATAATAGCAGCAGAAATAATTTATATTTGATGCATACCAGAAATGAATTAATAACACATGATTAAAAATGCTTTTTATTTTTTGTATGACGATTATGTTAGTCGGATCATAAAACGCACATACATTTCTTTGCTAAAATAGCACCACACTTTATAACAGAATAACGGAACCTCATGGGGTTACCCTGCAAGTCTTTAAACTACAAGAATCAATCTTGATGTACGACTCAGCAAAAACGAAAGACTCAACAACCTTCACGTTCCTTGCTCCGGCCCTCATCTGGCCAGACATGGTTCTTCTCGTTATGCATATTCTTATAAAAAATTCAGGTAAATCAAAATTAAGGCAAGCACTATGACAAATCACTCGCATACATTGGAGCACGATAAACCTTTACTCGCTGAACCCGCTAAAAAGGCCTTCTGGAAAGGTCTTGGGTTCCAGATTGCTGTCAGTATGATCCTGGGGATTTTGGTAGGATTTATCTGGCCAGAGTTTGCCACCAGCCTGAAGCTTTTGGGTGATATCTTTTTACGATTGATAAAAAGCGCCGTAGCACCATTAATCTTTTTGACCGTAGCGTTGGGAATTGGCGCTGCCGGGGATATCAAGCAGGTCGGGCGTGTTGGCCTGAGCGCTATCATCTATTTTGAAATAGTTTCGACCATTGCCATCCTGTTTGGCTTTGGCATGGGGGAATTACTCAGCGTTGGTAGCGGCACGGTACTTACTGAAAGCCATGTGAACTCACAGGCTACCAGCCTGATTCAGGCCTCTCACGCCGCACCTAAATCTTTCGCTCAGTTCTTCCTCGAAATATTCCCAGATAGCTTTATGGGAGCGTTCTCTTCTAATAACTTACTGCAGGTTCTGGTACTGGCGTTGATGTTTGGCTTTGGTATTCTGCTGCTAAAAGAGAAAGAACGTGTGGTGGTAGAGAATGCACTTAACTTCATTGCTAAAGCCTTCTTTAAATTTATCCACGTTATTATGCTGTTAGCACCTATCGGTACCTTTGGGGCCATTGCTTATGCGGTAGGTAGTAACGGTGTGGATATGTTGATTAAGCTAACCTATCTGGTATTAGCTTTCTATCTGACGCTAATTCTGTTTGTCGTGATCGTATTAGGCGCGGTCTGTCTGCTCTTCAAACTTAATCTGTTTGATATTATTAAATTTATTAAAGAAGAACTCTATATTACTTTCGGTACTGCCTCCTCTGAAAGTGTACTGCCTCGCTTGCTGGAAAAATTACCCAAATATGGCGCTTCACGCCAAACGGTAGGACTGGTTTTACCAACCGGCTATGCCTTTAACCTGGATGGAACCTCAATTTATATGTCAATGGGGGTTATCTTCCTGGCCAATGCCTATGGTATCCCACTGAGTATTGAGCAGCTGTTCGGCATCCTGTTAATTATGCTATTAACCTCTAAAGGTGCAGCGACGGTTTCCGGCGGAGCATTCGTGGTTTTCGCCGCCACAATTACCACGACCGGGCTACTTCCATTAGAAGGGGTTGCTGTGATGTTCGGGGTTTATCGCTTTATGTCGATGGCACTGGCTGTCACCAACATTATTGGTAACACCGTAGCAACTATCGCGGTAGCTAAAATGAACCGTGAATACCATCCGAGTCGGCGACAAAAGCTGGAAGATGATGAGGATTAATTAGCAGTAATGAAAAACAATCCGGCACTCTGCTATGGCAAGGTGCCGGATTGAATGTTTAATCAAGATATCGGGTTGCTACGCGGGCTGTCAGCTTAGTAATCAACTCATAAGGGATAATGCCGGTGTATTTCGCAATGGTTTCTACCGGTAATTCTGGCCCCCAGATAGTGGCTTCATCACCCACTTTATCTGTCGCATCCGGTCCTAAGTCTACCGTCACCATATCCATGGAAACATGCCCCACTAAAGGCACGCGCCGGCCATTAATCAATACTGGCGTTCCATTTGGCGCATCGCGAGGATATCCGTCACCATAGCCAATTGCAATCACACCTAAACGGGTATCTCGCTCACTGACCCAGGCTCCGCCATAACCGACCGGCTCACCCGCTTTATGCTCACGTACCGCAATCAGACTGGCTTTGAGTGTCATCGCCGGTTTAAGGCCAAATTTATCCGCAAACGTATCCGCCAGAGGGGAAACACCGTACATAATAATGCCCGGACGAATCCAGTCACGATGCGCTTCTGACCACAGCAAAATACCACCAGAAGCAGCCAGACTCTTCAACCCTGGCTTGTTATGCACAAAAGCATCAAAGCAATCAATTTGCTTACGGGTAGTATCAACCTCTGGTTCATCAGAACGGCTAAAATGGCTCATGATATTAACCGGTTGGACCACATTCTCACAGGCGCTTAAGCGCTGATAGAATGCCTCTGCCTGTTCAGGGCGTACACCAAGGCGATGCATGCCAGTGTCCACTTTCATCCATACGCGTACCGGGCGATCGAGCTCACTCTGCTCCAGCGCTTCTAACTGCTCAATATTATGTACTACCGTTTCGATATTATTGACCGCCAGCATCGGCAAATCCTCCGCACAGAAGAAGCCTTCCAACAGTAAAATAGGCTTAATCACGCCACCGGAGCGCAACATTAGCGCCTCTTCAATGCGGGCAACACCGAAACAATCAGAATCAGGCAAAGTGTGGGCAACATCTAACAACCCATGCCCATAAGCATTGGCTTTTACCACGGCAATAATGCGACTTTCAGGAGCTATTTGGCGAATACGTTGTAGGTTATGTTTCAATGCGCCGCGGTCAATTACCGCTGTTGCCGAGATCATTTTAAATCCTTAGTTAATACACGATTACAGAGTGGAAACGGCTGCCTAAACTACAGCCCGAACGTCTTCCACGGATAAGGCTTTTATTATTATTCTACTTTTGTGAAGTGATTGTGAAATCATTTGGGAATAAACCGGCATCAATATTTTGGGCAGAACGCCAAAACCGGTTATTCATCATCAAATTGCGGACCCGCATAGTTATCAAATCGTGACCATTGTCCCTGAAACGTCAGTCGAACAGAACCGATAGGGCCGTTACGTTGCTTACCGAGAATAATCTGTGCGATACCCTTCTCTTCACTGTTCTCGTTATAAACTTCATCACGATAGATAAACATAATAACGTCCGCATCCTGCTCGATGGAGCCAGACTCACGTAAGTCGGAGTTAACCGGACGTTTATCTGCTCGTTGCTCCAGACTACGGTTAAGCTGGGACAGCGCCACTACCGGTACCTGTAGCTCTTTTGCCAGTGCTTTCAGTGAACGGGATATTTCAGCGATTTCCAGCGTACGGTTATCTGACAGGGCGGGTACTCGCATCAACTGCAAGTAGTCGATCATAATCATGCTAAGTCCGCCATGTTCACGGAAAATACGCCGGGCACGGGATCGAACTTCTGTTGGGGTCAGGCCGGAAGAGTCATCAATGTACATATTGCGTTTTTCCAGCAGGATGCCCATGGTGCTGGAAATTCTGGCCCAGTCTTCATCATCTAACTGACCAGTACGAATTTTGGTTTGGTCTACCCGCGAGAGTGAAGCCAGCATACGCATCATAATCTGTTCGCAGGGCATCTCCAGACTGAATATCAGTACTGGTTTCTCCTGCATCATGGCTGCGTTCTCACACAGGTTCATGGCGAAGGTGGTTTTACCCATTGAAGGACGCGCGGCGACAATAATTAAGTCTGACCGCTGTAAGCCGGCGGTTTTCTTATCTAAATCATTAAAACCGGTAGAAACACCGGTCACACCGTCATGGGGACGCTGATACAACTGTTCAATACGGGAAACGGTATCTTCCAGAATCTGGTCGATACTTTTTGGTCCTTCATCTTTATTTGTACGGCTTTCTGCAATCTGGAAAACCCGTGATTCAGCCAGATCCAGCAGCTCTTCGCTGTTGCGCCCCTGAGGATCATAACCGGCATCGGCAATTTCATTGGCTACTGAGATCATCTCACGGACCACCGCGCGTTCACGAACGATGTCCGCATAAGCGCCTATGTTGGCCGCGCTTGGGGTGTTTTTTGACAGTTCCGCCAGATAGGCAAATCCCCCGACCTGATCCAGTACCCCTTTTTGTTCCAACGATTCAGATAACGTGATCAAATCGATTGGCTTGCCCAGCTCCAGCAGACGCTGCATTTCGCCAAATACCGTGCGGTGAGGACGACTATAAAAGTCATTCGCCGTTACCCGTTCAGACACATTATCCCAACGCTCATTGTCCAGCATCAGGCCGCCCAATACGGATTGTTCAGCCTCAAGGGAATGAGGCGGCATTTTCAGCCCTTCCATTTGACGGTCGACAGGCCGTTCGTTACGGGCGTTCTGCTTATTAAAAGGTGTTTTGCCAGACATGGGATAATTAGCGATCCGGTTACGATTAAAAGATAACAGCTAAGCAGTATACGCGATGATGGCAACCTACCCAACGATCAACATGGCTGCTATGATGAATTTAATCTGTGTTGACTAAAAATCATTCATTATCCCGGAGTTTGTATTATGGCTAAACGTATTGAATTTGCTGCAAATGGCGGTCCGGAAGTACTGAAATATGTCGATTTTACCCCCAAACAGCCAGCTGACAATGAAGTATTGGTCGCCAACAAGGCTATCGGTATTAACTATATCGATACCTATGTTCGCAGTGGCCTTTATCCAACCCCTTCTCTGCCATCAGGATTAGGTACCGAAGCGGCAGGTATTGTAGAAAAAGTAGGGGCTGGAGTAACACACATAAACGTTGGCGATCGGGTTGTCTATGCTCAATCCCCCTTAGGTGCTTATAGTGACTATCACTGCGTAGCAGCAGATAAAGTGGCTAAACTCCCGGATGCTATCTCATTTGAACAGGCGGCAGCGTCCTTCCTTAAAGGACTCACCGTCTACTATTTACTGCATATGACCTATCAGGTAAAACCGGGAGAAACGATTTTGTTTCACGCCGCTGCCGGAGGTGTAGGTAAAATTGCCTGTCAGTGGGCAAAGGCTCTGGGCGTTAAACTGATTGGTACTGTTGGTTCTGCCGGGAAAGCCGCACAGGCTAAACAAGACGGCGCATGGGCCACGATTAACTATCAGGAAGAAGACATTGCCAAGCGTGTTTCAGAACTGACCAACGGTGAAAAAGTGAACGTTGTCTATGACTCGGTGGGTAAATCAACCTGGCTTGCCTCACTGGACTGTTTGCGCCCACATGGGTTAATGGTGAGTTTTGGTAATGCTTCAGGTCCGGTTACCGGTGTAGATTTGGGCATTCTTAATCAAAAAGGTGGCCTGTTTGTTACCCGACCATCACTGGGCAACTACATCACCACAAAACAACTATTACAACATGCAGCCAACGAACTGTTTTCCATGATTGCCAGTGGTGCTATTAATGTGGATGTGGCACCTACGCAACAGTTCCCGCTTAAAGATGCAGTCCGAGCTCATCAGGCATTAGAAAGTCGGATAACCTCAGGCTCCAGCCTGCTGATACCCTGATGGATAAAGAATAACAACGCGCAATCATACTGACTAACGAATGGATATCCATAATGGGAATACAAGCCTGCTACATGGCCATTGATGAAGATGGCCTGAACCACCTGATAGATCTTGATGAGGTCGATCTGGTTGATGAACTGGAAGAGCTGGAAGAACACAACGACACGCTGGATATCTGGAAAATGTGGGATGGTTTGCATTTTATACTGACCGGCAGCTCCGCCAGCGAACCTCTGGAAGATGACCCGTTAAGCGATGCCATTGTTGGTATCCATATACTGGATGAAGAGAACTTTATTGCCGCCATCGGGAATAACGAGCTCCCTCCGGTCATTGCCGCATTGAAACAGCTCGATTTAGCCGATCTGAAATCTCGCTTTGATCCTCAACAATTCAATGACGCTGAGATTTACCCTAACATCTGGACTTCAGAGTCCAAAGAATCGCTGTATGCTGAATTAGAGCAGGCATTAACGGAACTGGTAAATTTTTACCAGCGCTGTCTGGATAATAATATGCATGTCGTTGTAAGTATTTACTAAGTTGTACCAGAGTGCGGTGCAAAAATGCGCCGCACTCACCTCTTGTTTTTCCTTTCGGAAAATAGCTAACAAATAAATTATTCCGCTTGACTTAGAGTGCACTCTAACCTTTAAGGTTATCCAACTCATCCGCAAAAGGCGTGTTATATGAAAATTGGCACACTGGCAAAAAAGACTGGCTTATCTCCCCATACGCTTCGCTATTACGAACGCATTGGCTTGCTTCCGGTTGTTTATCGGGATAGCAGCGGACAAAGAGATTACGACCAACGAGTGCTGGACCGCCTTGAGTTTCTCAGCAAATTGAGGACCACAGGAATGCCTCTGCGCGATATGCAACGGTATGCAGAGTTGGTAACCCAAGGTGATAGCACTGCCGATCTGCGTCGACAATTGCTGGAGCAACACCGCCTACAGGTTCGAAATCGACTGGCAGAATTACAAAGCTGTCTGCTGGTGATTGATAAAAAAATTGATGGTTACTGCAACAGCAGTCACACGATTACTGATACAACAGGAGATCCCAAATGAAATACGTCCGTTTTGGTTCCACAGGTATGAAAGTCTCCCCTATCTGCCTGGGTTGTATGACCTATGGCAGCCCGGAATGGCGGGAATGGGTACTGGATGAAAATGGTACTCGCCCCTTCATCAAAAAAGCGCTGGATCTTGGCATCAATTTTTTTGACACCGCGGATATGTATTCCCGTGGCGCCAGCGAAGAAGTTTTAGGTAAAACGCTGTTGAAAATGGTTCCTCGCGACGACGTGGTTATTGCCAGCAAAGTGTTTAACCCAATGAGCGATAACCCTAACGATCGTGGCCTGTCTCGTAAGCATATTTTGAAAAGTATTGATGCCTCACTGAAGCGTCTTGGAACCGATTATCTCGATCTGTATATCATTCATCGTTTCGACCCGGAAACGTCGATTGAAGAAACCATTGAAGCACTGGATACCGTGGTACGCTCCGGCAAAGCCAGATATATCGGTGCATCGTCCATGCATGCCTGGCAGTTTATGCGCATGTTATCCCTGCAAGAGCAGCATGGGCTGGCAAAATTCGTTTCAATGCAGAATCACTACAACCTGATATATCGCGAAGAAGAACGTGAAATGTTGCCGCTATGCGAAGAAATGGGCATAGCCGTTACGCCCTGGTCTCCACTGGCACGGGGCGTATTAACCGGCTCCAGGAAGAATCAAACTATTCGGGCCACTACCGATACGCCTGCACATAACTGGTATAACCATCAGGCAGAAGAAGATGCCATTGTTAACGCCGTAGAGCAGGTCGCTACTGCCCGTGGAGTCCCACCTGCACAGGTGGCTCTGGCCTGGGTGAGACATCGTAACGTGGTCACGTCACCCATTATCGGCGCTTCTAAACCGCACCATCTGGACGATGCCGTTGCTGCGTTATCATTAACGTTAAGTGATGAAGAAGTGGCTATACTGGAAGCACCATATCGCCCAAGAAATCTGGCGGGTCACGAGTAAATCGTTCGCTGAGAAAACTAAAAAAAGCCGCTTTGAAAGAGCGGCTTTTTTACTATTTAAAGCAAATTTAACTCTGTTTTCCCGTCACCATCGCCAGCGCCTGTCGCAATACGTCAACATCTGCACCTGCTTTATGAGCATTCTCACTTAAATGGCGGCGAAACTGACGGGCGCCAGGGATCCCCTGAAACAGTCCCAGCATATGGCGGGTAATATGTCCCAGATAGGTGCCTTTAGACAGTTCTTGCTCAATATAAGGGTACATCGCCTCTACGACGGCGGCAGCCTGAGGGATCTCCCGTTCAATGCCAAAAATCTCACTATCTACCTGCGCCAGTATGCCCGGATTTTGATAGGCTTCACGTCCCATCATTACGCCATCAACGTGTTGTAGATGTTCCTTTGCTTCTTCCAACGTTTTAATACCGCCGTTAATCGCGATGGTCAGATGAGGAAATTCTTGTTTCACCAAATAGATGCGGGAGTAATCCAGCGGAGGTATTTCCCGATTCTCTTTTGGACTTAAACCTGATAGCCAGGCCTTACGCGCATGAAGCGTGAAATTATCACAACCACCCTGTTCTGAAACAATAGTGATAAAACGCTGCAAAAACTCGTAGTTATCTGAATCATCAATACCAATTCGCGTTTTTACCGTTACTGGTATGGAAACCGCCTGTTTCATTGCGCTTACGCATTCCGCCACCAGCTCAGGTTCGGCCATCAAACAAGCGCCAAAACGTCCGTTTTGCACCCGATCAGAAGGGCAGCCCGCGTTCAGATTAATCTCGTTATAGCCTAATGCTTTTGCACGTTTAGCACATTCTGCCAGCGCCTGAGGCTCACTTCCGCCTAATTGCAACGCAACCGGCTGCTCCTGCTGGCTGTATGCCAGATAATCACCTTTACCAAACAAAATGGCACCCGTGGTGACCATCTCGGTATACAGCAGCGTTTGCCCGCTTAGCAACCGATGAAAATAGCGACAGTGACGATCGGTCCAGTCGAGCATTGGTGCAACGGAAAAGCGCTGCATAGGGTACTGTGTTGATTTATCAGAATTCATAAAGAAATTAACGGCTACCAGATAGTTTTCTTGATCGACGAACGCGATACCAGCATGAGGTTCGGCGGAATGATTAGCGGCATTTTACCATAGAAAAGGCGATTGTCGTTACCGCCTTCCCTCAATTGCCCGGTTAGGGATATGCTCTCGGCGTTCTTTATTAAGCATGATAGAATCATTAACAGGATTGTGAATAACAGAGATAACAATGAAATCAATCAATATTGAGTCTATGCTGACAAAAGCCCAGAAGTTGTGCGATCAGCGAGCAGTTCGCTTAACTCCCCAGCGGCGTCTGGCGTTGCGCTTAATGGCGGAGCAAAAGAATGCCATCAGCGCCTATGACTTATTGGATTTGCTGCGTATCTCGGAACCCCAGGCTAAACCCCCAACGGTCTATCGTGCACTCGACTTTTTACTTGAGCAGGGTTTTATCCATAAAATAGAATCCACCAATAGCTATGTTGTTTGCCACCATGTAGGTGAACCACTGCATACTTCCGCACTGTTTATTTGTGATAACTGTGGCTTAGTCACTGAACATCACGCAGAAGGAATCGACCAACTACTTAAAGAACTGGCAGAGAAAAGCCACTTCACTATTCAACATAGCGTACTTGAAACTCATGGCATTTGTTCGCAATGTGCTAATAAAGCAGGATAAAAGCAATATATTTTAAGGAATAAAAGAATAACTGTGATTGATTTACCTTGCTAATAGAGCAAGCTATATAAAACTACACTTACAAATAAGAATAAATGAATAAATATTCTTTATATCCACATACTAAATTCATAAAAAACCATAAATAAAACCAACATAACAACATGTTTTTAAAAACAATTAATATACATTAACATTCTTACAACGTTGAATCAGACATACATTAAGAATAATAAATAACACACTTTGTTATTCATTCACCTCAATTATCTTTTCTATTTTATTTTTCTTGCAAATAGAGTATATATTAGCAGCATATTTATAAGTACATTATCAGTAACACATCTTAATGATATAGCTATATATTGTTGGTTATTTTCCAGGGAAAACAAGATGAAGCAGTTTATATGGGCGCTTTTTGCTGTCGCAGGAACACTGGTCAGTGCTTCAGCCAGAGAAACGATGACGCCCATAACATTGACAACTGACGGTGAACAGCAAATTGAAGCTCAAAACTGGCGTGAAGTCACCGGACTTCCTGGCCAATTACCTGAGCGCTGGCAGTTTATTGAAACCGATTTATCCTCTATCTGGCTGCTAAAAAATTTGGATGACCCAAATTTGCTGGGGCGCATTTCAACACAAACCCTTGATGAAGGCATTCAACTCAAAGATGAAGTGGATTCCATCGCTGATAGCTTTAAATTTCAGTCGGTTGATATTACCCGCCGTACAGAAACCTATGGCGATATTGATACTGAGCAATTAGAAGTCAGCACCAAAGATGGAGAACAAGACGTCGCCGGTATCTTTGTGTTTATGAACTATCAGAACAAAATTTATACTATTTTGCTCACCAGCCATTCCAGCATTAATAAGCTCCAGCAGCACCGGCACCAATTGATGAATAATATTTTAGTAGCCAAAAGTGCCCCATCCGGTGCGTAACTGATGACTCATTCCGATCGATATGCTTCAGTAATCGCCATTAAAAAAGCGCCCTAAGGCGCTTTTTGGTTTCCTGCAATATCAGTTATCCGTTCTCACATCAGCTGATATCTGATTTTTAGATTTAATTACATCCAGTCGCCATTACGAATAACACCGACAGCAAGCCCTTCAATGGTTAAACTCTGCTCACGCAGATCAACCACGATGGGTGAAAACTCTTCATTTTCAGGGAGTAATTCAACTACGTTACCCTGTTTTTTCAGACGCTTAACCGTAACTTCATCATCAATACGCGCAACCACTACCTGACCGTTACGCACATCCTGAGTTTTATGAACAGCAAGCAGATCGCCATCCATAATACCAATGTCTTTCATTGACATACCGCTGACGCGCAGTAAAAAGTCAGCGTGTGGCTTAAACAGTGCCGGGTCTATCTGATAGTGGCTTTCCACGTGTTCCTGAGCCAGTAAAGGTTCACCTGCGGCGACCCGACCAATTAACGGGAGACCTGCATCTTCGGTTTCCAGAAGCAGACGAATCCCTCTGGAGGCCCCATTAATAATTTCAATTACCCCTTTACGGGCTAAAGCTTTTAAGTGTTCTTCAGCCGCATTGGGTGACTTAAACCCTAAGGTTTGGGCAATCTCTGCACGAGTCGGCGGCATCCCTGACTGATTGATATGGTCACGAATCAGGTCATAAATTTGTTGCTGTCTGGCGGTTAGTGCTTTCATTTCTCGATTCCCTTACCCTGTTTTTTTATACAGTTATGCTGTGAGTATATACAGGTATTCGCCAGATGAAAACCTTCATACTTCATATTTACGAGATATATCGAGAAAAATGACTCCAGAGCACAGAAACCCAGACAAACAGCGCCAGCAATATCATAATTAATACGGCAGCGGATCCCATATCCTTCGCCCGACCCGACAACTCATGGCGTTCGGTACCGATACGATCAACCACCGCTTCAATCGCGCTATTAATAATTTCAAAAGCCACAATCAATACCACAGAACCAATCAGTAAGATTCGTTCAATAATGGAAACATCCAGCCAACTGGCCAGAATGATAGCGACCACCAACAGCACAATTTCCTGACGAAAAGCAGCTTCATTTTTCCAGGTGGCCCGCAGACCACCCCACGAATACCCTGCAGCTTTAATGATACGAGTAAGTCCTGTCACCTGGTTCATTCACAATTCCTCAAGAAAATTCTACTCAATTTTAGCAATTATCATTCATCACATCATCACAGATCGCGCCGAGTTCTGGTATTCTGGCGACTCGTTATCTATATGAGGCTCGAAACATTTATGTCTGGTTGGCGTAAACTTTACTATAAGCTATTGAATATACCAATAAAAATGCTGGTTCGTAGCAAGTGTATTCCTTCTGACCCCATCGCTGAATTGGGATTGGACACCACTCGTCCAATACTATATGTCCTGCCCTATAACTCAAAAGCAGACCTGTTAACCCTACGTGCACAGTGTCTGGCTCAGGAATTACCCGATCCATTAGAACCTTATGAGATTGATGGTCAGCTACTGCCCCGCTATGTTTTTATTCATGAAGGACCGCGAGTATTCAGCTATTACGCCCCTAAAGAAGAGTCGATAAAGCTATTTCACGACTATCTGGACCTGCACCGTAATCATCCCGACCTGGATATCCAGATGGTTCCAGTCTCAGTGATGTTTGGTCGTTCTCCGGGTCGCGAAGGTCATGACAGCCATGAAGCTCCTCGCCTTCAACTGTTTAACGGTATCCAGAAGTTTTTTGTCGTGATGTGGTTAGGCCGTGACAGCTTTGTCCGCTTTTCCCAAACCGTGTCGCTACGCTATATGGCAGATGAGCATGGCACCGATAAGACCATTGCCCAAAAACTGGCCCGGGTTGCCCGCATGCACTTTGCCAGACAGCGTCTTGCCGCAACCGGACCAAAATTGCCGATGCGTCAGGATCTGTTCAATAAATTACTAACCTCAAAAGCCATTGAAAAAGCGGTTGAGGAAGAAGCGGCATCGAAGAAGATATCTCTGACGAAAGCAAAACAAAATGCTGTCGATATGATGGAAGAGATTGCAGCCAACTTTAACTATGAAACGCTGCGAGTGACTGACCGGGTGCTCAGCTGGACATGGAACCGACTCTATCAGGGTATTCATGTTCATAACGCCGAGCGAGTGCGTCAGTTGGCTCAGGATGGCCACGGCATTGTCTATGCGCCGAGCCACCGTAGTCACATGGACTATCTGCTGCTCTCCTATGTGCTTTACCATCAGGGGCTGGTACCACCGCACATTGCTGCCGGTATCAACCTCAACTTCTGGCCAGCAGGTCCTATCTTCCGTCGACTGGGTGCGTTCTTTATTCGCCGGACGTTTAAAGGCAACAAGCTCTACTCTACCGTGTTTCGTGAATATCTGGGTGAATTGTTCAGCCGGGGTTATTCCGTTGAATACTTTGTTGAGGGTGGGCGTTCACGTACCGGTCGATTGCTGGAACCGAAAACCGGCACGCTTTCCATGACTATTCAGGCTATGCTGCGCGGCGGTAATCGCCCTATTACGGTTGTGCCAGTCTATATCGGTTATGAACACGTAATGGAAGTGGGTACTTACGCCAACGAACTGCGTGGAGCAACCAAAGAGAAAGAGAACCTCTGGCAGGTAGTTCGCACCATGCGTAAGCTGCGTAATTTAGGATTAGGCTACGTGAACTTTGGTGAACCTATCCCATTAATGACCTATCTGAATCAGAATGTACCGAACTGGAGAGAATCTATCGATCCGATAGAAACGCCAAGACCAAACTGGTTAACACCGACAGTTAATCAGATTGCCGGTAAGCTGATGGTTAATATTAATAACGCAGCGGCGGCTAACGCGATGAACCTGTGTTGTACCGCGTTACTGGCCTCTCGCCAACGTGCCCTGACCCGCGAGCAACTGCTGGAGCAACTTGATTGTTATATCCAACTGCTACGCAACGTACCTTATGCCAAAGACGCGACCGTTCCATCCAGTACGCCAGAGCAGATGCTGGAACATGCGCTGAAAATGAGTAAGTTTGAGGTCGAGAAAGACAACGCCGGTGAGATCATTATATTAGCCCGCGAACAAGCGGTTCTGATGACTTACTACCGTAATAACATTCACCATATGTTAGTGTTGCCGTCGCTTATCGCCAGTATTGTGATGTATCATGATGGTATTTCTCGTCAGCAGATTATTGAGCAGATTTCACTGATTTATCCACTGCTGCGTGAAGAACTGTTTATGCACTACAGTGAAGAAGAGCTACCTGCAGTGATTGAGACCCTGATTGATGAGCTGGAACGTCAGAATCTGATTCGTCAACAGACTGAGGGGTTACTGGTGCTGACACCTTCCCGTATTCGTACGCTACAGTTACTGGCTGCCGGCGTTCGGGAAACATTACAGCGCTATACCATTACACTATCTTTACTGCGCAATAACCCAAGCATTAACCGCGGCATGCTGGAGAAAGAGAGCCGGTTACTGGCTCAACGTCTGTCTGTTTTACACGGTATTAATGCGCCAGAATTCTTTGATAAAGCCGTCTTCTCTACGTTGGTGGCAACACTGCGTACCGCAGGATATATCAATGATGTGGGTGATGCGGTTCCGGAAAACATGCAGGCCATGTATGACATGTTAACCCGCCTGATGACACCGGAAGTAAAACTGACGATTGAAAGTGTTACTGTCGCCACCGCTGAAAGTGAAACGCCAACCGAGTAACGGGTAAATTGCCAGCCTTTGGTATGGAGGCTGGCAGTCATCCCACCGGCATCAATCTAACCGTTTAAGTGAGAACCACAAAAAAGCCTGCTAATTAGCAGGCTTTTGTTCATTACGGATAAGGGGTAATTACCAGCCCTTCTCTTTAACTTTCTTAACAAAGTCCAGCGCTTTCTGCTGCTTATCTTTAGACAGCCACAGTAAGTCCATACCCGCTGCACTTACCGGAACCAGCCCTAAAGGAACCGCAACTGACATCCAGTTAACCGGATGGAAGATACCGCCCCAACCATTGATTGCGTAGTTTTCTACGTCAATCATATGTGGTGTACGCTCCTTAATACATTTTCTGAACTCGGCATAGCGTTCCGTCATTGGCGATTTATTCACTTCTTGCCACAGCGGAGTATCGTTACGAGTACAGTCATAATGCATACGCAGGAAGTCACGAATACCGTGCCATGAAGCCAGGTTAGCTTCGTTATACTCACGGATACTGTTCTCAGAGATAATCCCCTGGCTCGATACCAGCACCCGCTCAAAGTTACGCAGCTGTTCAATCATCTGACCAATTGAGGTTGCTTCCAGCGGCTCAACGAAACCAGAAGAGAGACCCAGAGACATAACGTTCTTAATCCACACTTGCTCATAGCAACCCGGATCAAAGCGAATAGTTTTATGAGGCTCAATTTCAAATCCGAGATACTTCTGAATCTCATCAATGGCATCAGCTTCGCTCTTATGTTTGCTGCTGAACACATAACCAGCACCAACACGAGTAGATAGAGGGATCTGCCACATCCAGCCTGCATCCATCGTGATTGCACGAGTAATCAGCATTGGATTTTTATTTGGGTGAGGCATATAGAATGGAATAGCGCTATCCATCAACAGATAGTCTTTAAACGTCTGCCAACGAGCACCAGGCATCTTCGCCATGACCTGACGGGTCAGACCACTGGAGTCGATCAGGAAGTCGAGCTCAACTTCGCCTTTCTCAGTGATAAGTTTAGTAACCAGCCCTTCTTCATTACGAACAAAGTCTTTAACCAGTACATCTTCATGCACCACACCACGAGACAGCGCCACTTTCTTCATGTATTTGGCAATTTTGTAGCTGTCGAAGTGGAAAGAGGTCACCAGATCGGTACGATCTTCATCTACTGCCTTAATAGCTTCTTCCATTGATGCATTATTTTTAATCAGTTGGAAGCCGCGAATCCATGACTCTAGCGGTACACCCTGATTAATTAATGCGGAATAATACGGCAGGAAACCGCCTTCAACCCACTGGGCACCTTCACCGCGCGCAGAAGTAAACAAATGGTAGAACTTGTCGTCAGCTTTACCAGTACGCCAACCTTCATAGCTGAAACCCCACTTAAAAGTAGCATCGGTCTCTGCCATAAACTCTTTTATGTCGATCTGGTTACGTTGCAGAGCGTCATAAATATTCAGCAATCCACCTTCACCTACACCTACAATACCAATCTGGCTGGACTCAATAACCCGAACTTCCACATTAGCACTAAAAATACGACGTAATGTCAGCGCGGCAAACCATCCTGCTGTTCCGCCACCAAGAATAACGATGCGCTTTGGCGTTCTCAAATTTAACATCAGCAACCTCTTCCTTTTTATGTTGATATCACTGTTACAACGAGTCTGGCGCTAAAAAATCGACCAGTAACTATCAGTTTTCAGGCTATTCATTGCACAAAAACAAATAATCAGAGCAACGCATGGCAATTAAAAACCAACTTATTTGCATTGCTAAATCATAAATAACAAAAAGAAAATATAAACGATATTTTCTTCGTCTGTTAACCGGGTGATTTTAGAAGGGAATATAGACAGGTACTGATTGAGTTATATCATTCATCCCTGAATCCACTGTTAACACAGATTCGAATGCTAACAGCGTTTCATAAGTAGATATATATCTTAAATCAATTTTTTTTCAGTTAAGATAAGGAGATACTCATCAAAAAACCAAGAAAAATAACAAACCCAACACAATTGTTATTCATGAAGGCTCTAAAACACTTATCTCTTTCTCTTTGATAAATAAGATTTTGTTGATATATAAATAATGCGCTGGCTAATAATAAAGACCAGTAAAAAAGAGAGCTTAAATTATTTAAATAACCTATCAGACATAATATTAGTACCGTACCTAATTGCAGCAGGCCAATAATCAGTTTGTCATAGTGACCAAAAAGAATAGCGGTTGATTTAATTCCGATTTTTAAATCATCATTACGGTCGACCATGGCATATTGCGTGTCATATGCAACCGTCCAGAATATATTGGCAAGTAATAACAGCCAGCAACTCAGTGGTAAAGCATCACTGACAGCGGCATACGCCATTGGTATTGACCAGCCAAATGCCATACCTAAAATGACCTGAGGCAAATGAGTAAACCGTTTCATAAAGGGATAGATCCATGCGAGGATCACGGCAGCAACAGAAAGTAAAATCGTCAACCGGTTTAACGTCAGAACTAATAAGAAAGAGATAGTCACCAGCGATAAAAATAGCACTTTACTCTCTTTCTCTGTCACCGCACCGCTTGGTAACGGACGATTACGAGTACGTTCAACATGTCCGTCAAAGTGACGATCGGCAAAATCATTAATCACGCATCCAGCCGCACGCATCAGAAATACACCGATGATAAAGATAAGCAGAATATAAACGTTCGGCGTTTCTTTCCCTGCAAGCCAGAGCGCCCAAAGCGTAGGCCAAAGCAATAACAGAGCCCCGATGGGTTTATTGATACGCATCAAACGGCAGTAAGCCAGCCATTTGCCTTCAGTCACATTTTCCCCCAATTAATATAACGGTGATGACGGTAAAAAAATCTCCGTCAGGAGCAGAGGCTTACCCGACAGGCGCAAACGGGAACGTCGCCCCCATAAACTATCCTGTAAAGATACCTGAATATAATCCCGCTCAAGTGCGGCCTGACTAAACAGGTAACGCCCAAGTGGAGTGTCTCCCAACTCAATCAGCTGTTGCTCAGGACCACTGAGTGTCTTTTCCGGAACCACGGTACGAGCCCATATCCATGGAATAGTATCACCAAACAGAAAGACTTCACGTATCCAGTAGCGTTTGTCTGTGGGTAATTCTGATTGCTCTTTGCCAAGTGAAGAGGCTGAAACATAGCCTTCAAACAGAGGTTGAACCGTCACTTTGTGGCAATAACGCTCACAGCGACGAGTCATGGAATCTTCTTCTAATAGCCAATCTGCAACCGGTTTACTTAACGAATTTTTTTGCGCCGAACACCAATCTCGAGTTTTCCAATTTGGTATCAATAGCGTTTCATTCGTCATCGTAACACCCTAAAATAGTAAGGCCTGATAACTAACAGGCCATAAGAACCGGGTGTCATTGTAACGTAAAATAGCCCCATGCAAACAGTGAAGGTTTCATTCCTGGAACTATTTTTTAACATTACGTCAATAAAACTGTCTAATTTCTACTCACGCTTTAGTCGATCGGTATTAGCTAAATACAGTGCCACGACTAAAACCAGAATGGCTCCAGAATAAATGAGGGTATCCATTGGGTCTTTATGGTCAACAATAATTAAGCGAATGATGGCTGTAATACCAATGTAGATAAAATAACGCAGAGGAAAATGGTAACCTGACTGGAAATACTTAATGATCAAAGCAATAAACTCAAAGTAGAGAAAATAGATAACAATGCCTTCAATCAATAAGTAGCTGGATGATTGTGCTGAATTAACAAACAACACTTGAATCAGGGCATAGGTCTCTTTACCAAGAAACACAATCAGAATTATCGCCAGTAACAACAGACCACAATTCAGAACCGTTTGCAGTACACGCGCTACCAGCGTTGCACGTTTAATATTTTCCAGCATGGTTCTCCCCTGTTTTCACGATTGGGCAGGGTCATTACCCTGCCCATTTTGCCCTGACGAATTAACGCCACTGCTTAAAGGTATTGATTAATCCATTGGTGGAAGAGTCATGGCTGGAGACCGCCTGGCTTCCTGCTAACTCTGGCAGAATGCGGTTAGCAAGCTGTTTACCCAGTTCAACTCCCCACTGATCAAAACTAAAGATATTCATGATAACGCCCTGAGTGAAAATTTTGTGTTCATACAGAGCAATCAGCGCCCCCAGACTATATGGGGTAATCTCTTTCAGTAAAATGGAGTTCGTTGGGCGGTTACCTTCAAACACTTTAAAAGGAACAATCTGTTCAAAATCTTCAGGCTTCTGACCCGCCTTAATAAACTCAGCGCGTACTTCTTCAGCGCCTTTACCAAAAGCCAGTGCTTCTGTCTGAGCAAAGAAGTTAGACAACAGTTTAGAGTGATGATCGCCTAATGGATTATGGCTTTGGGCAGGAGCAATAAAATCACATGGAATCATCTTTGTACCCTGATGAATCAGCTGATAGAAAGCATGCTGACCATTGGTACCCGGCTCACCCCAAATAATAGGGCCTGTTTGATAGCTAACCGCGTTTCCATTACGGTCAACATATTTACCGTTAGACTCCATATTCCCCTGTTGGAAATAGGCGGCAAAACGGTGCATATACTGATCGTAAGGCAGAATAGCCTCTGTTTCAGCACCATAGAAGTTGTTATACCACAGACCAATCAGCGCCAATGTTACCGGCAGGTTTTTCTCCACCGGCATATCAGCGAAATGGCGATCCATAACATGTGCGCCGCTAAGTAATTTCTCGAAATGATCAAAACCAACAGAAAGCGCGATCGACAAGCCAATAGCAGACCACAATGAGTAGCGACCGCCTACCCAATCCCAAAATTCAAACATATTGGCAGTATCAATACCAAACTCGGCCACCGCTTTAGCGTTAGTGGAAAGTGCCGCAAAGTGCTTAGCCACATCAGCCGGCTTTCCTGCACTCAGGAACCAGTCGCGAGCCGTATGCGCATTCGTCATGGTCTCCTGAGTTGTAAAGGTTTTAGAGGCAATCAGAAACAGGGTAGTTTCAGGATTTAATGTTTTAATGGTTTCCGCAATATGGGTCGCATCAACGTTAGAGACAAAATGCATATTCAGGTGATTTTTATAAGGACGTAGCGCCTCTGTCACCATATAAGGGCCTAAATCGGAACCACCGATACCAATATTCACCACATCAGTAATTGCTTTACCGGTAAAACCTTTCCATTCACCACTAATAATGCGTGAACAGAAAGACTTCATTTTAGCCAGTACCCCATTCACCTCTGGCATCACATCTTTACCGTCAACCAGAATTGGCGTATTAGAACGGTTGCGCAATGCAACATGCAGTACTGCGCGATCTTCAGTCCGATTAATTTTTTCACCACTGAACATTGATTTTATTGCGCCAGAGAGATCGGACTCTTTGGTCAGATTACGCAGAAGCTCTAATGTTTTATCTGTAATCCGGTTTTTTGAGTAATCAACCAACATTTGATTATCAAATGTCGCTGAAAAGTGTTCAAAACGCTGCTTGTCCTGAGCAAACAGATCACTAATAGTGACCTTTTTCATCTCATCAAAATGTTTTTCAAGTGCCTGCCACGCTGCCGTTTCCGTCGGATTAATACTTTTCATCATTGGGCCCTTATACATGAAATCAAGACAAAGATTAGGTTGTTTATACCCTGTCAGCCTGTAGTTAATGAGTGTTACCAAGCTAATGTAGCTTAGACAATTATCATCTCTCACCAATCAGATACTTTCTATTACCATAGCTGACAGGATTCAGCAAAATATTTACTCTCTAAATTATAGGCATAAATACAGATCGTATACCTATTATTACTATCGGCAATTATTTCCAAAAGCTGTCTGACTTAAACCGTTCATCCAGAAAATTTAACAACGTGCGCAGCGCTGCTGACATATGGTTACGTGAAGTATAAATGGCATAAATGGTCATTGGCTCTATTTCATACTCCGTCAAAATAGCCTCAAGCTGCCCGCTGGCCAGCTCATTCCTGACTAAATAAGCCGGTAACAACGTAATACCAACTCCGGCCGTAGCCGCATCTTTCAGCGCCAGAACCTCGTTGGCACTAATCCGTCCTTTTACCGGAATTTTAATCAACTCGCTCGTCACTGTCAGCGAGCGGAAAATCCAGCTATGGGCACTAAATTTGGCATGGGTCAAACAAACATGTCGGGATAAATCTTCAGGTCTCTGGGGTCGCCCCATCTTATCCAGATAATGTGGTGAAGCACAGGTTACGGAATGGCAAGTTGCCAGCGGACGCGCGATTATCCCTTGTTCCAGAGTATTGGTAATACGGATAGCTAAATCAATACGTTCATCCACCAGGTTCACTGTACGATCCAACAACTGGATATCAATACTCACTTGGGGATAACGTAAAGAGTATTCAGCTATCAAATTAGCCAGATAGGACTGGCTGAAAGATTGGCTGCAGGTAATGCGTAACGTTCCTTTAGGAACGGAAGAGTGGTCATGGCGAGTCGCCAACATTTTTTCCTGAATTTGTAGCATCTGGCGGCAATCAATAAGTGCCAGCTCTCCGGCTGATGTCAGACTAAGGCTACGGGTTGAACGGTGTAACAAACGTATCCCCAGCCAGCGTTCCAGTTCGGCCAGATAGCGGGAAGCCTTCGCCCGGGATAACCCCAGTCGCTCAGCGGCGGCCGTCAGGCTCCCACGATCCACCGATTCAACAAACACCTGCATAGCGGTTAATCGATCCATTTATTCGCTCAATTTTTGCAACAGTCTGTCATTAAATACTCTATTTTTAAAACAATGGAAAGAGATTAAAGTTTCTACCTGTGCAATATCGAAGATAAAAAATTATTGAACACCTGACGCTCATGTAATCGATATCAGTTAATTAATCACCGTCATGTGTTCCCCCATTCAGACAGGAGAATAAATAATGAAAATTGCAATTATTGGCGCCAGCGGTAAAGCCGGACAAAAAATCATGGCAGAAGCCCTGAGCAGAAAACATCAGGTTACTGCCATTGTTCGTAATGCGGGCAAAATAAGTGATAAATCAGTCGCAGTACTGGAAAAAGATATTTTTGATCTGACCGCCGCCGATTTAAACCCTTTTGACGCAGTCGTTGATGCATTCAATGCTTCACCCGGCCATGAAGACCTGCACCAAAGCTCGCTGGTTCATCTGAGAAAAATTCTCTCTGATAATCCAAATACCCGGTTATTAGTGGTTGGTGGTGCCAGCAGTTTATATCTTGATGAACAGCTAACCCAGCGCCTTATTGATTCCCCGGACTTTCCTGACGCATACAAGGCAACCGCCAGCAACATGGGAGACGCATTTCGGGAGTTGAAAAAAGCAAACGACATCAACTGGACCTATATAAGCCCATCAGCCATGTTTGTAGCCGATGGCAAACGTACTGGCAGTTACAATACCGGTAACGATCGCTTAATGGTGAATAGTGCCGGAGAAAGTACCATCAGCTATGCGGACTATGCCATTGCAATGCTGGATGAGATTGAACAAGGTAAGCATATTCGTCAACGTTTTACCGTCGTCGAAAAATAAAAACCATAGTCGGATATGACCGATTCTCTGATGAGCCGATAGTCAATTGCTATCGGCTCACTTTCACCACAGTTTGTCATCACGTTAATTTATTGGTTAAAAAATAATTATTATAAAAATAAGCTAAAACTTAGCGTCTAATATCGAAAAATGAGTTTCCTATAACGTATTCCCCTTCTGTATAAAAGCAAAACCAAGCAAACCTCGGCTCTCCTGTTAAAGAAATAAAAAACAAACACATAAACATCATTGACACTGACGTCATAACCCGCTATTTCTTAAAGCCTACTTGTGTATCCTGTACACAAGCCAGAAGAGGCGCGTCGTTCAGGTAAAGTGTTTGAGGATCCGGAATCCAGTGACAACACTCCAGGGGATACGACGCCGAGGCAGCACTCAAACCGGGCAAGAGAGCTGTCGACCACAAGGGCTGAATCCCTTGGGTTGTCACCAATGTTACCCGCAGACATATTGCGGGAATAAGGGTCTTTGACGTGGAATTATCGTGCAGGTAGTTTCAGCACAATCACAGAAGACTCTGGCAAGGTGGGGCGCTTCTGGGTGTATCGTAGTGTTTCCCTCCTACGTCTGCTCCCTGTTTACCGCGCTTCCTTTGTGCCAAGGCTGATGAATTTAAGGGCTATTGATTAGCTCCACCTGACACGAGGAATTATTGAGTTATGTCTAATATTGTTGTTGCTAAATTTGGTGGTACCAGCGTCGCTGACAGCGCCGCAATGAATAACTCTGCCAATGTTGTACTATCAAATCCTGAAGTAAAAGTGGTGGTCTTATCAGCATCGGCCGGTGTAACTAACCTGTTGGTTGCGCTGGCTGAAGGCTGCAATCCGGACCTTCGTACAGAAAAGATTGAGCAAATTCGCCACATCCAATATCAAATTCTTAACACCCTGCCCGACTCAGAAGTCGTGCGTGAAGAAATCGATCGCATGCTGGAAAATATCACAACGCTTTCTGAAGCGGCCAGTTTGGCAACCTCCGCTGCATTAACCGATGAACTGGTTAGTCACGGTGAGCTGATGTCTACTCTGCTGTTTGTTGAACTGCTCAGAAGCAGAAACGTCAATGCCGAGTGGTTTGATGTACGTAACATAATGAAAACCAACGATCGTTTCGGTAAAGCCGAGCCTGACGTTCAGACGCTGTGTGCTTTAAGTGAGCAGCACCTACAACCGCGTCTGGCAAATGCTCTGGTCATCACTCAAGGCTTTATTGGCAGTGAATCTCGCGGGCGTACCACCACATTAGGGCGTGGTGGTAGTGATTATACCGCTGCACTGTTGGGTGAAGCGCTAAATGCTAAGCGCGTTGATATCTGGACGGATGTTCCCGGTATTTATACTACCGACCCTCGGGTGGTTCCTAATGCCAAGCGCATTGATGAAATTGGCTTTGAAGAAGCGGCAGAGATGGCCACCTTCGGCGCAAAAATTCTGCATCCTGCCACCCTGATCCCTGCCGTACGCAGAGATATTCCCGTTTTTGTGGGATCCAGTAAAGATGTGAGTGCCGGCGGTACTCTGGTATGCAATAAAACCAGCCAACCACCGCTGTTCCGGGCGTTAGCACTACGCCGCAAACAAACTCTACTAACGTTGCACAGTCTCAATATGCTGCACGCTCGTGGCTTCCTGGCAGAAATATTTAATATTCTGGCAAGTCACAATATCTCTGTAGATTTAATCACTACGTCTGAAGTCAGTATCGCTCTGACGTTGGATACTGCCGGCTCATCCACTTGTGGCACCAGCCTTCTCACCAGCGCATTGTTAACTGAGCTATCAGCGCTGTGTCGGGTAGAAGTTGAAGAGAATCTGGCGTTAGTTGCCCTGATCGGTAACGAGCTGGCAAAAGCCCGTGGCGTAGGAAAAGAGGTCTTTGGCGTACTGGAACCGTTTAATATCCGAATGATTTCTTATGGAGCCAGTAGTCATAACCTGTGCCTTCTGGTACCCGGAGAAGATGCAGAACATGTGGTTAAAACACTCCACCATAACCTGTTTGAGTAACGTTATGTGATGGTCCATTTCATCAATAATGTGCAGCTTCGGTTGCACATTATCTTTTGTAAATAACCCTCTTCTTCGTTATTTATTTGAATATTGTTTCTTTGCTATAAACACAACACAACACAACACAACACAACACAACACAACACAACACAACACAACAATATCAACATGCTGATAATACGTTGACCATCACATGCACTAATTAAAAAGGAAGTTTTCATCAATGTTAGCCAAGGTTACTCGCTTATTCCCTTTATGGGCTCTGCTATTGTCTGTTACCGCTTACTACACGCCGACAACATTTACCGGAATTGCCCCTTATATCAGCTATCTGTTAATGCTAATTATGTTCGCGATGGGAGTCACGCTTAAAGTCAGCGATTTCAAACGTATCTTTACTCGCCCTATGCCAGTTATTGCCTGTACCTTATTGCATTATCTGATTATGCCCCTGGCAGCCTGGATTCTGGCAAAAGCGTTTAGCATGCCGGCTGACCTGGCTGCAGGTATGATTCTGGTTGGTAGCGTGGCAAGTGGAACGGCATCAAATGTGATGATTTATCTTGCCAGAGGTGATGTGGCGCTTTCGGTTACCATTTCGTCGGTATCGACGCTGGTCGGTGTGTTTGCCACGCCACTGTTAACTTATTTGTATGTGGATGCTTCAATTAATGTTGATGTATTAGGCATGCTTCGTTCAATTCTACAAATTGTTATCATTCCTATCGGAGCGGGCTTGCTTATCCATCATACATTCACCAATCTCGTTAAGCGCGTTGAGCCATTTTTGCCAGCGCTGTCGATGATCTGTATTTTGGCGATTATCAGTGCAGTAGTGGCTAACAGTCAGAGCCATATTGCTTCAGTCGGCTTTGTCGTAGCTATTGCTGTCGTTCTACATAATGCAATTGGTTTACTGGGTGGCTATTGGGGTGGAAGACTGTGTGGATTCGATGAGTCCACCTGCCGTACATTAGCTATTGAAGTTGGTATGCAAAACTCCGGCCTGGCAGCAACATTAGGGGCGCAATACTTCTCTGCGGTTGCCGCTCTGCCGGGAGCGCTATTCTCCGTATGGCACAATCTGTCAGGTTCTCTGTTAGCGGGATATTGGCAAGGCAAGCCAACTAAAGATAACGTTAAAGAATAACTATCAATCATCGTTTATAAAAAGAGAGGCTCCAGCCTCTCTTTTTTATTGCCTATAATAATAAATATTTTATTTGGAATTATTTAATAAAATATTATTACGCGACGTAATAAATAAAATACTATTCTATTTATACATCAATCTTTCTGACAGTTTCTTTTATTTTCTTAATTTCAGCGTTTGGACATTGACTTCTCTGATGCAGAGTAGGGATAGCTTGTGAAGGAAAATACCTCTTCTCCGGTAAATTGGTTACCGTTGATTATTATCGTTATTTGTGCCGCTATTCTCTGGCACATCACCCCACCTGAAGGCTTAAGCCTGCCCGCATGGCATTCCGCCATTGTTTTTGTGGCAACCATTGCCTGTATTGTGGCTAAAGTCCTGCCAATTGGTGCCGTTGGGTTAATTGGTATTACTGTTTTTGCTCTGACTTATGCTTCAGGTGCTACCACCGCTGTTGAATCTATTACAACAGCACTGAGTGATTTAAACAGTTCTTTAATCTGGCTGATTGTTGTCGCCTTTATGATTGCCAGAGGTTTTATTAAAACCGGATTGGGAAGACGTATCGCATTACAAATGATCCGCCTGTTGGGCAAAAGAACATTGGGTCTGGCTTATGGGTTAGCCGTGGCTGACCTGATACTTTCTCCGGCAATGCCAAGCAATACCGCACGATGCGGCGGGGTTATCTACCCTATCGCAGACTCGCTGGCCCGTAGCTTTAATTCCAACCCGGAAGATCAGTCACGCAATAAGATCGGTACATTTCTGATTACCTGCATTGGTAATGTTAATGACGTAACCGCGGCCATGTTTATGACTGCTTATACCGGTAACCTTCTGGCGGTAAAACTGGCAGCCAATGCGGATGTTCACTTAACCTGGGGTAGCTGGTTTGTTGCAGCAATCGTCCCTTGTCTGGCTTCGCTGATCATTGTTCCATTATTGGTTTACTGGCTGACCAAACCTGAAATTAAACATACGCCGGATGCACCAATTCTCGCCAGAACTGAACTGGAGAAAATGGGAAAAATGAGCCGCAGTGAATGGATTATGACCGCCACTGTCGTGCTGTTGCTAATTTTGTGGATTTTTGGCGATAAGTTAGGTGTTGACCCGACAGCAGCTTCTTTTGTTGGTCTCTCATTCTTACTGTTAACCGGGGTTCTCACTTGGGAAGATGTAAAAAGTGAAAAAGGTGCCTGGGATACCCTGATCTGGTTTGCTGCGCTATTAATGATGGCTAACCAATTGAAGAAACTGGGCTTTACTACCTGGTTTGGTAATCTTATTGGTGAACACATCGGCGCCGCTATGGGAGATAGCAGTTGGATTTTAATTCTGTTGCTACTTAATGCCGCCTATTTTTACACTCACTATTTCTTCGCCAGTGGAAATGCTCAAATCGCTGCGTTATATGCCGTTTTCCTTGGTGTTGGTATTAATCTGCATATTCCTGCCCTACCTATGGCACTGATGCTGGCTTTTACCAGTAGTTTGTATTGCTCTCTGACTCAATACTCTCACGCCCGTGGTCCAATTCTGTTTGGTGCCGGATATGTTCCTACCGGAACCTGGTGGCGAGTTGGTTTTGTGGTCAGTATTGTCAATCAGGCCATCTTCCTGGTGCTGGGTTTAATCTGGTGGAAAGCGTTAGGATTGTATTAATACTTTCAGAAGCTAACATCACAAAAGGCCATCTAGATAATATATGGCCTTTATTATTTATACTGAGCCAGCCTTTCTTTTCTCCAGTACATCAAAAATCAACATACCTGCAACCATCGCTGCAGTAAAAATTAGACCTTTTCCCATTCCAGCACCAAATAATACCAGCCCGGGACCAGGACAAATACCGGCAATACCCCAGCCAATCCCAAACAGGGCACTGCCACCAATCAGACGTTTATCTATAGCTCGTAAAGCAGGCCACTGGATACGTTCGCCTAAAATTGATTGCTGCCAATGTTTCATATAACCGAAAGCCAATAACCCAACAACAATAGCACTTCCCATTACCAGAGCTAATGAAGGATCCCAATCTCGGGTAATATCCAAAAATGATAAAACCTTAACTGGATTGACCATACCGGAAACAATAATCCCTAAACCAAACATCAAACCACTGAGAAAGGCAAAAAATAGTTTCATGTGGTTCAGCTCCCCTGTAATGGATTTAATAATAAAACCGTTATTACACCGGTAACCATAAATGTCAGGGTAGCCATCAAAGAACGAAATGAGAGACGGGATAATCCACAAACACCATGACCGCTAGTACAGCCAGAAGCATAACGAGTGCCTATTCCCACCAAAAGACCAGCAATAATCAGAGCAGGCCACTCTGATACAATTTGAATATCCGGTAAAGGCAGCAGCAAAGTATAAACCAGCGATGAAACAACCATGCCCAACAAAAAAGCACTACGCCAGCCAAAACCTTCGCGCTGACCTTTAATCACATTGGCCAGAATGCCGCTGATTCCGGCAATTCTTCCATTAAAAATAATCAGCAATGCGGCAGCAACACCAATCAAAATGCCGCCCGCTAACGCTGTAAATGGAGTGAATGCAGCCCAGGCAATGCTCATCAAATTTTCGCTCCACTCGCCGGACAATAAAGTTGATATAGCATATTCAGCAACGCTAATACCTTCTCATCACGGATGGAATAAAAAATTCGCTTTCCCTCTCTGCGAGTACTCACTAACTCTTCGGTTCTCAATACAGTGAGTTGTTGAGATAACGTCGGCTGACGAATATCCAGACATTGCTCCAGCTCACTAACTGAAAGTTCCCCCTGACTGAGCTGGCAGAGTATTAACAGACGATCTTCATTTGCTAAAGCACGCAAAAGAGCCGCAACATCACCCGCTGCGGCTCTCATCAAAGAAATATCAGATAGAAAATTATTTTGACTCATCAGGCATCTCAATTTACCAATTAATATTATATCTAATAATATAATGATTAAAATATAAACTAAGGTACTCCTTAAAGCAAGAAAATCCTAGTCGGCATCATATCCCAGATTTGGGGCTAACCAGCGCTCCACCTCTGTTATACTCAAATTCTTACGCGCTGCATAATCTTCGACCTGATCGCGCTGAATTTGAGCTACGGCAAAATACTTACTTTCCGGATGGCTGAAATACCAACCAGACACCGATGCACCAGGCCACATGGCATAAGATTCTGTCAGCTTCATGCCGATCTTATCTTCAACATTCAGTAATTGCCAGATAGCTGCTTTTTCCGTATGCTCCGGGCAAGCTGCATAGCCGGGCGCAGGGCGAATACCTTGATAATTCTCCCTGATTAACTCTTCATTAGTCAGGCTTTCACTTTCCGCATAGCCCCAGATTTCTTTACGTACTTGCTCATGCAAATATTCAGCAAACCCTTCAGCTAAACGGTCTGCCAGAGCTTTAATCATGATCTTGTTATAATCATCATGCACCGCTTCATAAGCATCGGCCAACGTATCTTCTTCCAGACCGCCTGTTACTGCAAATGCACCCAAATAATCCGCTTTTCCACTCCGTTTTGGTGCGACAAAGTCAGCCAGGCAATAGTTAGGAAAATCTGTTTTTTCAGTCTGTTGGCGCAAATGGTGACTAACATTAATAACCTGCTGGCGGGTTTCATCAGCATAAATCTCTACATCATCACCAACCCGATTTGCCGGAAAAATGCCCATAATCCCTTTTGGCGTTAGCGAACGATTTTGAGAGAGTTTATCCAACAGTTCGTTGGCATCATTAAACAGACGTTTTGCTTCTTCTCCGACAATCTCATCTTCCAGAATTCGTGGATATTTTCCCGCCAGCGACCAGGTCATAAAGAACGGCGTCCAGTCGATATAATTTCTTAAGGTTTCAATAGAAGCCTCTACCTGCCGAATGCCCAAATGTTTAGCTACCGGAGGGGTGTAATTATCCCAATCGCACTCCCAGCCGTTATCTCTGGCGGCCTGTAAGCTAACAGGTGCAGTTCTTGGCTTTTTACGCGCATGCTGAATTCTGACTGTTTCATACTCTTTACGGGTACGTTCAACAAAGCTATCCCGCTGCATATTGGAGAGCAGGGCTGAACAGACACCCACGCTACGGGAGGCATTTTGTACATAGACCGTTGGGCCACTGTAGTTTTGCTCGATTTTAACCGCCGTATGGGCTTTTGAAGTGGTTGCTCCACCAATCAACAGTGGCAGAGAGAATCCCTGACGCTCCATCTCTTTAGCCACATTAACCATCTCATCCAGAGAAGGAGTTATCAGACCGGACAGACCAATAATATCTACCTTCTCTTCCCGAGCAGTTTTTAAAATCTTCTCGGTTGGAACCATAACGCCTAAATCGATAATTTCGTAGTTATTACATTGCAACACCACACCAACAATGTTTTTACCGATGTCGTGAACATCCCCTTTCACTGTCGCCAGTAAGATTTTGCCGGCAGCAGAGCCCTTTTGTTTACTGGCCTCAATATAAGGTTCCAGATACGCGACGGCCTGCTTCATAACCCGGGCTGATTTCACTACCTGCGGTAAAAACATTTTACCTTCACCAAACAGATCGCCGACGATGTTCATTCCTCCCATCAGCGGCCCTTCTATCACTTCTAGTGGTAAATCAACCTGTTGACGGGCTTCTTCCGTATCTATTTCAATAAACTCGGTGATACCTTTAACCAATGCATATTCTAGTCGTTTCGTCACTGGCCAACTGCGCCACTCCGCCTGCTGTTTATCTGCTTCGGCATCTCCGGCACTACCGCGATATTTTTCTGCCAATGTCAGTAAACGTTCAGTACCATCGGTTCGACGGTTAAGAATGACATCTTCTACTGCATCCTTTAACTCCGCCGGTAAATCATCATAAATGGCCAATTGCCCCGCATTCACAATCCCCATATCCATGCCGTTTTTGATGGCATGATAAAGAAACACCGCATGAATCGCTTCGCGAACCGGATCATTACCCCGAAAGGAGAAAGAAACGTTAGAAACACCACCCGAAATCAAAGCATGTGGTAGCTCAGCCTTAATGTCACCACAGGCCTGAATAAAATCCACCGCGTAGTTATTATGTTCTTCAATGCCGGTGGCAACGGCAAAAATGTTCGGGTCAAAGATAATATCTTCTGCCGGAAAACCCACTATTTCAGTTAAAATGCGGTACGCCCGGCGGCATATCTCAATCTTTCGGGCACGAGTATCGGCCTGCCCATCTTCATCAAATGCCATGACAACCATAGCGGCACCATAACGACGAACCAGACGGGCCTGTTGAATAAACTTTTCTTCCCCTTCTTTCATTGAGATCGAGTTAACAATACCCTTCCCCTGAATACATTTCAGACCCTTCTCAATGACCTCCCACTTAGAGGAGTCAATCATAATAGGAACCCGGGCGATATCCGGTTCACCGGCAATCAGATTAAGGAAGCGCACCATTGCCGCCTCAGCATCTAACATGCCTTCATCCATATTGATATCAATAATCTGAGCGCCGCTTTCCACCTGCTGAAGAGCGACCTCTAATGCTTCGTTATATTTTTCTTCTTTAATAAGCCGTTTAAAGCGGGCTGAACCCGTTACGTTGGTACGTTCACCCACGTTTACAAACAGAGTATTTGCATCAATTGCCAGTGGCTCCAAGCCGGATAAACGGCAAGCCACCGGAATCTCTGGTAATGAGCGAGGCGGTATTGTCTCCAGAACCTTACTAATGGCAGCAATATGAGCCGGAGTCGTTCCACAGCACCCTCCGACAATATTAACAAACCCTGATTTAGCCCATTCTTCGATCTGAATCGCCATATCTTCAGGACCGAGATCATATTCACCGAATGCGTTAGGCAAGCCAGCATTGGGATGAACTGAAACAAAATACTCGGAGATTCGTGAAAGCTCAGCAACATACTGACGTAGCTCATCCGGTCCCAATGCACAGTTTAGGCCAAAAGAGAGTGGTCTGACGTGACGTAATGAATTGTAGAAGGCTTCTGTAGTCTGGCCTGATAATGTGCGACCAGAGGCATCGGTAATCGTCCCGGATATCATTACCGGCAACTCAACGCCCAGCTCTTCAAAAATATCTTCTACCGCAAAAATAGCGGCTTTAGCATTCAGAGTATCAAAAATCGTCTCTATCATAATGATATCGACACCACCCTGAATTAACGCTCTGGTTGATTCTCTGTAGGCTTCGACTAATTGATCAAAAGTGACATTACGAAAAGCGGGATCGTTCACATTTGGTGATATAGAAGCGGTACGGTTGGTTGGCCCTAAGATACCAGCGACATAACGTGGTTTATCCGGTGTTTTCGCCGTCCATTCATCAGCACATAGCCTGGCTAAGCGAGCGCCTTCATAGTTAATCTCCGCAGATAGCGATTCCATATGGTAATCGGCCATCGCAATAGATGTGGCATTGAAGGTATTGGTTTCAAGTATGTCGGCACCGGCTTCAAGATAGGCATGATGAATCGCAGTGATCACGTCTGGTTTGCTTAATACCAACAGATCGTTATTGCCTTTAAGGTCACTTTTCCAGTCAGAAAAACGTGCGCCACGATAGTCTTCCTCACCCAGCTTATAGCTTTGGATCATGGTTCCCATTCCGCCGTCCAGAACCAGAATTCGTTTAGTAAGCTGCTGATGTAGTTGTTCTGTCTTGGTCATCACATTGATCTCATTAATAAAGCGTTATACCAGTCTGGTGGCATCAATTTTAAATCATATAGTTATAGGCTGAATTTGCCTGATATGCACAGATTATAAAAAACTAATCCAGTGTAGGATTCATCTGACGCAAATCGAATGGTGTTCTCTGATAGACAAAATAATTCAACCAGTTATTAAACAACAGGTAGCCATGGCTTCTCCAGGATGCCACCGGCGCCCGGTCAGGGTTGTCTTCAGGGAAATAGTTCTCAGGAACTGTAGGATCCAGTCCGGCATCACGATCGCGAAAATATTCGGCAGACAACGTTCCTGCATCATATTCAGGGTGGCCGGTTGCAAACGCAAAGCGACGATCTTTACTGGCAAACAGATAAGCGCCGGTTTGCTCCGATTCGGCATAGATCTCCAAATCGGTTTGCTGACGGATAACGTCTGACGGAAAACTGGCATAGCGAGAATGTGGAGCTAAGAAGCGATCGTCAAAACCGCGTGCCAACGGAGCAAGTGGTGCCACTACGTTATGCCAATAGACGCCTGACAGCTTCTCGCTCATGGTGAGTTTAGGAATATTATAAAGAAT
Organism: Limnobaculum zhutongyuii; assembly: GCF_004295645.1. Lineage (NCBI taxonomy): Bacteria > Pseudomonadati > Pseudomonadota > Gammaproteobacteria > Enterobacterales > Budviciaceae > Limnobaculum > Limnobaculum zhutongyuii. The sequence goes on from NZ_CP034752.1 coordinate 3,745,956, forward strand.
ATTTAATGCCGCCTGTACAGCCCAACAAACAAACAGTGTAGACGTTACATGAGCCTTAGCCCAGTTGATTATCTTCTCTATCTGAGCCCAGTAAGCAACATCCTTGAACTCAACCAGTCCCAGCGGGGCTCCGGTAACAATTAGCCCGTCAAAGTTCTGATCCTGAATATCTTCAAAGTTGCAGTAGAAATTATTCAGATGCTCAGTTGGGGTATTTTTCGACTCATGACAATCAATTCTTAATAGCTGAATATCCAATTGTAATGGAGAGTTAGATAACAGACGCAAAAACTGGTTTTCAGTTTCAATCTTCTTTGGCATCAAATTGAGGATAAGAATTTTAAGTGGACGAATATCCTGATGGCTGGCGCGAGTAGACGTCATGACAAAGACATTCTCCTCACGTAAAACATTAACGGCGGGTAATTCATCAGGTATACGAATTGGCATTGCTTTATCCTCAAATATCCATTTATACGTTTATACATTTAGACTTCTATACTGCTAAAGATAGCGTCTTTTTAATATCATGTCGAGAGGATAAAAAATATTTGGTTATATAAAAATCATCATGCAGAAACTAGATGTGAAATAAAAAGCTATTTATTACAGATGGATGGGGATCTTAGAGATAAAAACCAGACTTGTTATACCCAAATGGAATGCTTGAAATGAAAAAATCTTAATGAGTGGATTGATTAAAAAATATGAGCAAATAGTTTTACACCTGCGCATAACAAGAACCCCACAGTTTTCACTGAAGGGGTTCTTCATTATTAGTGTCTAAAAATTATAGATATGCATAAAGCAAAAAACCTAGTCTTTCAGCGGAGATGGTTTTTCCTGATTAGAACCTGACAAATTGGCTTGAGCGGATATTCCGGCCGTAACCGGTATGTGCTGATATCACTAACGTGCCCGGCCGACAGGGCTAATCTCTGATTATTTCGCAATCTGCATAAAGCAAAAAACCCCCAGCTTACGCTGAGGGTTTCTCTTAATTAAAGCCTGGCAGTTCCCTACTCTCGCATGGGGAAGCCCCACACTACCATCGGCGCTACGGCGTTTCACTTCTGAGTTCGGCATGGGGTCAGGTGGGACCACCGCGCTGTCGCCGCCAGGCATATTCTGTACATGAACCGTTGTATGTCAATATCACTATCCACACAACCATCCATTTCAATCCTGAACATTCGCTGAAATTCGACTTCTCTCTCTCAATCTCATCTCACCAAAACACCTTCGGTGTTGTAAGGTTAAGTCTCACGGTTCATTAGTATCGGTTAGCTCAACGTATCGCTACGCTTACACACCCGACCTATCAACGTCATAGTCTTTAACGTTCCTTCAGTGGACTCTGGGTCCAAGGGAAGACTCATCTCGAGGCAAGTTTCCCGCTTAGATGCTTTCAGCGGTTATCTTTTCCGCACGTAGCTACCGGGCAATGCCATTGGCATGACAACCCGAACACCAGTGGTGCGTTCACTCCGGTCCTCTCGTACTAGGAGCAACCCCTCTCAATCTTCCAGCGCCCACGGCAGATAGGGACCGAACTGTCTCACGACGTTCTAAACCCAGCTCGCGTACCACTTTAAACGGCGAACAGCCGTACCCTTGGGACCTACTTCAGCCCCAGGATGTGATGAGCCGACATCGAGGTGCCAAACACCGCCGTCGATATGAACTCTTGGGCGGTATCAGCCTGTTATCCCCGGAGTACCTTTTATCCGTTGAGCGATGGCCCTTCCATTCAGAACCACCGGATCACTAAGACCTACTTTCGTACCTGCTCGAGCCGTCACTCTCGCAGTCAAGCTAGCTTATGCCTTTGCACTAACCTCACGATGTCCGACCGTGATTAGCTAACCTTCGTGCTCCTCCGTTACTCTTTGGGAGGAGACCGCCCCAGTCAAACTACCCACCAGACACTGTCCTCAACCCGGATCACGGGCCAAAGTTAGAACATCAAACATTAAAGGGTGGTATTTCAAGGTTGGCTCCACGATGACTGGCGTCACCGCTTCAAAGCCTCCCACCTATCCTACACATCAAGGCTCAATGTTCAGTGTCAAGCTATAGTAAAGGTTCACGGGGTCTTTCCGTCTTGCCGCGGGTACACAGCATCTTCACTGCGAGTTCAATTTCACTGAGTCTCGGGTGGAGACAGCCTGGCCATCATTACGCCATTCGTGCAGGTCGGAACTTACCCGACAAGGAATTTCGCTACCTTAGGACCGTTATAGTTACGGCCGCCGTTTACTGGGGCTTCGATCAAGAGCTTCGCTTACGCTAACCCCATCAATTAACCTTCCAGCACCGGGCAGGCGTCACACCGTATACGTCCACTTTCGTGTTTGCACAGTGCTGTGTTTTTAATAAACAGTTGCAGCCAGCTGGTATCTTCGACTGGCTTCAGCTCCATGGGTAAACCACTTCACCTAATGCCAGCGTGCCTTCTCCCGAAGTTACGGCACCATTTTGCCTAGTTCCTTCACCCGAGTTCTCTCAAGCGCCTGAGTATTCTCTACCTGACCACCTGTGTCGGTTTGGGGTACGATTTAATGTTACCTGGAGCTTAGAGGCTTTTCCTGGAAGCAGGGCATCAACTACTTCACCACCGTAGTGGCTCGTCATCACGCCTCAGTGTTAATAAGCAATCGGATTTACCTAATCACTCCACCTACACGCTTAAACCGGGACAACCGTCGCCCGGATAGCCTAGCCTTCTTCGTCCCCCCTTCGCAGTAACACCAAGTACAGGAATATTAACCTGTTTCCCATCGACTACGCCTTTCGGCCTCGCCTTAGGGGTCGACTCACCCTGCCCCGATTAACGTTGGACAGGAACCCTTGGTCTTCCGGCGAGCGGGCTTTTCACCCGCTTTATCGTTACTTATGTCAGCATTCGCACTTCTGATACCTCCAGCAGACCTCACAGTCCACCTTCGCAGGCTTACAGAACGCTCCCCTACCCAACAATATTTTCATATCGCTGCCGCAGCTTCGGTGCATGGTTTAGCCCCGTTACATCTTCCGCGCAGGCCGACTCGACCAGTGAGCTATTACGCTTTCTTTAAATGATGGCTGCTTCTAAGCCAACATCCTGGCTGTCTGTGCCTTCCCACATCGTTTCCCACTTAACCATGACTTTGGGACCTTAGCTGGCGGTCTGGGTTGTTTCCCTCTTCACGACGGACGTTAGCACCCGCCGTGTGTCTCCCGTGATAACATTCTTCGGTATTCGGAGTTTGCATCGAGTTGGTAAGCCGGGATGGCCCCCTAGTCGAAACAGTGCTCTACCCCCGAAGATGAGTTCACGAGGCGCTACCTAAATAGCTTTCGGGGAGAACCAGCTATCTCCCGGTTTGATTGGCCTTTCACCCCCAGCCACAGGTCATCCGCTAATTTTTCAACATTAGTCGGTTCGGTCCTCCAGTTAGTGTTACCCAACCTTCAACCTGCCCATGGCTAGATCACCGGGTTTCGGGTCTATACCTTGCAACTTGACGCCCAGTTAAGACTCGGTTTCCCTACGGCTCCCCTATTCGGTTAACCTTGCTACAAAATATAAGTCGCTGACCCATTATACAAAAGGTACGCAGTCACACCCCAAAGGGTGCTCCCACTGCTTGTACGTACACGGTTTCAGGTTCTGTTTCACTCCCCTCGCCGGGGTTCTTTTCGCCTTTCCCTCACGGTACTGGTTCACTATCGGTCAGTCAGGAGTATTTAGCCTTGGAGGATGGTCCCCCCATATTCAGACAGGATGTCACGTGTCCCGCCTTACTCATCGAACTCACAATCTGTGCATTTTGGTGTACGGGACTATCACCCTGTACCGTGCGACTTTCCAGACGCTTCCACTAACACACAAACTGATTCAGGTTCTGGGCTCCTCCCCGTTCGCTCGCCGCTACTGGGGGAATCTCGGTTGATTTCTTTTCCTCGGGGTACTTAGATGTTTCAGTTCCCCCGGTTCGCCTCATACGACTATGTATTCATCGTATGATAGTGCAACGAATTGCACTGGGTTTCCCCATTCGGGTATCGCCGGTTATAACGGTTCATATCACCTTACCGACGCTTATCGCAGATTAGCACGCCCTTCATCGCCTCTGACTGCCTAGGCATCCACCGTGTACGCTTAGTCACTTAACCTCACAACCCGAAGGTGTCTCGAAAGACAACATTCTAAAGTTGCAAACAATTGAGAGACTCGCTCAGTCCACTACATGTCAGTGTATTACTCATGTATGGCTGAGGATTCAAATTTCAGCTTGTTCCGGATTGTTAAAGAGCATAATACTTCACAGCATACTGTTGCCAATATACTCTGAAGTATTGATTTACAGGACTAAATGGTGGAGCTAAGCGGGATCGAACCGCTGACCTCCTGCGTGCAAGGCAGGCGCTCTCCCAGCTGAGCTATAGCCCCATGTAGTCACGTACAGATACCTTTTCAGTTACCACTCGTAAAAGAGTTAATTCTTTCTCAGGCAAGGCATGCGACCGGGAAGTTTACATCAGTAAACGACCGCGAGCATAACGCAGCATGAGGAAGAATTTGGTAGGCCTGAGTGGACTTGAACCACCGACCTCACCCTTATCAGGGGTGCGCTCTAACCACCTGAGCTACAAGCCTATAAAGGTATTTCTGCTCGTTATTCTTCATCAGACAATCTGTGTGGACACTGCACGCAACTGCATATCTTTCAGGTAAGGAGGTGATCCAACCGCAGGTTCCCCTACGGTTACCTTGTTACGACTTCACCCCAGTCATGAATCACAAAGTGGTAAGCGCCCTCCCGAAGGTTAAGCTACCTACTTCTTTTGCAACCCACTCCCATGGTGTGACGGGCGGTGTGTACAAGGCCCGGGAACGTATTCACCGTAGCATTCTGATCTACGATTACTAGCGATTCCGACTTCATGGAGTCGAGTTGCAGACTCCAATCCGGACTACGACGTACTTTATGAGGTCCGCATGCTCTCGCGAGGTAGCTTCTCTTTGTATACGCCATTGTAGCACGTGTGTAGCCCTACTCGTAAGGGCCATGATGACTTGACGTCATCCCCACCTTCCTCCGGTTTATCACCGGCAGTCTCCTTTGAGTTCCCACCATTACGTGCTGGCAACAAAGGATAGGGGTTGCGCTCGTTGCGGGACTTAACCCAACATTTCACAACACGAGCTGACGACAGCCATGCAGCACCTGTCTCAGAGCTCCCGAAGGCACTAAAGCATCTCTGCTAAATTCTCTGGATGTCAAGAGTAGGTAAGGTTCTTCGCGTTGCATCGAATTAAACCACATGCTCCACCGCTTGTGCGGGCCCCCGTCAATTCATTTGAGTTTTAACCTTGCGGCCGTACTCCCCAGGCGGTCGACTTAACGCGTTAGCTCCGGAAGCCACTCCTCAAGGGAACAACCTCCAAGTCGACATCGTTTACAGCGTGGACTACCAGGGTATCTAATCCTGTTTGCTCCCCACGCTTTCGCACCTGAGCGTCAGTCTTTGTCCAGGGGGCCGCCTTCGCCACCGGTATTCCTCCACATCTCTACGCATTTCACCGCTACACATGGAATTCTACCCCCCTCTACAAGACTCTAGCTTGCCAGTTTCGGATGCAGTTCCCAGGTTAAGCCCGGGGATTTCACATCCGACTTGACAAACCGCCTGCGTGCGCTTTACGCCCAGTAATTCCGATTAACGCTTGCACCCTCCGTATTACCGCGGCTGCTGGCACGGAGTTAGCCGGTGCTTCTTCTGTGGGTAACGTCAATACATGGTGCTATTAACACCACATCCTTCCTCCCCACTGAAAGTGCTTTACAACCCTAAGGCCTTCTTCACACACGCGGCATGGCTGCATCAGGGTTTCCCCCATTGTGCAATATTCCCCACTGCTGCCTCCCGTAGGAGTCTGGGCCGTGTCTCAGTCCCAGTGTGGCTGGTCATCCTCTCAGACCAGCTAGGGATCGTCGCCTAGGTGAGCCATTACCCCACCTACTAGCTAATCCCATCTGGGTTCATCTGATGGCGCGAGGCCCGAAGGTCCCCCGCTTTGGTCTTGCGACGTTACGCGGTATTAGCTACCGTTTCCAGTAGTTATCCCCCTCCATCAGGCAGATCCCCAGACATTACTCACCCGTCCGCCGCTCGTCACCCAAGGAGCAAGCTCCTCTGTGCTACCGCCCGACTTGCATGTGTTAGGCCTGCCGCCAGCGTTCAATCTGAGCCATGATCAAACTCTTCAATTAAAAGCTTGATGCTCAAAGATTACTTTCAATAATTCAAAATGAATTACTGTCTGGTCACTCTTTAAGACTTGGTATTTTTTTGTGTCGTTACACCGAAGTGTAATGACGTGAGATACCGTCTTGTGAGTGCCCACACAGATTGTCTGATAAATTGTTAAAGAGCATGGCCGACAGAAAGCTGCGCTTCCCGCGGCACGGGCTGCGTATATTACGCGAATCCGTTTCAGAGTCAAGTGTTAAAACGTCTTAACGTTAACCTTAATTCTCTGACTGACGACGTTATCCGTTGTCAGTGGAGGCGCATTATAGGGACTCAAAATCTTCTGGCAAGTGTTAATTTTAAAATAGATGCTAACCGTTCATTTATTCACCAACGGAATGACATGCGTCAAATGATATATTCACAGTGAACAAACGATTTCACTTCATGTTGTCTTCACACTATCCCAATAAAGTCAGTGAATTATTTGCATAATCATATTGAAGAACCCGATGCCATTTACCTTCGTACATCCAGCAATCGTTTTACCTCTAGGCTCATTTTTTGCCAGAAGATGTTCTCTGACTGGTTTAATTGCTGGCAGTATGGTACCTGATTTTGAATATTTCTTAAGAATGGAGGTTAAAAGCCTTTACAGTCATTCGCTATCCGGTATTTTTCTGTTTGATCTTCCCGTAGCCCTGCTATTAAGCTTTATTTTTCACGGCATAGTCAGAAATAGTTTAATCAATAATCTGCCTCAGTTTTTATACTGTCGTTTATCTTATCTGACCCGATTGGACTGGCCTGCTTATGCGAATAAGCATAAATCCGTGCTTCTTGGTTCTATTATGCTTGGCATCTTTTCTCACTTACTTTGGGATAGCTTTACCCACAAGGATGCTTTCTTCGTCAATTATCTTCATTACTCTTCGGTCAATATCGAACTATTGGGCTATTCGGTTCCTGTGCACAAACTATTGCAGCACTTAAGCACACTGTTGGGCGGATTAACTATTCTTATCTATTTGTGGCTCATGCCTAAAGATAATAAAACCAGCACTCATATTTCATTAAACTATTGGTTAGTCGTTCTCGTTCTGTCATTCGTTATTTCTTTTATAAGAATTACGTTGATATACCCTGCCATTTCACCAGGTATGGTTGTGGTCACTAGTTTGTCTGCTCTTATGATTTCATTAACACTCACACCTGTAGTGTTAAAGATAAAAAGAGCCCGGAAATATTCTTCAGGGCTCCTGGATTAAACTGATTAAGGATCAGGACATCACGCATTCTTTTAATAAATGGTCCAATGCCAATACCGATAATCGCTCCTCATCTTTATCCTCGTTAAACTGGCTCAAAGCATACCAATTTAATTCTTGTTCAATAAAGTTATGTATCTGTACTAATTTTTCACCGTATTGAGATTCGGTATTTGCTCGTTTAACTTTCAGTAAATAGTCGATTTCACTTAGTAACGCTTTGTCTTCAACGATATCCAGTAACAAAGAAAACGGCATTGGCGGTACGGTTGCTCGTTCATCTATCCACTTAACCGCCAGCAGTGGTCGTAATACATAGAGATATTTTTTCAGTCGAACCGTATCTCCTTGCAAATAGCCACGAAAGTTCTTTTTTGCCATCGATAAATAGTGATAACGCGCTCGTAAACTTGAGAAGTGCTCAACCGCCAGAGTACGAAACTTATCCATAAAATCACTATCCTCACGATAAACTATCGGTGAATCCAGCCATTCTAATAATGTCGGGTTAGCCTTTTTTAATAAACCCAGTGCTTTACGTAATTCCCAGCCGCTGATATCCAGTTCATCATCCAGTGGACGCTCTATCACATCCCGCCCAGGTTCAACGGTCAGATACCACTCCGCTTTATGTACATAGATAAATCGAACATCATAATCACTATCGGTTGAAGCAAATCCCCATCCTCTACTTCCAGATTCACAGGCATACAAAACTTTGACATCAAACTTTACTTCTATCTCTTCCAGTTCATTCAGGATGCGTTTTTTCATCTCTTCCGATACAGGATGGTCATCAACAGGTAAATCTTTACGATTCGTTAGCAATCCCTTTTTCATTACCATTCTCCTTTTTTATTGGTTATTGCTTACAATGCTATGGTAGGTATTGCAATCGGCTTGCCAACTTTCTCTCATCATTAAAAATACATTTAATCTTTTGTTTTAAATGGAAATTAAGACAAGCACTTTAATGCTGGCGAATATTAACAATATAAGATAATTTATTTCTTCAGATAATATTTATATTCAGGGATAAGATATGAAGCGGGTTGCGATCGGTGTATTAGGTACCGTTTTGGATAAGCGCGGCAAGCGGGAGAACCGCTGGAATAAATGGCGTCCAACCGTAGGAATGTGCCAACAACCTGATTTGCATATTGACAGGCTCGAGTTGATTCATGCCGCCAGAGATCGGGGAATGGCCGAACAGCTGGTTCAGGATATCCAACTGGTATCGCCACAAACTGAAGTTAAGCTCAATACCATTACCTTAAACGATCCCTGGGATATTGAAGAGGTATATACCAAGCTATTAGATTTTTCTGAACACTACCCTTTTGATACCGAAAATGAAGAGTATTTAGTCCACATCACCACAGGTACTCACATTGTACAAATCTGTTGGTTTTTACTTACAGAAGCCCGTTACCTCCCAGGTAAGCTAATTCAAACTATGCCGGACAGGCACAATAAGAACGATGAGCATCCGGGTAATCCTGAAGGCAATTACGCCATTATCGATTTGGATTTAAGTCGTTACGATCAGATATCAACTCGTTTCCAACAAATCAGTGAAAACTCGGTCTCTTATTTAAAAGCGGGGATTGCAACGCGTAATGCCACCTTTAACCGTCTGATTGAAGAAATTGAACGTGTCGCCATTCGTTCTACTGCACCAATATTAATGGTGGGCCCTACCGGCGCGGGTAAATCATTCCTTGCCCGGCGTATCTATGAACTTAAACTGGAACGACATCAAATAAGTGGTCGATTCGTTGAGGTTAACTGCGCTACGCTTCGGGGTGATAGCGCAATGTCGACTTTGTTTGGTCATGTTAAAGGTTCGTTTACCGGTGCTCAAACAGACCGCCCTGGCCTGCTGCGGGCCGCTGATAACGGCATGTTATTTTTAGATGAAATCGGGGAACTGGGGCTGGATGAACAGGCAATGTTACTGAAAGCCATTGAAGAAAAAAAGTTTCTTCCTTTTGGTAGTGATAAAGAAACACAAAGCCACTTTCAACTGATTGCAGGTACTCATCGGGATTTACGCAAGCAGGTTAGTGAAGGTTTATTTCGTGAGGATCTGTATGCCCGGATTAACTTATGGACTTACAAACTTCCAGGTCTGGCTCAACGCAGTGAAGATATTGAACCCAATCTGGATTATGAACTGGCTCGTTTTGCTCGTGAACAGGGAGAGCAAACACGTTTTAATGCCGAATCTCGCCGTAAATATCTCTCTTTTGCCACCTCATCCGAGGCGCTTTGGTCAGGCAATTTCCGTGAATTGAGTGCCTCCATAACCCGTATGGCGACTCTGGCTGAATCAGGAAGAATTAGTGATGATATTGTAAATGATGAAATAAAGCGTTTGCAGGAAAGCTGGGGATATAACACTAAACCACTTTTATTGCCGGAACTGGATCAGCCAATAGATCTCTTTGATCAGTATCAACTGCAAGCGGTTATAGAAATCTGTCATGCCAGCAATAGTCTGTCTGAGGCGGGAAGGAAGCTATTTGCCGTTTCCCGCCAGCAAAAACAGAACCCAAATGATGCAGACAGATTAAGAAAGTATCTTTCTCGCTTTGGCCTTAGCTGGGAAGCACTAAAAAGAGACAAAACAGAAACCTGATTATTTTCCGCTCACCGCATCAGATAAACAGCCAAAAAAAGAGGGTGACATTTGTCACCCTCTTTTAATTGGTTACTACTGATTATTGCTTAGCAACAATCTTGTCACCCTCAACATCCAGCACTACCGGTACCCCTGGTAATAACTGGCCAGAAAGAATTTGCTGTGCCAGCGGGTTCTCAATTTCCTGCTGAATAGCCCGTTTCAACGGACGTGCACCATAAACCGGATCGTATCCTTCTTTGGCTAACAGATCCAAAGCCGCTTCGGACATGCTGATGACATAACCGCGATCGTCCAGGCGTTGATACAAACGCTGCAACTGAATGCGTGCGATGGATTTAATCATGCTCTCACCCAGCGGATGGAATACCACCGTTTCATCGATACGGTTGATGAACTCCGGACGGAAGTGATGACTAACTACGCTCATCACCAACTCTTTCATTTCACCATAATCCAACTGACCAAAACGCTCCTGAATCATGTCTGAACCCAGGTTGGATGTCATGATCACCACTGTATTGCGGAAATCAACGGTACGTCCCTGACCATCGGTTAAGCGACCGTCATCCAATACCTGCAACAGGATATTAAATACGTCCGGATGCGCTTTTTCCACTTCGTCCAGCAAGATAACTGAATATGGACGACGGCGAACCGCTTCGGTCAGATAGCCACCTTCTTCGTAACCGACATAGCCCGGAGGTGCACCTACCAGACGAGAAACGCTGTGTTTCTCCATAAATTCTGACATATCGATACGCACCATGGCATCATCACTGTCAAACATAAAGTTAGCCAGTGCTTTTGCCAGCTCGGTTTTACCTACCCCGGTTGGTCCCAGAAACAGGAATGAACCTATTGGTCTGTTTGGATCGGATAAACCAGCCCGGCTACGACGAATTGCATTCGATACCGCTTCAACCGCTTCATTTTGACCAATGACTCGCTGATGCAATTGTTTTTCCATGCGAAGCAGTTTGTCGCGTTCCCCTTCCAGCATACGATCGACCGGAATACCCGTTGCTTTAGCCAGTACCTCAGCAATTTCTGCATCTGTCACTTTATTACGCAACAGCTTCATGGTTTTGCCTTCAGAGCTTTCCGCCAGCGCTAACTGCTTTTCCAGTCCCGGAATGGTGCCATATTGCAATTCTGACATTCTGGCCAGATCGCCTACACGGCGAGCCTGTTCCAGAGAAGTCCTTGCCTGCTCCAGATCGGACTTAATGGTCTGTGTACCAGAGACCGCCGCCTTTTCCGCTTTCCACTCTTCTTCCAGCTCAGAATATTCACGCTCTTTCTGCTCTAACTCTTCGTTTAGCATTTCAAGGCGTTTCTTGCTGGCTTCATCAGACTCTTTCATCAATGCCTGCTGTTCCAGCTTTAACTGAATAATACGACGATCCAAACGGTCTAATGACTCAGGTTTAGAATCCATCTGCATACGAATGCTGGATGCAGCTTCATCAATCAGGTCAATCGCTTTATCCGGTAACTGACGATCGGAAACATAGCGATGTGACAAAGTCGCCGCCGCAACAATAGCCGGGTCAGTAATCTGCACATGGTGGTGCAGTTCGTAACGTTCTTTTAAACCACGCAGGATAGCGATGGTATCTTCAACGGTTGGTTCTGCGACATAAACCTTCTGGAAACGACGTTCTAACGCCGCATCTTTCTCAATATATTGACGATATTCATCCAGCGTTGTGGCACCAACGCAATGTAACTCACCGCGAGCCAGCGCTGGTTTGAGCATGTTACCGGCATCCATCGCGCCATCGCCTTTACCGGCACCAACCATGGTGTGTAATTCATCGATAAACAGAATGACGCTACCTTCCTGTTTCGCCAGATCGCTCAAGACGCCTTTTAGACGCTCTTCAAATTCACCACGATATTTTGCACCGGCGATCAGGGCTCCCATATCTAACGAAAGCACACGCTTATTCTTCAGCCCTTCAGGTACTTCACCATTCACAATACGCTGGGCCAAACCTTCAACGATTGCGGTTTTACCAACGCCCGGCTCACCAATCAATACCGGGTTATTTTTAGTACGACGCTGTAATACCTGAATGGTCCGACGGATCTCTTCATCACGACCGATCACCGGGTCCAGTTTTCCCTGTTCTGCCCGTTCAGTCAGATCGATGGTATATTTCTTCAACGCCTGACGTTGATCTTCTGCACTCGCATCATCCACGCTTTCACCTCCTCTTAATTGATCAACCGCCTGAGTTAACCTTTCACTGGTTGCACCGGCTTTTTTCAACAGATCGCTTAACTGACCGCGTTCCTGTAATGCAGCAAGAACAAACAGTTCGGAAGAGATAAATTTATCGTTACGCTTTTGAGCCAGTTTGTCGCACAGGTTCAGAATACGAACCAGTTCATTAGATGGCTGAACATCACCACCTGCGCCTTCCACTTGTGGGGCGCGACTTAATGCATCATCCAGGTCGCGGCGCAACCGGTTAACATCAACTCCCGCAGAAGTTAATAATGGACGAATACTCCCACCATCCTGACTGAGCAAAGCGCTCATCAGATGAATAGGTTCTATAAATTGATTATCACGCCCTAACGCTAATGATTGAGCATCGGCCAGAGCGAGTTGAAATTTGCTGGTAAGACGATCCAGACGCATAACACCTCCAAAAAACAGATCAACAATATATGTTGCTATGCCATATAGATAAGGGTGCGAATGCGTTTTTCAAGATCAAAGTCAATATAAATTTTTAAGATGGGTTCACAGAATAAACAACTGATTCAATATCAATAAATTAATCAAACCAAATCAGACTAACCATTCTACCGGTGTCTCTTTCACGCCGGTATGAAAAAAAGAGTTCAGGTTGGCTAACCGTACAGTAGCTGCCGCCATAAATTTTTTGTATACCCAGAGATTGAAGGCGCTGACGAGCCAGCAGGTAAATATCAGCCAGATATTTATCGGCTCTGGGGGTAAATGCACTATCTGCAAGTGGATTTACCGCCATAAAAGCATCACGAACTTCAGGCCCGACCTCAAACTGTGTTGGACCAATTGCTGGCCCTAACCACGCGATAATGTTATCCGGCGTGGTGATAAAGTTTTCAACCGTCCGTTCAAGAATTCCCGCCTGAAGCCCTCGCCAACCTGCATGAGCCGCCGCAACTTCATCACCTTTTAGCGAACAAAATAGCACCGGAAGGCAATCGGCGGTCATGATGGCGCACGCTTTACCCGGCGTACGGGTATAGCTGGCATCAGCACGTAAAGATGTTGGTGTATTTTGCGTCAGGGTTAATACCTCGACGCCATGAACTTGTTCAAGCCAGGTAATATCGCCGGAAAGGTCCAGTTGCTGCGCTAAACGCTGACGATTCTGTCGCACATCCGTTGGTTCATCACCAACATGGTTTCCCAGATTCAACGTATCATAAGGAGCCTGGCTAACACCGCCATTACGCGTAGTGCTAACCGCTTTCACTCCAGCAGGTGCTATCCATTCCGGCGTTATTAGTGGGATCATTACCAGTTCAGCTCATCTTTAAAAAGTTCAGTATCAGCCCGTAGCGCAGCGATCAGTTGTACCATATCTTCTGGTAATGGCGCATGCCATTCCATCAGTTCACCGGTAATTGGGTGATACAAACGCAGCATAATGGCGTGCAGTGCCTGACGGTCGAAAGAGCGTAATTGCTGTATAAAGGCTTCAGACGCACCTTTAGGTGGACGAGGACGACCACCATATAACGGATCACCAACCAGTGGGTGGGTAATATGCGCCATATGCACACGGATCTGGTGAGTTCGGCCCGTTTCCAGACGTAAGCGTAAGCGAGTATGGGCGCGGAAGTGCTCCATAATGCGATAGTGAGTCACCGCTGGCTTACCCATAGGATAAACTGACATATGGGTACGCTTGGTTGGATGACGCGCAATCGCTGCATCGACTGTACCACCACCGGCCATAGTACCAATCGCCACCGCTTCATATTCACGGGTGATTTCTCTGGCCTGCAACGCTTCCACCAAACGAGTCTGAGCTGGTACTGTTTTTGCCACTACCATTAAGCCAGTCGTATCTTTATCCAGACGATGAACAATACCTGCCCGGGGTACATCAGCAATTTGCGGATAATGATGTAACAAAGCATTTAATACCGTACCGTCAGGATTACCGGCGCCCGGATGCACAACAAAATCCCTTGGTTTATTAATAACGATAATATCGTCATCTTCATAAACAATGTTTAATGCAATATCTTGCGATTCCCAACGTACTTCTTCTTCGATCAGCGCATCAATTGCGATACACTCACCACCCAAAACTTTTTCTTTAGGTTTGGCGATTATTTGACCGTTTACTGATACACGCTCTTCCAAAATCCATTCTTTTATGCGAGAACGTGAATAATCAGGGAACAATTCGGCCAAAGCCTGATCTAATCGTTGTCCGAGTTGTGACTCGGCAACTGTTGCTGTGAGTTGTACTTGCTGTGACATAAAATAACTTCTTAAGTTTTAAGTTGGGTTTTCGCGGCAATGCCGTTTAAAATAATGTGCTATTGTAACTGGTACTCACCGGAAGCTGAATGGATAGCTTCCAGAACAACACTCTGAGGATAAGCAAAACGTCATGATGCGTATGAAATATTTAGTGGCCTCTGCCATATTGAGCCTGACGTTGGCAGGTTGCTCATCGGACACTGTCCCCGATAATCCGCCATCGGAAATGTATGCAACCGCGCAAGAAAAACTACAAAGCGGCAACTTCCGGGGCGCCATCACAGAACTGGAAGCGCTTGATAACCGCTATCCATTTGGCCCTTACTCACAGCAAGTGCAACTGGACCTGATCTACGCTTATTATAAAGCAGATGAGTTACCAATGGCACAGGCCACTATCGATCGCTTTGCCCGTTTAAACCCTACGCACCCTAACATTGATTATGTTATGTATATGCGTGGTTTAACCGATATGGCATTCGATGGTAATACCGTACAAGATTTCTTTGGTATTGACCGTTCGGATCGCGATCCGCAACATGCTCGCGCCGCGTTCCGCGACTTTACTCAGTTGGTGCAAAACTTCCCACAAAGCGCCTATGCAGCGGATGCTCAAAAGCGTTTAGTGGCGTTGCACAACCGTCTGGCTAACTACGAGCTTTCCGTTGCGCAATATTACACTAAGCGCGGCGCTTTTGTTGCAGTAGTTAACCGCGTTGAGCAAATGATGCGTGATTATCCTGATTCTAAAGCAACGCGCAATGCATTACCGTTAATGGAAAATGCATATCGGCAGTTAAATTTGGCGTCTCAGGCGGATAAAGTCAAAAAGATTATCGAAACTAACGATATCAAAGGCTGATTTGCTTTAATAATCCCTTCGGTTAATCGCTATGTGGGCAATGCATAGCGATTAACTTATTACTTCTCTTCCTTCTCTGTCATCTGCTGCTCTATTCCTCTCTATTTTCTCACAATAAATTTATTTCCTGATATTTACAATATTCATGAAACTCGCTAGGTTATTGCGGATAACCCATATTTATTGAATAAATATTCATTATAAGAGAGAGAATTATGGACAGACGTACGTTATTAAAATCATCAGGATTACTACTGGGTGGATTAACTTTTGGTAATTTGGCCACCGGCGTCGCCAGAGCCAGCCAGGATAATCAAACCGCCAGTGCTGCAAAAATTTTACCGACACCAACCAAAGAACAACCGCTGTTACTTAACTTTAATGAAAACTCTCTGGGAATGTCTCCTAAAGCGCAGCAAGCGGTGGTGAACGCCTTACCTCAAGCCTTTCGCTATCCGGATGCTGCCAGAGAGCAGTTAATTGAAAAAATAGCTGAAAGCCACAAACTACAGGCAAAAAATATCTCATTAGGTAATGGTTCATCAGAATCCATTCAGGCTGTGGTTCAAATGGCTATTTATCAGGCCCAGAAAGCGGGTCAGAAGGTTCAGGTTATTGTTCCCGATCCAACCTTCAACTATGCCGAGCTGTATGCCAAAGCGCTTGGTGTTGCCGTTATTAAAGTACCATTAAACGATAAGCTGGCGTTTGATATTGAAGCAATGAAAAAGATTGCGGATGAATTCCCTGGTTTATCCATTGTGTATCTGTGTAATCCGAATAACCCAACGGCGACCATTACACCAGCCGATCAGATTGATCCCTGGATTAAAGCAGCATCGGAACGCACTTTGTTTCTGCTGGATGAAGCCTATGCCGAATTTGTCACCGATCCGCGTTTTCACAGCGGTATCGAGCTAATTTTAAAACAGCATAAAAACGTGGTGGTAACTCGTACCTTTTCTAAAATTTATGCATTAGCAGGCCTGCGTATTGGTTACGCTGTTGCTCATGAAGAGATTATTGCTCAAGTTGAAGATTTTATTTCTCTGGATAATACCAATGCTGCGGGTGCGGTTGCGGCACTCGCCTCTCTGGACGACAAGACTTTCCTGACTATCAGTAAAACCTCCGTAGAAACCGCCCGTAAGATTGTTACCAATGCGCTGGATGAGCTGGGTCTGGAGTATTTGCCTTCACAAGCTAACTTTATCTTCCACAAAGTTCCGGGGGAAGTAAAAACCTATCAAGACAGAATGAAGGAATACCACGTGTTTGTTGGCCGCGAATTCCCACCGGCTAAAGGCTGGAATCGTCTGACGCTGGGTACACCAGAAGAGATGACAACGTTTGTCAGCGTACTGAAAGAGTTTCGCAGTAAAGGCTGGGTCTGATTACGATAAATCAGATATAAAAAAAGGGCTTAGCATTGCTAAGCCCTGTATATAACTAATAGCTTTTGGATGTTGCTTAAGCTTTACTACCAAGACGCTCTTTGATACGAGCAGACTTACCAGCACGCTCACGCAGATAGTACAGTTTAGCCTGACGAACGGCACCACGACGTTTAACAGTAATGCTGTCAATAACAGGTGAGTGAGTCTGGAATACACGCTCTACACCTTCGCCGTTGGAAATCTTACGAACAGTGAACGCAGAATGCAGACCGCGGTTACGAATAGCGATAACCACGCCCTCGAATGCCTGCAGACGTTTCTTACTACCTTCAACGACCCATACCTTAACTTCCACGGAATCACCCGGACGGAATGCAGGTACGTCCTTTTTCATCTGTTCTTGTTCAATTTGCTTAATAATGTTGCTCATAATATCTCTCTTACCCTAGGTAAACTGAAACTGCGGGAACGATTATCCTTCCCTTATTAGTCTTGCTGTTGGTGTTCCTGTTGGAACTGTTTTAACAGCATTGCTTGCTCATCAGTCAGAGCTAGGCTTTTTAGAAGCTCAGGTCTTCTAAGCCAGGTTCGACCCAGCGACTGTTTCATGCGCCAAAGACGAATATGTTCATGGTTGCCCGAAAGTAATACTGCCGGTACTTCCATGCCATCTAACACCTCAGGTCGGGTATAGTGCGGACAGTCCAACAAACCGTCGGCAAACGAGTCCTCTTCTGCTGACATTTGGTGGCCCAGTACTCCCGGTATAAAACGGGAAACCGAATCAATCAATGTCATCGCGGGAAGCTCGCCGCCACTGAGTACATAATCACCGATAGACCATTCTTCATCGACTTCGGTTTGTATTACGCGCTCATCCACGCCTTCATACCGGCCACAAATCAAAATCAACTTCTGATTAGTTGCCAGTTCGCAAACACCCTGTTGGTCCAGTTTGCGACCCTGTGGAGAAAGATAAATAACTTTCGCCCCTTCGCCTGCCGCTGCTTTTGCCGTGTGTATTGCATCCCGTAAGGGTTGCACCATCATCAACATCCCCGGTCCACCGCCATAAGGCCGGTCGTCCACGGTACGGTGCCGATCGTGCGTGAAGTCGCGTGGACTCCAGCAGGTTACACTCAGCAGGCCATTTTTTACTGCTCGGCCGGTTACCCCATAATCGGTAATCGCGCGGAACATTTCGGGGAACAGGCTAATTACACCAATCCACATACTTAACGTTCCATTTGCTACTACCGCCAGACGCTTATCGCGTCAAATACGGAGTTAGAAACCAGGATCCCAATCAACTTCAATTAATTGAGCAGTGAGATCGATTTTTTTGATAACTTGTCCATCCAGGAACGGAATTAAACGCTCCTTGGCGCCAAAAGCATCTTTCAGATTTGCTCTAACCACTAAAACGTCATTTGAACCGGTTTCCATCATGTCTGTGACTTTACCTAATTCATAACCTGAAGTTGTTACTACCTGACAGCCCATAAGGTCTTTCCAGTAGTAATCACCCTCTTCCAGTGGTGGCAGTTGCTCAGCTTCAACGGCAATTTCGCAATTGGTCAAACTGTTGGCAACTTCGCGATCGTCAACGCCTTTCAGCTTGATGATCAAATCCTGATTGTGGCGTTTCCAGCTTTCCAGCTCGATAACCCGCCATTCACCAGCCCGCTGGATATACCACGGCTGATAATCAAAAATGCTTTCAGACTGCTCGGTGGATGAGAACACTCTGAGCCAACCCCGGATGCCATATGTAGAACCCAGTTTCCCGAGAACTACCGGATTTAGTAGCTTGCTCATTTGTTGACACCCAGACAAATTATGCTGCTTTGTTTGCGTCTTTGATCAGCGAAGCTACGCGATCAGAAACGGTTGCACCCAGACCAGTCCAATGATTGATACGGTCCAGATCTAAACGCAGACGTTCTGCCTGACCGGTTGCAACCGGGTTGAAGAAGCCTACGCGTTCGATGAAGCGACCGTCACGTGCATTACGACTGTCGGTCACAACAACTTGATAAAACGGACGCTTTTTAGCGCCGCCACGAGCTAAACGAATTGTTACCATAACATCCTCTTTAGTTAATAAAACACACAGACCCCATCGAGGAACGGGGTCTGGTGCAATATAAAAAGCCCGAAAATTTTACTCATTTTGGCGCAAAAAGCAACCTAAAGCGCCTGATATTAGTGATTCAATTCCAAAAGTGGCTGGAACAGAGACTACATCACTCAATAAACAGGGGTAACTTACCACATAAATCAATTACCCATGTCGGAATAAAGTGTTTCGCCCCAGTTTAATTTAGTGGAGGAGATAAGACCTAAATAAATTTAGCTCAAATTAACGAGTCAGACTCATCGCCAGAGGCTTCTGAGAAGGATCGGTTACGCATGTTCTGAGCCCTCGTTTTTTCAGCGTTTCTTCCCCTTGTCTGGTGCAAATCATCGTCGAGCCTTGTCCACATACCAGCCCTTTGTACATGACGATATTTCCACCCACAATCGTAGCAACAGGTGTTCGGCTCTGTATATCCAATACGGTTATATCCGCATCCATTCCAATGCCCAGACTACCTTTATTTGATAAACGTAACATCCGTGAAGGATTCCAGGATGTTTTGATAATAAATTCATCCAGTGTGATCACATCAAGAAAAACCAATCCTAATCCCTTTTCAACCAAAACATTGCGCGGCAGGCAGCCGCCATCGGTTGACAGACAGTCCACCACAAAATCACCAGATTCACGTTTAGCTTGCGCTAACATGATACGAGGCAATGGAGGATTAACCGGAAACATTCCTCCCAGTTCAGTACCATTTTCGCGCCAGACTTTGATGCCCTCTTCACCACAAATTCGAATGCTTTCGCTACCACCATTGATAACACAACCCACTTTCCCTGCCCGAAAGGCCTGCTCCATTCCGGCCTCGGTTGCTGAGAATCCCAACTTAATCAGACTATTACAGGTTACTTTGCTAATGGGAACGCCATCTTTACAGGCCAAGCTGGTACCGTTTAACGGTGAAATATAGGATTCACTGTAAATGTTAGGATTATTGATAAGTAGCGAGATGGCTTCTTGCGTCTCTTCCAACTCGCTATTTATTGCACCGCGACAGTAACTATTTATATGGGCTAAATGTAAGAAGTGACCATTTGCCATAGTCACCGCTTCACGCATTCCTTCAATATTGGAGCCATGTTGAGTGGTGCCCGCATGCCAGGCCACATAACCGCCCTGAATGGCAATTTCCTCAATTAATCGCCCGGAAGCATCCGGGGTTAACGGATAGTGTCCACCAAGCAGCTTTACACCGTATGCCCCCTGATGAAGACTGGTTTCAACCAGAGTACGTATTTCATCCGCAGAAGGATTTGAGCCTGTCAGCGTATAAGGTGGGCTGGCAAATTGAAGGACTGCCACATTCAGTCCGGCACCGTGTTGTGGAACTGAATTAAGGATATCGTCCAGCGGGCCAGCCATATCCAGTGTGGTACAAACACCCGCTTTTGCCAGCATAGTCTGGCCATTATTACTTCCCCAGAACTCACTAACGTGAGTATGAGGATCGATAATGCCGGGAATTGCAGTATATCCGCTTAAGTCGATAACTTTTTTAGCCTGAATAATAGGGATATCAATGTGCGTTATTGCGACTTTGCCATCGGCTATACCAATATCCATTAAGCCATCTGTTTTATTCATTGGATCTTTGAGATGGACATTCTTAATAACTAAATCATAAAGATACATTATTAACTCCTGATGAATTACCTTGTTATTACTTATTATTAGGGTGATTAATTCATCGAAGACAAACCCTAACCCACTGAATCATCAGGCTAACAAGCCATAGAGAAAAGTAACAATGCAAAGAAAGCAGGACACATGCAAAACAAGTATTAGATCCAAATCAAAAGCGTGTTTGATCGATTTTCTTTTCCCTCATCAGAAGCGTTATACTCGGATTCCTTGATAAAAATAAGGTTATAATTATGTCAGCAATTTCCTCTTATTTGACTCAACATCAGAGTCACATTTTGGCCGATCTTGAACTATTAGCTAAAGCCGAATCCCCTTCTCACGACAAAGCTGCAGTTGATGCTTGCGGTCAGGTTCTACAAAAACTGTTTATGGAACACTTGGGAGCAAAAGCTGAAGTATTCCCCCAAACTGAATACGGCGACCATTTGGCGTTTGATATTGGTAATGGTTCACAACACACCCTGATTCTGGGTCACTTTGATACCGTATGGGATGTTGGTCGTCTGACCTTGCGTCAGGAAGACGGCAAGCTGTTTGGCCCAGGTGTACTGGATATGAAAGGTGGACTGGTTCAGGCAATTTGGGCCGTTAAAGCACTAAAAGAATTAAATCTGCTGGGAGATCGCCACATCCGTTTTCTGTGTAATGCTGATGAAGAATTAGGTAGCCCAAGTTCCCGTCCAATTATTGAAGAACAGGCAAAGCACTATCAACAGGTGCTGGTTGCTGAACCAACTACCGCCAGCGGTGCACTAAAAACCGGTCGTAAAGGTACCGGACGTTTTTATGTTCATATCAAAGGCCGTGCAGCTCATGCTGGTAATAACCCTGAGGACGGTATCAGTGCCATTCAGGAAATGTCCTATCAGATCCAATACCTGCATTCACTTAATGCACCACAAAATGGCACTACGGTTAACGTAGGGATCGTTAGCGGCGGTAGTAAGATTAACGTGGTCGCAGAAGAAGCCAACCTGAGCATTGACGTACGAGTAACCAAACTGGATGAAGCCGAACGTATTCATCAGACGATATACGGTTCAATTGCCAAACTTGATGGGATTAAGCTAACTGTAACAGGTGGCATGGTTCGCCCACCAATGGAGCGTAATGCAGCCTCCGCCGGACTAATGGCGAAAGCTCAAGATGCCGCTAACGCGCTGGGCTTTGAAGTAACGGATGCCGCCGTTGGTGGTGGTAGCGATGGTAACTTTACCGCTGCGATGGGTATTCCGACTCTGGATGGATTGGGCTCAACGGGTGCAGGACCACATGCTGAATATGAGCATATTAATATTGCTGACATGGCTCCTCGCTCTGCCCTGCTGGCAGAACTGATTACCCGGTTATAAGCTGAAGATTTGGTTTATTTAAATACCAAGGGCACCAAACGGTGCCCTTCTCTATCGCTAAAAATACCTCACGATAAATCGATATCTTTGGTGCCAAAGAAATAGGTCACCACAAAACCACCGATATAAGAAACTAGCAATCCGGCGGTATATACGCCTATGCCAGCAAAAATGCCGTGATTAGAGGTCATTAACGGGATAGCCACCAGCCCTGATGGGCCAAATACCGTATTTAAACCAACCGGCAATCCCATATAGGCAACCAAACCAATAAAGAATCCCCCGATAGCGCCACCAATACAGGCAGTAACAAAAGGTTTAACCCGCGGCAATGTGACACCATAAATCAATGGTTCACCCACCCCCAGCAGACCAGGAATAATCGCCCCACGAATTTGAGTACGTAATAATGATGCCTTATCGGATTTGGCATACAACGCCAACGCTGCGCCTACCTGTCCGGCTCCAGCCATGGCTAAAATAGGGAACAATGAGTTAAAGCCCTGTGCATCCATCAGGGCAAAATAGACCGGAATAAATCCCTGATGAATACCAAACATAACCGATATCAAAAACAGACCAGCCAAAATGGCACAACCAATTGGGTTACCGTTTAAATGCAGGAATAACCAGGACATACCGCTAAACAGAACGCCACCAAATGGCATAATCGCCACAAAAGTTACCGCGCCCATAATCAGTAACGTAATCGTAGAGGTGAGGATCATATCCAGATTATCAGGAATAAAACGTCTGACGCCTCGTTCTACATAAGCGCCGACAATGGTCGCAATCAATACTCCGATAATATTGCCCTTCGGCACGATATGCAGACCAAAGAAATTATCCATACCGGAATAAATTCCGGCAGTGGCATTTGGGTCATATCCCAGAATAAACAGTGAAGCAATAATTGCACCATTTACACCAGAGCCACCAAAAGCCTGCTGGGCGTTATAGCCAATCATAATGCTCAAAAAAGCAAACAGACCTTTACTAAATAACTTCATGTAGGCAATAACATGCAGCAAGTAACCACTCACCTCTTGCCCACTCTGAACATAAGATTGTTCTATCAGCGTTGCAAAACCTAATAACAGGCCAGCAGCAATAAATCCGGGGATAAGTGGAGTAAAAATAGTGGCAAATTTAGTTAAAAAATGATGAATCGCACTATTCTGCTTAGATTTCATCTCCTTCTTTTTCGAAGAGGCAATATCTTTTAGCTGAGTTTCACTTGCTGGTTTGGCTGCGTTTTCTATTGGTTGTTCTGACAGAAGAACATTCACCAGTTCTGCCGCAGCCTGTGCTTTTCCAGGGCCTACGATAATCTGTAATTGGTTATCGCTCTCCACGACTCCCATCACGCCAGGAATAACCTTAAGGCGACTTTTATCAACCACCTGATTATCTTTCAGTGTTAATCGCAATCTCGTCATGCAATTACCGCTTTTCAGGATATTTTCCTGTCCGCCGATTGCGACAACGATTTCTTCAATCATCTCTCTGGTGATTTTAGCCATTTCTTTTTCTCATTTCCGCGCTAATTATTTAGAGGCGATTGCCGCACGAATAAATCCATGACTGGCTGATAAAGCCTGTTTAGCCTGCTCTGCGCTCATACCGGTTAATACCATCACAATGGCGGTTTTGCAGTGACGCTGACACTGTGACAATGCCTGTTCTGCCTCTTCCCGACTACAGTCGGTTGCCTGCATGACGATATTTTTTTGTCTTTCCACCAGCTTGGCGTTGGTTGCTTCCACATCCACCATCAGGTTGCCATACACTTTGCCAATTTTGATCATTGAGCCAGTGGTTAACATATTCAGAACCAGCTTTTGAGCCGTTCCGGCTTTCATACGTGATGAGCCGGTAACCACTTCGCCACCAACAACCGGAGTAATAGCAATATCAGCCTGTTGAGCAATTGGACTATCCGGATTACAGCTAATACTGATAACTTTAGCGCCCAGTGATTTGGCGTACTCCATAGAAGCAATTACATAAGGTGTTCTGCCGCTGGCAGCAATACCAACCAATACATCTTTATTACTGAAGCTAATAGTCTTTAGGTCCTCAATGCCTAACTCCAGGCTATCTTCTGCGTTTTCTACCGCTTTAAAAATCGCCTGATGACCACCAGCAATCAGGCCAATAACCTGTTCAGGTTTAGTGCCATAGGTTGGTGGACATTCACTGGCATCCAGAATACCCAGTCGCCCGGAGGTTCCGGCGCCGCAGTACACCAGACGACCACCTTGAGTAAAAGCAGCACTAATAATGTCTACTGCATCCGCAATATGCTGTAACTCCTTTTCAACGGCCAACGCGACTTTTTTGTCTTCGTTGTTTATCACGCGTAACATCTCCAGCGTTGATAGCTGGTCGATGTCTTCACTCGCCGTATTGCGACTTTCAGTGACCATGGCGCTTAAATCGATATTCATATGGGCCTCAGTAAACTTATTATTGCTATCATTAATCATGGTTGGAATTTTTTATTCCAAAAATAAACGTAATTTGATAATAAATTATTCCTTAAGGGGAATAAAAACAGAACCTACAATATGTGATTTTCATCACACATTAAGTGACAGATAAGTCTGAGAAAAATTAGCCAGAGAAATGATTACAAACTGATTTTATTCACTAATTCACGGCTTTGTTGAATCAGTGAGTTAGCATGTTCCTGATTGTGCTGAACCAATCCCATAAACAACAGGTCGGTAATTGCATTTTGAGCAGTACGAGAAGAGATAGAAGAACTGCGCCACTGGCTTTCATCCGCCACGGAATGAAGTGCATAATCAGCCAGACTTTTTAGTGGATTGCTTTTTAAACTGGTGATCGTCACCAGCCTGGCTCCCTGCTTTTTAGCCACTTCCGCAGCCAGAACCACTTCACGACGCATGCCGGAATACGAAACCGCGATTTGAACATCGTCCGGCCCCAGCGTTTGGGCAATAGTTAGTTGGACGTGACTATCCATTTCAGAAAAGGCGGGAATACCAATTTTTAATAATTTATAGGTGAGATCTTTCGCAATTAAAGCTGAACCACCGACGCCAGTAATATGCACCTTTTTAGCATTGAAAATTTGCTCAACCACCAGCTCAAATATTTGAGGCTGTAAAGCATTCATGGTTTCATGCAGTGCACTTTGCTTTTCTAATAACAGCTTACCGGCAATTTCAAGCAGAGTATCATCACCGGTAATTTCATTATGCAGATGAAGCGCCGACTTACTGGCTACCAGCTCACTACGCCCCAACTCTTCACTGATCGCCAATTTAAAAGCGGTATAGCCTTTAAAACCCAGTTTTTGCGTAAACTTAACCACGCCGGACTGACTGATATTTAAAATTGTTGCCAGTTCCTGAGATGACAGTTCTCTGATTTTTTTCGGGTTTTCCAGTATATATTCAGCAATCTTTTTTTCCATTGGGGGAAATTGAGCCAGATTGGTGGCTATCACAGATAAACACGCCATTTATCTCATCTCCCCCATGAAACGATCAATATACCAAATTAACGCATCATACCCGGAGGCATCATACCTTTCATACCGCGCATCATTTTCGCTAATCCGCCCTTCTTCATCTTTTTCATCATACGCTGCATATCGTCGAACTGTTTCAGTAGGCGGTTAACATCCTGCACCTGCATACCCGAACCCGTAGCAATACGGCGTTTACGTGAACCTTTGATGATTTCCGGACTGGCACGTTCTTTTAACGTCATGGAGTTAATAATCGCCTCCATACGCACCAGCAATTTATCATCCATCTGTGCTTTAACGTTATCAGGAATCTGGCCTGCGCCGGGCAATTTGCTCATCATGCTGGCCATTCCGCCCATGTTGCGCATTTGCTTAAGCTGATCGAGGAAATCGGTCAGGTCAAAACCATCGCCTTTCTTCAGTTTATTCGCCAGCTTTTCTGCTTGCTCGCGGTCAACTTTACTCTCAAGATCTTCGATCAAAGAGAGCATATCACCCATGCCCAGAATACGTGATGCTACGCGATCCGGATGGAAAGGCTCCAGCGCTTCAGTCTTCTCGCCAATACCCAGGAACTTAATTGGTTTACCGGTAATATGGCGAATAGAAAGTGCCGCACCACCACGTGCATCACCATCGACTTTGGTCAGTACTACACCGGTTAATGGCAGTGCTTCATTAAAGGCTTTTGCCGTATTAGCTGCATCCTGACCGGTCATAGCATCAACCACAAACAGCGTTTCTACCGGATTAATCGCGGCATGAACCTGTTTGATTTCGTCCATCATCGCTTCATCGACGTGTAAGCGACCGGCGGTATCGACAATCAGAACGTCATAGAACTTAAGTTTGGCTTGCTTTAACGCATTGTTAACGATATCAACCGGTTTTTCCTGAGCGTCGGATGGGAAGAAATCAACGCTAATGGCTTCCGCCAGCGTTTCTAACTGACGGATTGCCGCCGGACGGTAAACGTCGGCAGAAACGACCAGCACTTTTTTCTTCTGTTTTTCTTTCAGGAATTTAGCCAGTTTGGCAACGCTGGTAGTTTTACCCGCCCCTTGCAAACCCGCCATTAATATTACTGCCGGTGGCTGAGCGGCCAAGTTGAGGCTGTTATTTTCCTCTCCCATTGCAGCAACCAGTTCGTTACGAACAATTTTGACGAACTCTTGTCCTGGGGTCAGGCTCTTATTAACTTCCTGCCCAACGGCGCTCTCTTTGACTTTATTGATGAAATCACGAACCACCGGTAAAGCTACGTCGGCTTCCAGCAGCGCCATACGGACTTCACGCAGTGTATCTTTAATATTTTCTTCGGTCAGTCGCCCACGGCCACTGATGTTGCGCAACGTGCGCGACAATCTATCGGTTAAGTTTTCAAACATCGTCTTATGCCCAACATGATGGTAATCCGCGACAGCGGTAAAATTTTAGCAAGTATAACACGAACAATACTCAGGTCAGTTACCGATACTTATTGAGAATTGATTGGAGGGAATCGCCACTAACGTTATACTGGTTACACTTTTTCTCATGGTTTATGCAAACATTAATTATTATGCCTGTTTTCGCCATATTATCACTGATCGCATATCTGACTAGTCTTGGGTTGATTATTCCCAGTCTTTTAAGAAAAAAAGGCATTCATCGTCGCTGGACGCTGATATCGGCCACTATTGCGCTCATTTTTCACGGAATCGCTCTTCAGCAGCGTATTTTTGATGTCGACTATGGCCAGAATCTAAGTTTGCTTAACATCGCTTCAGGCACCAGCCTGTTGATCAGTGCCATCATGACATTTGTGGCATCTAAAGATCGCGGTTGGATATTGCTTCCTATTGTTTACAGTTTTTCCATCATCAATCTGGCGCTGGCCAGCTTTACACCATGGGAATTTATTACCCATCTGGAAGATAGCCCAACGCTGCTGGTTCATATTGTTCTGGCCCTGTTCTCTTATGCTACGTTAATTATTGCAGCGCTATATGCCATTCAAATTGCCTGGATTGACTATCGGCTGAAAAATAAGAAATTGTCCTTCAGCCCGGATATGCCACCACTACTGTCTATTGAGCGTAAATGCTTCCACATTACGCAAGTTGGTGTGATCCTGTTGACGCTTACCTTACTGAGCGGCGTACTTTATCTGGATAATCTACTTGGTCAGGAGAATGTGCATAAAACCACATTGTCTACCATGGCATGGCTGGTTTATCTGGTTTTACTCTGGGGCCACTACAGTAAAGGCTGGCGTGGTCGTAAAGTGGTATGGTTTAGTCTGAGCGGCGCATTTTTACTGACGATGGGTTATTTTGGCAGCCGCCTGATTCAGGAACTTTTAGCTCATTAACCGCATTTCGTTTGAGCTGTTTATATACTAATCGTATAGCGCATTATAACTGAGGACATTTATCGGTGGACGACGTATCAACCGGTACCCTAATTATCATTTTAATTGTCATGGTGCTGATTTCAGCCTATTTCTCAGCCTCCGAAACGGGGATGATGACGCTGAATCGTTACCGGCTCCGCCATCTTGCCAGTAAGGGCAACCGCCAGGCTCGACGCGTAGAAAAACTGCTACAGCGTCCGGACCGTTTAATCAGCCTGGTTTTAATTGGCAACAATCTGGTTAATATTCTGGCATCTTCCCTGGCTACGGTTATCGGTATCCGCCTCTATGGTAATCTGGGTGTTGCCATCGCAACGGGTATTCTGACTTTTGTCATTCTGGTGTTCGCGGAAGTTCTGCCAAAAACGGTTGCAGCCCTCTATCCTGAACGAGTCGCGTTTCCCAGCAGCTTCCTACTGAAGCCCTTGCAAAAAATCATGGCACCGTTGGTCTGGTTACTGAACGGTATAACCCGCCTGATTATGCACCTGTTTGGTTTGCGCTCCGATGTTAAAGGCAGTGATGCCGTTAGCAAAGATGAGCTGCGTACTATTGTCAATGCCTCAAATCCACTGATTTCTCATCGTTATCAAAGCATGCTGTTATCAGTACTGGATTTAGAAGTCGTTAACGTTGATGACATTATGGTTCCACGCCATGAGATTGTCGGAATCAATGTGAATGATGAATGGAAAGATATTCTTAAGCAGCTAACTCACTCTCCCCACGGCCGTATTGTGCTGTACCGTGATACTCTGGATGATGCCATTGGCATGTTACGGGTTCGCGAGGCTTATCGCCTGATGATGGAAAAAAGTGAATTCAATAAAGAGACGATGTTGCGAGCTGCGGACAAAATCTACTTTATTCCGGAAGGAACACCTCTGAACGTACAGCTGGTTAAATTTCAACGTAACCGGGAAAAAGTCGGCATCATTGTTGATGAATACGGGGATATTCAGGGACTGGTTAGTGTAGAAGATATTCTTGAAGAGATCGTTGGTGACTTTACTACCTCTATGTCTCCTTCTCTGGCTGAAGAAGTGGTACCTCAGGCAGACGGCTCGGTTTACATTGACGGCAGTGCCAGTATTCGCGAACTAAACAAAGCTTTTGGCTGGCACTTACCCACATCTACTGCCAAAACCATTAATGGATTACTGCTGGAATATTTTGAAGATATCCCGGTAGCTGGAACACACGTTGACTTCAAAAATTATTCTGTCGATATTATCGAAGTGAATAACAATATGATTAAGCAAGTGTTGATTCGTCCGCTTAATGGCGAACCACCTGCAAAGAATCTGAAAAAGAAATAATTAAATATGAATATCTGATAAAACAAAACCCGCTTTTGCGGGTTTTGTTATTTAGCAACTTAACCGCAGATAACTGAATTACAAATGTAACTCGGATAATTTTTCTGCCGGTAATGCCAGCTCATCGTTGTGGTTCACCCGGATACCGCTGTCAATAATATGACGAGCAATATCATGAGCTTCTTTCAATGAGTGCATTTCATAGGTACCACACTGAAATTCATTCAGTTCAGGGATCTTATTTTGATCCTGTACTTTAAGAATATCAGCCATTGCTGCTTCCCATGCTTTAGCTACCCGGCCTTCTTCTGGTTGACCAATCAGACTCATATAGAATCCGGTACGGCATCCCATTGGAGAAATATCGATAATCTCAACACCATTACCGTTAAGATGGTCACGCATAAATCCGGCAAACAGATGCTCCAGAGTATGGATCCCCTTCTCCGGCAGAATTTCCATATTCGGGCGACAGAAACGTAAATCAAACACAGTAATGGTATCACCATGGGGCGTTTGCATTGTTTTTGCAACCCGAACAGCGGGTGCAGCCATACGAGTATGGTCAACGGTAAAACTATCTAACAATGGCATTTTCGTCAACTCATAAAAAAAATAACTTTTTTTACTTAAACAGGAAACCTTTCTTGAAAACGCGAGTCCTACTAAGTACAAGAACACTCGTTATCATCATCCCTTTTAGAGATGTTTATAAGGCCACTAGATATGTGGCCTTTCTTTTATTCTATTAACGCTGGTTTTGTTCAGCCAGATAATCATCAAAACTTATTGTATCCTGCTGTTCCATCTCTTGCTGACGACGGAGAGAAGCGACACGTTCAGATTCCATTGCATCTTCAGTTAATACACTTAATGGTTCTGACTGTAGCATCTGGCGGTATTGTTCCGCTAATGCCAAACCAAAACTGCCGATACCAACATCCTTGATAGCCTGCAGCATTCTGCCTGAAAAGGTCAGTTCAGGATCTTCAAAGGCTGATATTAATTTATTGCATACATCCTGATATTGCGAATTTTTGTTTGAGCCATCCAACACCTCAGCAACTCGCAATAGATCGGCGAACAGTGATTTACCAACGACTTCCAATGGCTGACGAGCAGTATCACAACCGATGCCAATAGTTTGCCCCGGTTTACGCCCTTCCAGAATGACCCGGTTCCAGTTATGGCGGGTACACTGAAGTTCTTCACTGCTCATTTCTGGCGCATCTGCCAGGGTACACCAAATCAGGAACAGATCGAGGAAACGCGCCTGATCGGCATCAATACCTATTGGCGAGAATGGGTTGATATCCAACGCTCTGACTTCAATATATTCCACACCACCGCGCAATAATGCATCGGATGGTGATTCGCCTTTGCGCGTAACGCGCTTCGGCCGAATTGGCGCATAGAATTCGTTTTCTATTTGCAGAATATTGCTGTTGATCTGCTGGTAGTGACCATGACTCTTCTCATCCAAATGTTTAAACTGTTCAGCTGGAATAGAAATAGCTTTTTTTAATCCTTCCACATAGGTAGTCAGATTGTTGAAAGTAATCCCAAGATTACTTTGAGCAGTATTGGTATACCCAAGGTCGCTCATGCGCAATGAGGTCGCATAAGGCAAATAACAGGCTCCGCTTTTCAATTTTTCAAAAGGCATTTTGTTTTCACGGCCTTTAATGAAAGAGGAACAAAGCGCTGGAGAAGCACCAAACAAATAAGGAATAACCCAACCAAAACGATAATAGTTACGAATCAAACGGAAGTACCCTTCCGAAATTTTCTCTTTACCGCTTTCGGCATCAGTAATTCCTTCTCTGGCCTGCCAGAACTCTAATGGCAGAGAAAAGTTATAGTGAACACCTGAAATAGTTTGCATTAATGCACCGTAACGATTCTTCAACCCTTCACGGTACAGAGTTTTAAAACGACCGACGTTTGAGGTACCGTACTGAGCTAACTCAATTTTGTCTTCTGAACTGATAAAGCACGGCATACTTAATGGCCACATCAGTTCAGAACCCAAATCGCGACTCACATGGCGATGAATATCACGCAGGAAAGCCAGCAGGTGATCGACATTTCCATCCACCGGCGTAATAAACTCGAGCAATGCCTCAGCAAAGTCCGTAGTTATCCAGCGATGAGTCAATGCCGAACCCAGTGATTTAGGATGCGGAGTTGTCGCCAGATGACCATCTGGAGTTATGCGGAGGGTCTCACGTTCAATACCACGTTGAATACCATTTAAAGCCTGAGGATGCGCTTCCAGCCAGGATAGCGCTTTCGATACGTCCGGGATCAATTCGACCTCCCGTAATCAATGTTCATACAACCTGCCGAAACCGAAGATTCATATCGGTATTTTTCTCTTTTGTTAGCTAAAAAAAGAGATGCTTTTTAGAGTAATAACCATCACAAGCAAGTAGCGCAGCGATTTCCCTAGCAGCATAAAAAAAGTAACCGACCACCAGGGTAAACGTAACCACCCGGCCAGCAGACACAATAAATCACCCATTACGGGCAACCAACTTAATAACAACGCCGGCGAACCATAGCGTTGTAGCCATTTCATAGCCAATTCTAATCGTGGGTGATGTTTAGGTACTGGCGCTATACGGCCAATGATGACATTCGTCAGCCCTCCTAGCGTATTCCCTATAATCGCTACCACCAGCAATAACCACGGCGCCGTATTTACCGTGGTTAACAAAGTGGCAAATACCACTTCTGAATTGCCT
Organism: Limnobaculum zhutongyuii; assembly: GCF_004295645.1. Classification (NCBI taxonomy): domain Bacteria; kingdom Pseudomonadati; phylum Pseudomonadota; class Gammaproteobacteria; order Enterobacterales; family Budviciaceae; genus Limnobaculum; species Limnobaculum zhutongyuii. The sequence goes on from NZ_CP034752.1 coordinate 3,777,976, forward strand.
GGCAGTATAGTCGCACTCAGAAAACTACTGCTAAATAGCGCCGATAGCGATAGTGTATCACTCACAAATAACGAACATCCACGGCATCCATACCGGCAGCTTTAGCCGCCTGAAGGCCGAATGGCGCATCTTCAAACACGATGCAAGAATCAGGGGTCACTTTCATTAACTGTGCACAAAGTAAGAAAGTATCCGGGGCTGGTTTATGATGTTGAACATCATCAGCGCCAACAATTGCTGTAAAATAATCTTTTAGCCCAACGTGTTGCAAGAGCCTTTCGGCAAAACCATGCATGCTACCTGTACCCACTGCCATCGGGCGTTTTCCACGATAGGATTTAACCACTTCGACAATCGGTAATGGCTTAACCATATCCAATACCATCTCCTCGACAATATCGAATTTTTCCTGCGCTAATTTATAGGGGTCCATATCAACTTGATAACTATTGATAACAAACTCGGCAATCTTCCAGGAAGGCGAACCATTCAGAGCGATAACTTTTTCTAAATCCAGCTCCATGCCATATTTTGCCAGTACTTCATTCCAGGCTTTTCGGTGCCCTTCTTCGGTATCCAGCAAAGTGCCATCCATGTCAAAGATCAGCCCCTGATAGCGGTCATACATAACAGACCCCTCAATATTTAGATAACAGATAACGAACTATTCGATTACTTTAACTTAAAAGCTAATTAATGTCGCTGATTGAGTTAACCCGATAGCAGATTATGTAACACAATATAAACCCATATATTTATTAAGGTTAATTATCAATATCCATAAAGAAAATGGCTATTTTCACGAAAACATTATCCCTGCAGAACAACATCTTGTAACAACTACGCCACATAAATAGCGCGTTTATAGTGAATTTCCTACGTGATTTTACTATAATAACCGACGGTTAATAGCCAAGGCTCCATGCCAAAACAGATTCTATGCGCGACGTTTTTTTGTTTGGAAATGCGCAGAATAGGGACATACACACATACTGGAAAGTCATTCTCAAATTATGAAAGCCGTTATCATTACATCAGCTCTGTTATTCAGTTTATCTTTCAATGCCGTTGCAGAAGAGGCGGCAGATGATGGCATTTGGGAAACCATTAAGAGCAATGTTAAACAAACCTGGAACTCTCCTACCCGCGATCTCTATGTGCCTCTGAATACCTGGCATAACCGAGCTATGTATGACAAGGATAAAACCGACTCTTATAACGAGAGACCTTGGGGCGTTGGCTATGGCGTATCACGGTTTGACAATGACGGAAACTGGCACTCTATTTACGCCATGGAGTTTCAGGACTCACACAATCAATTTCAACCAATTGCTGGTTATGGTTACCAGAAAAACTGGTATTTTGGTAAAGACAGAGATTGGCGTTTAGGGCTGGGTTTCACGGCGGCCATTACTGCTCGCCACGACTATTCCTATATTCCACTACCGTTACCACTGCCACTATTCTCAATAGAATATAAACAGTTTGCTATCCAAAATACCTATATTCCTGGTACCTATAACAATGGTAACGTCTTATTTACCTGGGCTCGCTGGCAGTTTTAGCTGAGAGCTTTCTCAGAGCCGGTAACGTTAACCCTTTTTCTCAGGCAGGTTAACGTCCGGCCTGATTATTTAAGCCCTGTGACTAAAGTTCTATTAACATCTATTCCGGATGTTATAAGAGAGAACTTCACTTTATCGCCTGATTATACCCTTAGCCACAGAGAGAATTTATGGATCAAGCACAACATCATCCTTCGGGCAAAACTCGTCATAAAGAGTATTCACTCATTTTGACAATGATTACCATTCCTGTACTGCTCTTTATGCAGCACAATACTAACCTTCTGATTACTGTCTTAATTAACCTTCTTGCACTGGTTACGATTCTGGGTGCAGCTTTTAGTGTGGTTCGTCATGCTGACGTACTGGCTCACAGACTGGGAGAACCCTACGGTTCACTAATCCTGAGTCTGGCGGTGGTGATACTGGAAGTCAGCCTGATTTCTGCGCTGATGGTTACCGGTGACACCGGACCAACGCTAATGAGGGATACGCTATATTCTGTCATTATGATAGTCATGAGCGGGCTGGTAGGGATATCGTTGTTACTGGGTGGTCGTAAGTTTGCCACTCAACATGTTAATCTGGCTGGTATTAAACAATATTTGACCGCGCTACTACCGCTGGCAATTATTGTTCTGGTCTTACCGGCAACCTTTAGCAGTGGAACCTTTAGCTCCGGTCAACTTTTGATTATCGCCCTGCTATCTGCAGCGATGTATGTCGTGTTCCTGACCATACAAACTAAAACTCATCAAAATCTGTTTATATATGAACACGAAGATGAAGGCGATGGCCCGGACGATCACCATGGAAAACCTTCTGCTCATGGTAATGCCTGGCATGCCTGTTGGTTAGTGATTCATTTGGTTGCTGTTATCGCCGTCACTAAAATCAATGCGGGCTCGCTGGAGTATTTATTAACTGAATTACATGCGCCGCCGCAATTTACCGGCTTCCTGATTGCATTATTAATTCTTTCACCTGAAGGTTTGGGCGCATTAAAAGCAGTAATGAATAATCAGGTACAGCGTGCGATGAATCTGTTCTTCGGTTCTGTACTCGCCACCATTTCCCTGACGGTACCCGCTGTCGTTCTTATTGCGACCATCACAGGTCAACATTTGGTCTTTGGCCTGTCGACCTCTAACGTAGTATTACTTGTTACCGTATTACTACTTTGTCAGAGTTCGTTTGCAACCGGCAGAACCAATGTTCTTAATGGTGCTGCTCATCTGGCCATCTTTGTTGCTTATATGTTGGTGCTGATGATGGGATAACTATCCTATCGCACCAAAACGCCACTGATGTCAGTGGCGTTTTTATTTCCACTACTCTTCATTCCCTTCTCCTGTCTGACTTTTCATTTTTTCGCTCAATTAAACAAACACAAACGCTGTTTATTGGCCATGATTAGAGGTACTTTGTGTTACGCGAATAAAGCTCAGTTTCCCCTTATCAGCATTAATGAAGGAAGCCATTATGAGTCAAAGCCCAAATATCAACCGTCGTATTGTTCTTGCCTCACGCCCTTATGGTGCCCCTACTCCGAATGATTTTCGTCTGGAACAGCAGCCAATCCCAGTCCCCGGAGCGGGTGAATTACTGTTACGCAATGTCTATCTTTCTCTCGACCCTTATGTTCGTGGTCGTATGAGCGATGCACCATCTTATTCTCCGCCGATGGAAATAAATGACGTCATTGTTGGTGGTACTGTCAGTAAAGTGGTGCAATCTAACCATCCTGAATTTCAGGCTGGTGATTGGGTGGTTGGTCAGGCCGGTTGGCAGGATTACATCGTCACTGATGGTCAGGGCATTATCAAATTGGATAGTACGGTTCCTCATCCTTCTTATGCGTTAGGAATTCTCGGGATGCCGGGATTTACCGCCTATATGGGGCTCCTGGATATCGGCCAGCCTAAAGCAGGGGAAACGTTGGTTGTAGCCGCAGCAACTGGCCCTGTGGGCGGTACCGTAGGCCAAATCGCTAAGCTGAAAGGATGTCGGGTGATTGGTATTGCTGGTGGTGCGGAGAAATGTCGTTATGCGGTGGAAACATTAGGGTTTGATGTATGTCTAGACCACTACCAGATGGATTTAGCCCAGCAATTAGCTAAGGCTTGTCCTCAGGGGATTGATATCTATTATGAAAACGTCGGCGGTAAGGTGTTTGACGCCGTTCTTCCTCTGTTAAATCCACGCGCTCGTATTCCGGTTTGCGGCATCATTTCACAATATAACGCCACAGCCCTGCCTGATGGTCCGGATCGACTCAGCCTGCTGGAAAGTATTATTTTGAAAAAGAGAATTCGCATGCAGGGATTCATTATCTTTAATGATTATGCCCACCATTTTGGCGAATTCATTCAGCAAATGGGGCAATGGGTAGCGGAAGGAAAAATCAAATACCGGGAACATCTGGTTCAGGAATTGGAAAACGCACCTAAAGCCTTTATCGGCCTGTTAAAAGGCGAGAACTTCGGAAAATTAGTTATTCAACTAGGTAATGAGAACTAATTATCACCATTCGGCTACGATTTATCTGATTTTATCATTCGGTACACCAACAAATCTCGTGTACCTTTCTAAGGAGATATGAATGTCCCACTTCGTCAATCCACAACGGTATGACTCTATGCAATATACCCGTTGTGGCCGCAGCGGAATCCAGCTGCCTAAAATATCACTTGGCCTTTGGCACAATTTTGGTGATGTCACGCTGTATGAAAACAGTCGTGAAATGATCCGTACTGCTTTTGATGCAGGCATTACCCATTTTGATTTAGCAAATAACTATGGTCCTCCTCCCGGTTCAGCAGAGATCAATTTTGGGCGCATTTTGAAGCAGGATTTTCAGCACTATCGTGATGAAATGATTATCTCCTCTAAAGCCGGATACACCATGTGGCCGGGCCCTTATGGTGATTTTGGCTCTAAAAAATATCTGGTTTCCAGCCTGGATCAAAGCCTGAAGCGTATCGGTCTCGACTATGTTGATATTTTTTATCACCATCGTCCTGATCCTGATACGCCACTGGAAGAAACCATGTCAGCGCTGGACTTAATTGTTCGTCAGGGTAAGGCGTTGTATGTCGGGCTTTCCAACTATCCTGCGGATCAAGCCAAAGAGGCGATTCGTATTCTAAATTCACTGGGAACCCCTTGTCTGATTCACCAGCCTAAATACTCTATGTTTGAACGCTGGATTGAAAATGGGTTACAGGATGTTTTACAAGAAGAAGGTGTTGGCTCAATTGCCTTCTCACCTTTGGCTGGCGGTCTTTTAACCGATCGCTATCTGTCGGGTATTCCGGAAGGTTCCCGGATCGCCAGTGACAGCCCCTTCCTTACCAGCGACCAGTTAACAGAAGCTCGGGTAACTCAAATTCGTCAACTAAATGAAATTGCCCAACGCCGTGGACAAAAACTGGTTCAGATGGCGCTGGCTTGGGTTTTACGCGAAGGAAAAGTGACCTCAGCACTGATTGGGGCCAGTAAAGTCAGCCAAATCGAAGATGCCGTGGCTACATTGAACAATCTGGAATTTAGCCAACAGGAACTCAATGAGATAGAAGCTATTCTATCCAGATAGGATAGTTAACTCAGACAGCCGCCATTAAGTTTATCGTGGTGGCTGTCTGCTATAAGAAGAAGCTGACTAGCAAATAGATATTCAGACTGACTACCAGCCCGACAATTGCCCGGCCAATATTTTGCATCAACGTGCTATTAACCAAATCCCCCATCAGTTGCCGATTCCCGGTAAAACTCAATAGTGGAATCAACGCCAGAGCAATACCAAAACTAAGAAATACCTGGCTGACAATCAGAATACGAGTCGCATCCATACCGCTCATAATCACGACAAACGATGGCAACATGGTCACTGCACGGCGTAGCCAAAGCGGTATTCTGAAGTGAATAAAACCTTGCATCACAACCTGCCCGGCCATGGTTCCGACAACAGTAGAAGATAGTCCGGCAGCCACCAGACTAAGGCCAAAAGTCACCGCAGCAAATTTACCTAACAGCGGCTCCAGCGTAACATAGGCCTGATCAAGTTCTGTAATGCCCGTTTGTCCATGAAAGTGAAAAACTGCTGCCGCCATTGCCATCATCGATAAATTAACAAAACCGGCAATCGTCATCGCCACTGCTACATCCCATTTAGTAGCGGAATAGCGCTCTTCTCTGGTGCCTTTGGAGTTTTGCGTTAGCGCAGAATGCAGGTAAATAACATGGGGCATGATAGTAGCGCCTAATACTCCGGCAGCCAGAAATACAGCTTCGTTATTGGGTAGCCCGGGTATTAGCATACCGGTGGAAAGTTCAGTAATATCAGGCGCTGAAAATACCAGTTCAATAATATAAGCTCCGGCAACAAACAGCAGAAAAGCGCCAATTACGCGCTCTAAAGGCTTATCCCCTTTGCTCTGTAACATTAAAATCAGGAAGGTGCAGATTCCCGTTATCACGGCACCGTTTAACAAACTTACACCCAGCAATAGTTTGAACCCAATTGCTGCACCAATAAATTCCGCCAAATCCGTTGCTATCGCGATTAATTCGGCCTGAACCCAATAAAACCAAACGATCGGACGTGGAAACCGATCGCGAATATGTTCCGCCAAATTTTTATTGGTCGCAATTCCCAGCTTGGCGGAAAAAAGCTGTACTACCATCGCCATAATATTGGCCCACACAACAACCCAAAGCAGCTGATAGCCAAACGCAGAACCAGCCTGGATGTTGGTGGCAAAGTTACCGGGATCGATATAGCCAATGGCCGCAATAAAAGCAGGTCCCATCAGAGCAAGCCTGATCTTTCTCGATACTTTACTTGACTGAACTATGGCACCTGAATCTGACATAGATATATTCTCCGAATCACCACACAATTAAATGATAATGATTCTCATTCAAATATCAACTTAATTATGCTTATCGCTCAGATAGGCGTAATTAAACAGCCAGATAATATTTCGCATCAAAAACCGAAGCTGTATTACCTAAACCAACGTAAATATTACGGTCATTATAATACAGTAAACTACAGCTCACTCAATAAATACAACATTTAAGAAACCATATGTAACAATAACGCAATCAATTAACAACAATCATACGTTAGCCATAGAATAAAACTATTTATATTCAGTTATAGCTTTTCATAATAATCAGCATTTTTTTCATTCCATAAAGGAATAAAATTGAGATTAAAAACTATAATACATTGAATTAAAATGAATATATGAGAAATAAAAATCAATCTATACCCTCTAATCAACCCATTAAAATCACTGTTATATCCACTGACAATTAATCGGAGATATCTACCGCTTTTCCGTAATTTTCCACTTTACCTTTAGTAAGCAAAAAACTTATAGTCCGGTAGACCTGATATACAGTTACCTGTGTCCAAATAATCAAAAATTCACCATCAAAACCGATTCAGTCTGAAATATGGCGGAAATTAATCTTAAACACATTAAACAGCGGACTTGATACCACTATGACACTCACTCCCGTAATTGCCATCCATGGCGGTGCTGGCGCCATCACCAGAACAGCAATGACCGCAGAAAAAGAGCAGGAATTTCGCCAGGCACTCTCCGGGATAGTCACCGCCGGATAAACCATTCTTGCCGCCGGGGGCAGCGCACTGGATGCAGTGACCGAAGCGGTGCGATTACTGGAAGAGAATCCTCTGTTCAATGCAGGAAAAGGCGCTGTTTTTACTCATGCAGGAACTAACGAGCTGGACACATCAATTATGGATGGCGCTACGTTAAATGCGGGTGCTGTTGCTGGCGTATCCCATATACGTAATCCAATCCTCGCAGCACGAGCCGTAATGGAACATAGCAACCACGTTCTGTTTATCGGAGATGGTGCTGAAGCATTTGCTAAAACTCAGGGAATTGAATTTGTAGAACCTGATTATTACTTCACAGAGGCCCGCTATGAACAACTCCAGCGCGCCCTACGAGAACAAAGTGGTGCCGTATTAGATCACGATGGTGCTACCCAGACAGCTCAAAAAACGCAAAATGAACCTATCGATCCAGACAAAAAATTCGGTACTGTGGGAGCTGTCGCCATCGATATTCATGGCAATCTGGCAGCTGCAACCTCTACCGGCGGCATGACCAACAAACAAGTTGGCAGAGTTGGTGATTCACCTCTGATCGGCGCTGGTTGCTATGCTAATAACAACACTGTCGCGGTATCCACTACCGGCACCGGCGAAATGTTTATGAGAACCGTTGCTGCCTATGACGTTTCCGCCATGATGGAATACGCGGGAATGTCATTGGAACAAGCTACCTATAAAGTGGTTATGGAAAAATTACCCGCTATCAATGGGCGCGGAGGACTAATTGCCATCGACTCAAAGGGAAACGTAGTTACCCCGTTTAATAGTGAAGGAATGTACCGGGGTATTGGACGTGTGGGGCAAGCGGTGTATGTAAATATTTATCGGGATTAGTGGTTGGCATCGGGAGGATTCAAGTTACTCCTCTTTTCATTAATAGGCTAACGTGAAAAGGTCAATGCTACAGTCGATTTTTCAAATTTATTGAAGCTAAGCAGGATATAATCACCACCTTCTTGCATGGCATGCAAGAAGGTTAAACGCCAATTTCATTAAAATGAAATAGGGTAATTCACATATCTCTCATTAAAATAAATCTGTGACACCGTATTTTTACGCCTCTCAATAATTTGATCGCCGAAACTGCTCATCCTTAATGAATTGACGTTGCAGAAATGCAGTAACCCCGGAACATTACTCCAAAGATTGGGGAAAATGGGTGACTGGAAGGCTCTCCCGTCTATTAGAAAAACTGGCGCTTATTCTCCTACTATGGTTAAAGCATCTAATCAAATTCCAACCCGCCGCTATTACGTAGAAATCTATTACGTAGAAATAGAGATACACGACAACTTAATGAATTCCGGCATCACGATCCCAGCAAAAACAGATTCGTTTAATTCACTGATCACCGGACTGGCTGAAGATTTGGGATCTTCCATCTCAGGCATGATCACATCATCTGGAGGAATGGAGAAGTTAATTGACAGGGCGCAGACTGTAGCGAGAATTTGTTAATGTATATGGCCTTCAATTAAGGGCTTTTTTACATACTAGTAATTCTGTCAGGTATTGGCATGATGTGCAGAATGATAACATCTCACACATAATCTTATGATAAGATTTCATCGCAAATCATCATGGCAGGCGGATGGTGCATGGACGCTTCACGTATAATAACTGAAAAACAAAATGAATAACGAAGCTGTCCATAACAATTCAATTAAATATCGTTCAGATATAGATGGCCTCAGGGCTATAGCAATACTAGCCGTTGTTATCTACCACGCGTTCCCATCAAGACTTCCCGGTGGTTTTGTTGGTGTTGATATATTCTTTGTTATCTCCGGGTATTTAATCACTAGCATCATTTTGAAAAAGCTCGATATGGGTAATTTCAGCTTTATTGATTTTTATATTCGCAGAATAAAACGAATTTTTCCGGCTCTTCTGACCGTGCTCACTGCGTGTTATTTCTTTGGATGGCAAGCTCTATTCGTTGATGAGTTTAAAGCTTTAGGCAAACATGTATTAAGTGGCATAGCCTTCGTACAAAACTTTGTTCTGTATTTTGAGGCGGGATATTTCGACTCTGCATCTGAACTTAAACCATTGATGCATCTATGATCGCTCAGTATTGAAGAACAATTCTATCTTATTTTTCCAATAATAATGCTTATTGTATGGAAATTAAGGTTAAACGTATTAATTTTCCTTCTTCTAGTTATTGGCTTTTCTTTCTCACTAAACATTGAAGAAGTTTCTGTAGATCCTGCTTCAGCATTCTTTATGCCATACACCCGATTTTGGGAGTTAATGAGCGGCAGCTTGCTGGCTTACTTATTGATGTTTAATAAGGATTGGACATACAAAAGTATAGAATTAATCATATTCAGAAGTAGCAAAAAACACAGTAATGACATGCTACTCAAACACTTACTTTCTATTGTAGGATTGTCATTAATAATAACTTCCTTTTTCATTATTAATAAAAGTTCAGTATTCCCAGGATGGCTGGCTACCATTACAGTATCAGGGGCTTTTCTAATGATACTTGCTGGACCATATGCAATATTTAACAAGTACATACTAAGTAATAAATTAATAGTATGGGTTGGTTTAATTAGTTACCCGCTCTATCTATGGCATTGGCCTATATTATCATTTGCCAGAATTGTTGAATCAGAACTTCCTTCGCGTGAAATTAGAATCTATGCAGTAATAGCAAGCTTTATACTGTCGTGGCTAACTTATGTTTTGATAGAGAAACCATTTAGATTTGGTAAATACAGTGGAATAAAAACTATAGCGCTGCTTATTATAGCCATTATCACGGGTTCTATTGGATATTACACTTATATTAATGAAGGCATCGCCAACAGAAAAGTAATCGTAGATGAAAAAAGTGCAAATAATCTCATCGTTGGTCCTATCTGGTCCTATACAAGTAATGATATCTGCCTAAACACATACCATTCCGACTTTCCTAAAGATTACGGATGGTGGTTTTGTATACAAGATAAACCAACGAAACCAACAATATTATTGCTTGGGAATAGTTATGCTAACCATCTTTACCCTGGATTAATTCATAACAAACATTTAAAGGAACAAAATATCCTGTCGATTGGAACTTGTGGAGCGGAACAAGTAGAATCATATGAACGAATGGGTGAGGAATCGAGAACACCATGCACAGGGACCCATCATTATAGAAGCCAAGAGTTTATCAATGATATTATAAAAGATAATCCCACCATAAAATATGTAATAATTAATGGATTAAGAAATGTAATTTATAAAGATTACATTCGGCGGCTTAAGAAAAAAATTGATTTCCTTGAGAGCAAAGGAATAACAGTTATTGTATTTATACCTCACATTAAGCTTGGTTATGACATAAAGGGATGTTTCGCCAGACCATTTAAGACCCCGAGCAAGTCATGCGAAATGCCGATCTCGGTACAAAAAGCGCAATTAAAAGCTTATAGTGTAATGATTAATCAGTTCAAAAAAACCAATCCTAATGTTAAGTTTTTCGACCAAAATAATTTGTTATGCAAAGATGATACATGCGAATTCAAAATTGATGGCATGCCTGTATATAGGGATAATACAGATCACTTCTCAGAATATGCCAGCAATAAATTAGCTGAACTGTTTGTTGAGTGGGCTAATGATAACGTCCCAAATATTCTTGATAAGTAAACATTAATAGTCACTGTGCGGAATGGATAACGCGGTGACTACTTGACCTTTATGAGCGATTCGCACAGTTCCCCTGAGCGTATAAACTCCGCCAGAGCTAATAAATGGTCCTATTCCTATTCGCAGATAACCACCAACGTTACTTAAAGTAGTAGCAATCGCAGAAATTAGAGAAATAGAATAAAGCCAGTTTAGTGAGATAAATTCTCTTTTTTATTATAATAATCAAATTGTTGTTTCTGCCAATATCTCTTCAAGATATAGTCTTAAAAGAATAATCACCAACGTTTTAGAAAGTGGTTTAAAACTGACAATAAAAAAAGCCGACTTTTCAGTCGGCTTCTTCGAATTTGGTGGAGCTAGGCGGGATCGAACCGCCGACCTCTTGCATGCCATGCAAGCGCTCTCCCAGCTGAGCTATAACCCCAAATATCATATGATGTGTGTCTGGTAACAACATCATCAGGACGGGCGCATAATATGAAACATCGGGGATGTCTGTCAACGGCTAATTTACAGAATTAATCTGAATGCTGAAAAAGAGAGCAAAGCTGTGAATTTATAGACAGAAAAATACAAAAAGCCGGACTTTTTGCAGTCCGGCTTTCATTGCTCACCTAATAGTCTTTGAGTTAATACATTTATTGCTGTGATTCACGTTCAGCAATAAATGCCAGTGCACGATCGATACGAGCCAGGCTACGGGACTTACCCACTGCATGAACAGTGGCATCAACGGCCGGAGACTGACCGCATCCGGTTACTGCAACACGCAACGGCATCCCAACTTTGCCCATCCCTACTTCCAATTCAGTCGCAGTACCTTCAATCGCATGATGCACATTTTCGACGTTCCAGTCACTGATAGCACTTAACTTAGCTTTAACCAGTTCCAGAGGTTCTTTAGCTACCGGACGCAGATGTTTCTTCGCAGCGTCAGCATCAAACTCTTCAAACTCTTCATAGAAATAACGGCAAGACTCAGCCATCTCTTTCAGAGTTTTACAGCGTTCACCCAGCAGTTGCACAATTTCGACTAACTGCGGGCCATTCTGAGTATTAAAACCTTGTTCATGGATATGCCATGATAAATGAACCGCCACATACTCTGGTGGCAAATGGTTAATATAGTGATGGTTTAACCACTGTAGCTTTTCAGTATTAAATGCGCTGGCTGATTTGCTAACGGCATCCAGAGTAAATAGCTGCTTCATCTCACCAACACTAAAAATCTCCTGATCGCCATGAGACCAACCCAGACGAACCAGATAGTTCAACAGTGCTTCCGGTAAATAACCCGCATCGCGATACTGCATCACGCTAGCCGCACCATTTCGCTTAGACAGCTTTTGACCATCATCACCCAGAATCATTGAGACGTGAGCATATTCAGGAATAGGCGCGCCCAAAGCCTTCAGAATATTAATTTGACGAGGCGTGTTGTTTATATGGTCTTCCCCACGGATCACGTGAGTAATCTCCATATCCCAGTCATCAACCACCACACAGAAGTTATAGGTTGGAGCACCATCAGTACGACGGATAATTAAATCATCCAGTTCCTGGTTGCTGATTTCAATCGGGCCACGGATTTTGTCATCAAAAATAACTGACCCTTCCTGTGGATTCAGGAAACGTACTACATGAGGCTCATTATCAGCATGATTACACTGGTCATGGCGACAGTGGCCGTCATAACGTGCTTTTTCACCGCGAGCCATTTGTTCTTCACGTAGTGCTTCCAGACGCTCTTTAGAGCAATAACACTTATAAGCAGTACCGGCAGTTAACATTTCATCAATAACGGCATTGTAACGGTCAAAACGTTTGGTCTGAAAATAGGGACCTTCATCCCAATCAATACCTAACCAGTTCATACCATCCATAATCGCATCAATTGCTTTTTGGGTTGATCGCTCCAGATCGGTATCTTCAATTCGCAAAACAAACTCACCGCCCAAATGACGTGAAAACAGCCAGGAATAAAGCGCGGTACGGGCACCACCGACGTGTAAATCACCGGTTGGACTTGGAGCAAAACGTGTTTTTATTTTCATGGTCATTGAGCGTTAGCCTTGTTGCAAGATTTAATCAGCAAAGATCAATTTAATATCTGTCTTTCGCTATAGTGGCGCACATTCTATCACTCCATGCTGAATCCTCAATGTTCAAGGCGCACTGAAAACAGAGATAAATTTGAAAAGTATTTACTATACTGTCTAAAATTACGACGAACAGTCAGTTTCATTCAAAAAATCATTGACTCAGTTGGACGGTTCCCTATAATGCACCTCCACACGAGAAGGGTGATTAGCTCAGTTGGTAGAGCACCTCCTTTACACGGAGGGGGTCGGCGGTTCGAGCCCGTCATCACCCACCATTCTTTGTGTAGTTTTATGTAGTGCAGTAAAGCGCAGTAAAAATAACAGCATGTAGTTTTGGGTGATTAGCTCAGTTGGTAGAGCACCTCCTTTACACGGAGGGGGTCGGCGGTTCGAGCCCGTCATCACCCACCATTATTTATGTGGTGTAGCAAAAGCGCAGTAAAATAGCAGTATGTAGTTTCGGGTGATTAGCTCAGTTGGTAGAGCACCTCCTTTACACGGAGGGGGTCGGCGGTTCGAGCCCGTCATCACCCACCATTATTTGGGTCGTTAGCTCAGTCGGTAGAGCAGTTGACTTTTAATCAATTGGTCGCAGGTTCGAATCCTGCACGACCCACCAATTATGGATAGTTTGAAAATGGCGCTCAGAGCGCTTTTTTTATATAAACTTCCAGCGTGGCCCGGGTGGTGGAATCGGTAGACACAAGGGATTTAAAATCCCTCGGCGGCAACGCCGTGCGAGTTCAAGTCTCGCCCCGGGCACCATTTCAAATTTAGCTTTCCTGCTTATATTCTGTTTCTGTCATTAATTCCATATCTAAAATACAAAAAAAGAGCCTGAACAAGTCAGACTCTAAGTATCCCTATCCGCGCTTTAATGGCCGGATAACACTATCCAGCCCTTCTATCTTTAATGCTAATGTCAGTTCCATCAGTTGCCCTAATGAGCCGGCAGGAAACCCTTTTTTGGCAAACCATAATAGATACTCGTCAGGCAAATCCACCAACATTCGCCCTTTATATTTACCAAATGGCATTGGTGTGTTGGCAATCTGAAGCAAATGTTCTTTCTCTATCATTCCACCCACATCCTGTTTATTAGCTATACACCAAGTAAGCGAATCATCTCCGCCTCGTCGATCACCGGAATATCCAACTCCTGAGCTTTAGCTAATTTTGAACCCGCAGCTTCACCGGCGATAACCATATCCGTTTTTTTAGATACGCTACCACTAACCTTAGCCCCTAAAGCAATCAACTTAGCTTTAGCATCATCCCGGGACATTTGGCTAAGTGAGCCTGTCAGCACTACTGTTTTACCAGCAAAAGGGCTGTCTATTTCTTCAGCAACAATCACAACAGGCGCCGGCCAGTGAATCGCAATTTCGGGACCAGTTAGTTCGTTAATAATTTTCTGGTTATGCTCTTCACGTAAGAAATTAAAGGTGTGTTTGGCCACAACCTCTCCTACATCCTGTACAGTTTTAAGCGCATCCATATCTGCAGCTTGTAAAGCCTCAAGGGAACCAAAATGACTGGCAAGATTAGCAGCAGTAGTTTCCCCTACTTCACGGATACCTAAAGCAAACAGAAAACGAGCAAAGGTGGTATTTTTTGATTTTTCCAGTGCTTCAACCAGATTCTGCGCTGACTTTGGCCCCATACGTTCAAGGCGACTCAGAATACCAATTGACAGGCGGTATAAATCAGCTGGCGTATGGACATACTCTTTATCCACTAATTGCTCAATGATCTTATCTCCCATCCCTTCCACATCCATTGCACGACGAGAGACAAAATGCTTCAAAGCCTCTTTTCTTTGCGCGGCACAAACCAAACCACCACTACAACGAGCTACCGCTTCACCCTCGAGCTTTTCAACACTTGAACCACATACCGGGCATTCGGTTGGAAAAACGATTTCTTTTGCGTCTGAGGGACGCTCTGAGGCGATAATGCCTACAACTTGAGGGATAACATCACCTGCACGGCGAATCACCACCGTATCACCGATACAGAGTCCTAAACGCGCAATTTCATCGGCGTTATGCAAAGTAGCATTACTGACAGTGACGCCAGCAACGGTAACTGGCTCCAGACGAGCAACCGGGGTTATTGCGCCGGTACGCCCTACCTGAAATTCGACATCACGTAATACCGTCATCTGTTCCTGGGCTGGAAACTTAAATGCCGTTGCCCAGCGAGGGGCTTTAGCCACAAATCCCAACTCTCTCTGCAGGGCTAAATCATCTACCTTAATAACAACACCATCAATATCAAATCCCAGGCTGGGACGTTGTTCCTGAACCTGATGATAAAAATCTAATACCTGCTGGCTGCCTTTACACAACCGAATACGATCGCTGACCGGTAATCCCCAGCGCTTAAACTGCATCAAACGCTCCCAGTGACTATCAGGAAGCTCTCCCCCATCAATCAAGCCCACACCATAGCAAAAGAACGTTAATGGCCTTTTAGCGGTAATCCTTGGGTCCAGTTGCCTTAAAGAGCCCGCAGCGGCATTACGTGGGTTGGCAAATACTTTCTCATGGTTGCGTCGCGCGTGCTCATTTAGCTGTTCAAAGCCTGACTGCGGCATAAAAACCTCACCCCGAACTTCAAGACGACGCGGGATGTTCTCTCCGGTCAAACGTAAAGGAATGGCCCCAATCGTTCTCACGTTCGAAGTAATATTTTCTCCAGTTGTGCCATCTCCCCGGGTGGCTCCCTGTACCAGACGACCATCTTCATATAGCAAGCTGACGGCTAAACCATCCAGCTTCAGTTCACAACAAAACGTTATCTCTTCATTACGCTTTAAACGGTCGTGTAAGCGTTTATCAAAAGCTAAGTAGCTTTGCTCATCAAATACGTTATCCAGCGATAACATAGGAACTTCATGGGTGACTTGCTCAAATGCAGACAGCGGTGCGGCACCAACTCTTTGCGTCGGTGAATCATCGGTTATCCACTCCGGATGGGCAGTCTCGATATCGCGCAGTTCACGCATCAAACGATCGTATTCCGCATCAGGAATTTCTGGAGAATCAAGAACATGGTACAAATATTCGTGATGACGCAGTTGTTCACAGAGTTCAATTAAACGTTGCTTAAGGGATTCCATAATCATTCACCGATAATGATAAAAAACCCCCGGCAGGCGGGGGTTTTATTGAATAAACAGATAATTAACTAACAGCCTTATTCATTATTATTACTTGGATGTATTCTCAAGTACTTCTCTGATTTGGGCTTTATAAGTTTCAAGTTTCTGTGGAGTTATCATATGACGGGCATCGTCTAAAACTACCCCTCCCACATCGTCAGCAATACGCTGCGCTGACTGAAGCATCAACTTAAAGTTCTGATGAGCATTACCATACGATGGCACCATCATAAACATGGAGATTCCTGGCGTTGAGAAATCAGTCATGTTTTCCGGATCAAATGAACCAGGTTTAACCATATTCGCCAGGCTAAACAGTACCGGGCCACTTCCAGCAGGATCAACATGGCGATGGAATATACCCATCGCGCCAAATTTAAATCCGGCATGCAAAATACTTTGTAGCAAAACATCGCCAGCGATACTACCGCCGTTCAATGCAGAAACATGTAATACAATAACCAGTTCCTGTGGTTTATCAGTTAACTGGGCTTTCGTTTCTTCCTGTACCTGCTCCGAAGCAGTAGTTACCTCAACCGTTTCCTGCCCTGCCTTTTTAGACTCTTCAGGGAAAGCTAAAACATCATCAAAAGACATCTGAATTGGTGAAACCTCATCATCTTCAGGTTCCAGCGCTAATTCAGACTCTGGCTGTTTCAGTTCGTTAGATACTAATGAGAACTCTGGCAGTGGATCATTATCCACAACAGGTTCCTGAGCAGATAATGGATCGGTCCGGGACACGGAAACTGGACGCACACGAACTTCACCAACCCCTTCTTCCAAAGAATCAAAAGGCTTTGAGTTTTCCTGTGTTATCCCACGCTTCAGTGGTTTGTCCCGGAAAATTGACGAGCGTTCCTTACGGCTGATCCATAAACCGTGTATTAACAACGCTAAAATTGCTATAGCTCCAACAACTATCAATACTAGACGCAAATTCTGCATCATCGCTATCTCTGCTCTTCTAATACATGCCACCGCGGCAAACATTCACCCTACTAATCTATTTGTCCGCGTATCCAAGTGCAAGCCTGTGCTTGATTTTATTGTCGATAAATACGTTTTTTTTACTTTTTTGCTTACTTTTTAGTCTTCACAAAGTTCGCAATGTATTTATCATAGAATATGATAACCTGATTTGCGTTTATAACTGGAACTTTTAATGCATGACAATACAATCTGATCAATATGGCCAAACCGCTAAAAGTGGTTTTCACTATATCACACAAGGCTTTAAGCTTGTTACTCTTCCTGGTATCAAACGCTTTGTTATTCTTCCCCTATTAATCAATATATTACTAATCGGTGGAGCATTCTGGTGGTTATACAATCAGTTAGGTGAGTGGATTCCCGCTATCATGAGCTATGTTCCGAACTGGCTACAGTGGTTAAGTTATTTACTCTGGCCTGTGGCCGTGATCACAATTCTGCTAATTTTTGGTTATCTCTTTAGTACCATAGCGAACTGGATTGCTGCCCCATTTAATGGGCTGCTGGCAGAAAAGCTTGAAGCAAAACTAACAGGAAAACCATTACCTGATACCAGCATCATTAAAGATATTCCGCGCATAATGAAGCGTGAATGGCTGAAACTGGTTTATTACCTGCCTCGGGCCCTACTGTTACTGATCCTTTATTTTATTCCAGGTGTTGGCCAAACGATATTTCCTGTTCTGTGGTTTCTGTTCAGCGCCTGGATGCTTTCCATCCAGTACAACGACTACCCTTTCGATAACCACAAAGTCAGTTTTAAAGATATGAAATTAACACTGAGTCAGGAAAAAGTTCGAAACATACAGTTCGGCGCAATCGTCAGCCTGTTTACCATGATACCGTTTCTTAATCTGTTTATTATGCCGGTTGCCGTGTGTGGTGCAACGGCGATGTGGGTTGAGAGGTATCGGGGGAAGTTGGTTGGGGAGTGATTTTTTAAATTTTTAGCCCATCGTTGATGGGCTAATTCGATTCTACGACATTAGAAGTTTTCTAGCCCACTCTTTTAAGCTAAAATCATATTTAAACGTGCCATCTTGTACCTCTCCAGGTAATGGAGATAAGTTTGTAATTTTTCCGGTTTCCCTATCCAAATAGCTAATATTACAATCTTTCAAATATTCAATAGCATCCATATTTGTTGTAATCAGTCTGTGACCTGATGATAAAACTTCTAAAGTTCTCATTGTCATTCCAGATTGATTTATATTATGAATATCTAAAACTGCTTCCGAACAATTGTATATATTCTGTATATCTGATTTTGATGTGGGAGTGAATGTGACAATACCAAAAGGTAACTTCCTAAGCTCACGATCTAATATCCAATATAGAATATATTGAGCTTTACTAGGAAAATAAATTCTAAAAAAATAAGTAAAATCAGAATTTTCTTTAATAAACCTATTTAGTACTTTCGCTCTATCAGCATGGTAGCTTCCAATAAAACATACATCAAACTTATTCATATCAGAAACAAAATTTAAATTAGTCGTTTTTATATCAGAATATAATGGTAATAATTTTAATTCATTATTATTTTTTGCATCCAGAAAATCAAAAGTAAATGCTTTATCTGCTAATTGAGTAAATCGATAAAAGCCAGGATTATTATGTAAAGAATCCCAAGTGTATATTATAACTTCTGACTTTTTCTCTTCTTTAAACCACTTTACAAGATTCTGGCTAATACACTCACCTTTAATAATAATTAAAGTGTCTATGTTTTTATTTTTTAGTGCACTCTGTATTTGCTTGTCATTTTTTTCAGCAAGAAAATCAAATAATAATGGAACTCTTTTTCTTATACAAAACTTAAAAAAACTACTACACTTTGGCCTATCATCAAAGTAAATCACATCCTCATAATAATTCAATAATTCTTTGGAAATACCTTTGTAATAATTAAAAAATGGAGGAGCAATTAATACCGCTAAAGACTTTTTCATTTAGTTGAAACCCATTCTTTTTTTTCAAAATCAAATTTTTTTAAAATAATTGCAGGATTTCCACCAACAATACAATAGTCAGGTACTGATTTTGTTACAACTGAATTAGCGCCAATTATAGTACAACGTCCTATTTCTACGCCAGGAAGAATACTTACGCCTTCGCCAATCCATACATTATCGCCAATAACAACATCTTTTGAGTTTAACACTCTCTTATCTGATATTTCTTCAGGGTGTGACTGTTGTTCACCAGAATAGTTACCATGGTTTAAATCTGTAATAAAAACCCTGCTGGCAATTAATACATCATTACCAATTTTAACTTTTTTTCTACCTACGATATGTACTGAGTCATTAACCTGACAATTTGAACCAAAAGTAATAACAATATTATTATCATCATCTTGAGGATAGGCTTCAAAACGACAATATCTACCAGAAGTAAATCCATTTCCTAATTTAATATATTTACGCCCTCTTATATCAAAAGGACGTCTTATTAAACGAGCCCCAGAATACAGTAGCTTCGTATAAATAACATTTATCACCAAATTAAATATTCCGATAACACCATATCTTTTATAAAGCTCACTCATAAAGCCTCTATAATAAATTTTTCTTAAAGTCATCAACCATAAACTTTATATCTGATAATACGTTTCTTGGCATATAATCTTTATATGCTAATTTTAATGTATTTATTTCTGTCACAGGAAATATCTCATCACGACGATCCATTTGATGCCAAATGACATTACAACCAGTTTCAGCTTGAAGGAGATCTGAAATTTCTTCAGCCGTCGTATTATAACCTGCCGCTACATTATATATTATTTGAGACTTATCCTGATTGAATGCAAAAAAACAACATACATTTGCTACATCATGTACAGATACATAATCTTTAGCGTACATAGGAGATACATAAAAATTAATTTCTTTTTTCAGAATAGCATCTTTCGTAATTTGCGGTAGAAAAAGAGGACTATTTAAAGCTATACCATAAACATTGCTTGGTCTCAAAATAGTAACATTACGTTTACTTTTCAAGCAAAGCTCTTCAGAAACCAACTTTGTAAGGTTAAATAATCGTCTTTGGTCATCAGAACAAACTGTCAGATCGGTAGATTCATGTGATGATATGTTTCCCATATACACACGAGTAGAAGAAATATAAATTAGATGCTTAAATGATGCTTTTTCAAGTATCTCAGCCAAAAAAGTAGTGTTCGCATTTAGAACATCAAAAGGAGAATTACTGCAATCACCATAACCCGCGCAATAAATAACTGTTCCTAAATCCCGAGAAAAGACTTCAGATAATTCATCACGCGCAGGCGTCCATACCATCACATTAGTATTTATAAGCCTACGCTTTATTTCTGAACCAATAAACCCTGAGCTACCAACGATAGTAAAATGACTCATTTCTTCTCACCCAAAATGTTACATTTAACATCATCAAAAGTAGGAAGTAATCTATCTTTTTCTGATAAATTAGGATCTTTTATCGGCCACTCAATATTAATTATAGGATCATTCCATATTATACCGCCTTCATCTGAAGGAGAATAATAATCAGTGCATTTATAAGAGAAATCAGCTAATTCAGATAGCACACAAAAACCATGAGCAAAACCGGGAGGAACAAAAAGCTGCGTATTATTCTCTTCTGATAGTACAACCCCTACATATTCACCAAAAGTTTTCGATTCTGGTCTTAAATCAACGGCAACATCAAAAACCTCTCCTCGAGTAATAGAAACTAATTTTCCTTGTGGCCTTGTTTTTTGAAAGTGTAATCCTCTTAACACACCAAATGATGAGCGCGAACGATTATCTTGTACAAATTTGTATTTAATACCATACTCTGCATATCTTTCTTCTTGATATGTTTCAAGGAAAAAACCTCGATTATCACCATGAACATCAGGGTGAATAATTAGACATCCTTGTAATTTAGTTTCAATAACTTTCATTTATTTTTATACCCAAAAAATTTATGAGAATATAATATTCAAAAGAGCATTTGTCCTTATGATATAATATATGCTATCTACCCAGTTTATATAATCCAATCTTACTTACTATTGTTGCAGCAATACGTAATAGCTTAGGATAATTACATAAAAAAGCAATAACCTGATGTTTTCTGGAAAGAAGTTTTACTACATTTCTATTTCTAACATACTCATTATATTTTGTATTTCTAATCAACTCTTGAGAGTTCATAAATGAAATCTTATCAGGAGCCCTAAAGGAATATAAAATAGTCAAATAGCTTAATTGTTTTACAAAATAAGCTTTATATAACTCACTATAACGCTCATAAGCAGATTTAGACACTAAGAAGTCATATTGATATCTCAATGCTTCTATACTGCCTTGGAAATTATTTATTGACATCGCTCTGGATGTACTATTACTACGAATAAGCGCATGATAATAAACATTATCTAAAAACAAAGTTTTAGATGAATGATAAGCAACTATTCGTGAATATAATAAATCTTCATTAATTTTTATATGAGGAAAGTAAATTTCATTCTCTAACAAAAAACATTTTTTATATATCTTATTACATGGAGATGAAAGAACTTCTCTATCTAGCATAGCATTAGTAAAAATATCATCACCCTCAAGATATTTTTGGCTCCAATCATTTAATTTATATAGAGACTTTCCTTCGCTAGAAACAAAATCCAGACCAAAATTTATAAAATCAACATCTGGATTATCAATCAAAGTAGTGTATATATCATTAAATAAATTTTCATCTACCCAATCATCACTATCAACATAAGAAATATAATTACCTAAGGCTTTACTCAAACCGAAATTTCTGGCAATTCCTTGCCCCTCATTATTCTTATGAAAAACATGGAAAAAATCATATTTCTCGGCAAATAAATTGCATATAGATAATGAATTGTCCGTAGAACCATCATCAACAATGATGACTTCAATTCTTTTAAATGTTTGCTTAGCTAAACTTTCTAAACAAACAGAGACATACTCTTCTACATTATATACTGGAACAATAACGCTAAATAAAGGTGTATGCTCTAAGTTATTATTAATCATTTTCATATTAATTGTTATATATCCCAATAAAAATGATATGGTACAAACGGAGATAAGCCAATTCCTTCCCCATCATAAAAATTTTTCATTTTGAATGCAAAACTGATCAGACCAATAAAAAACAGAAGGAAAATAATTTTATAATCAGTATGACTGAGCTGCTTAAAATTAACCATTATCATCAAAAATAATGTATACGCAACAATATTCTGAACTCTAAGTCCTGCATAGGTATACTGCGCTAAAACATACGATAACAATGTCAATGAAAAAATAGTAAGTAAAACAAACAAATTTCCATACCGCATATCCTTGTTAGTACACCAGGTAAACAAAACTAATAACGTTATGAGTAAAGTAGATACTCCAGATAAACCAGAAGAAACATAAGCTCCCTGATATGCTTCAACTTTATTAATCAAATATCCAGAAAAAACGAATAACAAAGGAATTAAAAGTAAAAGACTATATATAAAAACCCTAATTCTTTTTGTATACAAAAAATATACAAGCAATCCCAATAAAGCACCAGAAAATTGAATAAGACTAGAAAGTAAAATGCACATCCAAAAGAGAGCACTTCTATTTCTTATTAAAAAACTTAACCCTAATAATATGATTGAGAATGATAAGCCATATCTAATACCGTTCATTGTCATATCAAAGAAAAACATTGGGACAATGCAACTTGAAAAAATAACAAGTCGCTTCTCTATTTTATATGAAGAATATAATAATATTATTATTGTTATAACTGATAATAATGAAACTATCTCTCTGGCATTAAGCCCCATAATAGAAAAAACATATATCAATAACTCAAAGAATGGTTCAAATATATTTGTATATCCTGGAGTATCTTGAATATATTGAATTAATTGAATATATGTAGCAGTGTCAACACCAACATCCCCTCGAAAAACAACAATAAAAGCCATAGGAAACATGGCAAAAAATAATAAAATATTGGCACTTTTATTTTTTAATACAAGACTAATAAAAAATAGAAAATAGAAAATAAAAATGTTGAAAAATAATATATCATATTAATTAGCTTATTATTATTACTTCATATAAAAGTATGTTACCTAATGTGTAGACTAACAAAAAGTTATATGCACCAGACATCCCCTACCTGAGCTTGTTTTAACCACTCAAAACCATCATTAGCTCTATCATCATTCTCTAGTACAGACCATAGGGGAAATGCTTTTGATGTTTCAGCAAAAAAAGGTCCCTGCTTAATTTCCAATAATATGGAATCTACTGAATTAGCTACTACAGTATGTATAGTATG
This sequence comes from Limnobaculum zhutongyuii, assembly GCF_004295645.1. Taxonomy (NCBI): domain Bacteria; kingdom Pseudomonadati; phylum Pseudomonadota; class Gammaproteobacteria; order Enterobacterales; family Budviciaceae; genus Limnobaculum; species Limnobaculum zhutongyuii. Next base: position 3,801,448 of record NZ_CP034752.1, read on the forward strand.
TGTATTTACTTCATAAATCGGGTTTTTATTATTTAAAACAGTGCGAGATGTAATGATACCTGTATCATCAAATGTATATAAAACAAACTCTCCATTCAGTACTACAAATGTTTCAAGCTGATAGTCTAAATAATGATAATGAGGTGGTATATAGGAATCGGTACAAACATAACTAATTACTTTCTGAATAATCGAATCATAGGAGTTATGTATATTTAGATGAGCACGACGTCTGGGTGACAGAATGGCCCTATCACGTAAATCATCCAAGATATTATTATTTAACATGCCTATACTCATTCAAGTTAATATAATCTTCATGCATAATAGATATTAAATCAGGCCATTCATCTGGGTAAAAATTAACAGCTGCTCTTAATTTTTCAGAGTTAAGACTTCGATCTATTACAAAGGATACATCATTATTTATGGATTTATTACTCTGATAACAAGAATTAATTAAAATCAATAGGTCATATTTAGATATTGGTGATGCAGATAAATTATACAATCCGGAAATAGATTTTTCAGTGAGTATAATCTTTTCTAAAATAAATCTGGCTATTTCTCTGGTAGGTAATCCTGAAAAAATTGCCTTGCTATAACCATTAATTGGCGATTTGGCATTTAAAAACCAATCCACTAAACTTAAATGACTATTAATTTCATGCCCAATAATAGATGTTCGTAATGTTAAATGATTCCCGTAACTAACCTCGCCTAACGATTTCGAACGACCATATAAGTCTTTAGCGTCAGGTAAGTCATCATCTAAATAGTTTCCTTTGGTACCATCAAAAATACAATCTGTAGAAAAGTGAATTAATCGACTCCCCGTATCACTGCATATCGAAGCCAGATAATGAGGCAAGTATGTATTAACTTTTATACAATTGAGATAATCTACAGAATCTTTTTGCTTAATAATACCAATACAATTTATAACATAATCTACTTTTTTAATTAAATCTGTCAGAGTATCTTTATCAAAAACATCATTTAATTCAATTATATTCCTTACATTATTCATCTGTGAAGAATAAGACTTCAAATCTCTAACCGTTCCTATAACATTACAATGAACATTTGAACTCAAAAATCTAAATATAGAGTTACCAAGCATGCCATTAGCACCCAGAATTAAAATAGTCTTCATATCGTTAACCTAATTAATCTGTAAAGTTTACTGAGCCTGTTTTTATTGCACGACCAATAACATCTAACTTTAATAATAATTTTTCCATTCCTGCAACATCAAGTCTAGTCGTATTATGAGAATTATAATCCTCAAATGACTCTATTTTTATAGAACCTTCTGATAAGAATTTTTCATAATTCATATCACGATTATCAGGAGATACTCTAAAGTAGTCACCTAAATCTTGTGACTTTGCCATTTCTTCACGACTTAGCAAAGTTTCATAAATTTTCTCACCATGTCTGGAACCAATAACTTTAATAGGATGATTTGGTACTCCAAGCAAATTACAAAGTGCTTTTGCTAAAACATCAATCGTCGCTGCAGGAGCTTTCTGTACAAAAATATCACCATTATTTGCATTTTTGTAAGCAAAAAGAACTAAATCAACAGCATCATCTAATGTCATCATAAAACGAGTCATTTCTGGATTAGTAATCGTAATTGGTTTATTAGCCAATATTTGTTCCAAAAATAGGGGGATTACAGAACCCCGAGAAGACATTACATTCCCATAACGAGTACCACATGCAACGGAAATAGCATCATCATATGTTCTTGCTTTAGCAACCATGACTTTTTCCATCATAGCCTTGGATATTCCCATAGCATTTATAGGATAAACAGCTTTATCAGTGCTTAAACAAATAACTTTTTTTACTTTATTTTTTTTAGCCGCTACTAAAACATTTTCAGTTCCTAACACATTTGTTCTAACAGCTTCCCATGGATAAAATTCACATGACGGAACTTGCTTTAATGCTGCAGCGTGAAATATAAAATCAACATCTGATGTTGCTTCCATAACAGCTCTTTCATCTCTAACATCACCGATAATAAATTTCAATTTATCATTGTGATATACCTTTCTCATATCATCTTGTTTTTTTTCATCACGACTAAACACTAAAACTTCTTTAACGTCTGTATCAAGAAAACGTTTTAAAACTGCATTTCCAAAGGAGCCGGTTCCACCCGTGATAAGGATTTTTTTATTTGTAAACATACAACTTAGTCTCTTAAATTTTAATAATTAATACATTAACTACTTTTTAAATAAACATTTATTAAGTTTACATAAATAGTCATCAGCAATTTTCTTGGCATCGAATACATTTAACGCAGTAAATTCAACCATCTGATTTGATTTAACTTTATTACCTACAAACCTACTATAGACTTTATACGTTAATGAATGTATTTTTTTATAGCCTAAATACATTATATATTTAAAAACAGGAAAGAGAATAGCCATAGAACTTAGTCCTGACTCATTCTTATAACACTTCAATGCTGAAAAAACCTCTCTATAATAAGAAGGATGATTAACTAAACACAAAGAATAAAATTTTAAATAATTAAATTTATTATTACTATTTGGAATTTTATTTATAGTTTCAATTCCAGCTTGAGCCCAGACAGTTTCAACACTAAAAAATCTAGGTAGCGTATTATTCCATATATATGATTTAAAACGTTTCATATGCGGATCGTCTTCAAGGCGTCCCACATGTGTTCTCATAGCACTTCTACCCGAGTTACTATTGCCAGAAGAACCAGGCAGGGTTAATGGATACTCTACTACTAGATAATTATCAGAATAATAAGCTAATGAGATAGCAATAGAAATATCTGGGCTAACACCATGAAAATAATCACCAGTATTAGATTTTATAATATCTAATAATTCTTTTTTCGCTACACCATGATAAAGTTTTGGCAAATCATATGTTCCTTGAAAGCAAGCATCAAATGCTTGCGTTAAGGCCTTATCAGACATAACAATTTTTTTATTATTAGCAAACGGTGTTATTCGTAATTTTCCAGCATGATAATTTCCCGACAACTTTGTATTATAATCAGGCCAATAATACTCCGCAAAAACCTTCGGTGTAATAACACTTATATCATTAGCATTTGCATACTCAACAGCATCAATTAATTCATTTAATATTGTATCATCATCACCAATTAAGGTGATATATTTTCCATCTGCTAAAGCAACAGCTCGATTATAATTTTCAGTCATTGACAATACTTCTGTACAATGATGATATTTGAACCGAATATCAACTATATTTGAAACCAAATCTTTTAATAAAAAAGAGTCACTAGTATCATGTACAACCAATTGTATTTTATTATTATTAATATCTAATATGCTTCGAATAGCTTCAATTGCATAGTTTTGTCTATTGTGTGTAGCAATTACAATTGATAAAAGAACCATTTATTTACTCATCTTATTTATACATAAAAAGGATAATGATGACATACTCATACAAATCATTATTGCCGGAACAAACATAACAAGTAACATTAATCTAGATAATTCAACAAAATAACCCTTAAAAACAAATCCGATAATTGCTGTCATTACAATAGATAATGATACTTTTAAATAAACCTTTAAAAGATCTTTTATAGATAATGCTCTTATATATATATATGATGTCATTATTAAAAAACTTAATATATTATATAACATCCAAGATAAACTTATCCCGTAAAAATAATTATTTACTGACATAATATAGTATGAAGTTAATAGAATAGGCAATAATATGATATTCATAATAACTGTTAACTTTGTCCACTCCCTGGCAATTTGTAATGAATAAGGTATTACTTGCAGCCCAAGAAATAATGTGGCTATGATAAGATATTTTAAAGTTTTTGACACATCATTCTGTACCTCACCCATCCAAATATATATTATGGCACCTGAGTTTATTGAACTAAATATACATATCGGCACAATAATTAAGATGATAATATCAAAAGTTTTTTTAAAAAAAACTATACTATCAAATAGTGATTCTCTTCCTAATTTAATTAATCTAGGATAAACAACATTATATAGAGATGATGTAAATAGGGTTGGCGCTGATGCTAATGCATAAGCAATATTATATATACCTAAATAATATAAACTAATATTTTTTGAAATAAAAAGGCGATCACTTTGAAACGCAATAGCAGAAAGTATTGATATATAAAACATATCTCGCCCAAAACTTCTTTCATACTTAATAACAGATAGTTTTTTTAGATCAAACTCACGTAATGCATTAATAAAAGATTTTCTTATGAGTAGTAACCACGAATAACTATGCAATAGTAAAATGTAAATAATATTAATTATAAGCTGTAGATAAAAATATATTATCAAATCAGACTGTATATAAAGTAAAACAAAAACAGCACCTAATGTTCTGGAGAAAGAATAAAACACATTTAAAAAATTTAGTGGGATTTGTTTTTCATTTGCAATAAAGATTGCTTCATAAAATAAAATAATAAATTGGCAGCTGATAACCCATCCCATAACTCTCACAACAGAAAACAACTCATCTGCAGTATATAACTGACTATTTGAAAATAAGGAGACAATAATATTGTTACACAAAGTCATCCCTAAACCAACCACTAGTGAGATACAAATAAACACTATCCCATAAGATAATATATATTGCTCCGCCTTATACCCCTGGCTTCGATAATGTTTATTGACAAGACCACGAATAAAAGCAGATGTCATACCACCTTCAAGTAATAAAATAATTACTTGCAATGATACAAATAAACCTATTACACCAACACCATCAACTCCTAACAAATCTTTTAAATAGGGTATTGATAGTAAATAAAAAATAGAATAGGACGATTTTCCAAATAAATTTGCTGCAACTCGCAATTGTACTTTTTTCGACATTACATATAGTCCATATAATTACGAATTCTAATGATTGCCCACTCTATAGCTAGTTACTATTTTCTTTTGAAAAATTAACGTATCTTTTAGAATAAACTTGGATAGTGACTGATATTAATACATAACCAGCCCCAATAAAACCGCCCAAAATACACCCTGCAATTATAATAAAGATTCTTTTGGGTTTATCTCTACTGATTGGCTCACTAGGATTCTTTAAATAGTTGAAAGCCTGAGCACCAGAGCCATCAACTTTAAATTTATCTAAATTAATATATTGTCGCTGTAAGTTATAATAAGAACCATCTAAAGCTAAAGGTTTATTTTTAATACTTCCAAACATTGCACTTAATGCATCGCTACCTAACAGAAACAAGTTGTTATTATCTAATCTAGCCATGCCGTTTAACTCAGGTTTTTTGATATTAGATTTTTCTGCAATAGCTAGTGACATTTTTATATTATCAATTTCTTCAACTCTTTGTTCTTCTGCAATTTTTTTCAATGCATCCATCTGATTTTTTATGTTGTTCTTTTTATTACTAATAAGAGTCTTTAATTGAGAATATTGAATTTGACTTACATTACTGGCCATAGTCTCCATGTAACCAGCCAATAAATTTTTTGCCTGATTAGCAGAATCGGCAGAAAAACTAATATAATAAATGAGATCATCTTTATCTTTTACTATTTTTATATTGTCAATGATTTCGTTTAATAAGATAGTCTTATTTTGCTCACTTTTTTCACTGGAAATCTCCTGAAAATAAGTACTTTTCCTGATATAGTTACTCAACTCGTTATACGAACCAGCCTGACTAATAAATTGTTTAAAAAGTCGCTCACCTATCGTATCTAAGGTTGTTCCCCTATCTACACCATCCTCAATAAGCTGATACGCCTGATAATAATTCTCAATTGAATTGAAACTTGGAGCATCAATTGTTGCTGTAGCTGTCCATTGTTCTTTCGCCGTAAAAGCATATATAGCCGATAATAAAGTAACTATAATTGCACATCCAACAATCCAACTTTTTTTCTTCCATGACTGGATTGCTAAATCAAATAAATCAATATCATAGGGGTTGTTATACTGTTGTTGCACAGAGTAATAATCGATGTTCATCGGTTGTGGTTGATATTGTTTTTTCTCTGTCATTACCAATTCCAATTCATTGAGGTTTTAATTTTTTGTATTTCTTAAGTTTGACGCACGCTACCGCCTTTGGATTACTAGCCCAAAAACACAACGTTGTAGCATTGCACATATCCACAGACAGGTAATAAGATTTATAATCCACTCTAATGAATGACTTAAATCAAAAAATAGATAACTAACTTGCTAATCAGCATATTTTGTTTACTTTTTGTAAATGGCAGACCTTATCTGTTGTGGGCGATTATACTCACTTGCACCTCAATCGCAAGCAAAGCTAAACATAATCAGCGTAAAATAGACTCACTTAACGTATTGATTTAATATAGAAACAAGCTTAAATTAGTTTAAATGTCAATATATTGAACTAATGAATCTTTTATAACTTTCCCTAATTTTTTGTCCTATAAATAGATAGAAACGTTGAACAACCATTGATAGCATTTGAGAATAATTAACTGAATATAAAAACTTATTCCCTAATCACATATAGATATATCAAATCCTTCCTTCACTCTTCAGAATTTGGCGCTATGCTGTATTAGTTCTCCAGAAAATTCATAATATTAAAGGATAAACCATGACTAAGATTTATGAAGACAACTCACAAACCATCGGACATACCCCGCTGGTACGCCTGAATCGCATTGGGAATGGAAAAATCCTGGCAAAAATCGAATCCCGCAATCCCAGCTTTAGCGTGAAGTGCCGTATCGGTGCCAACATGATTTGGGATGCAGAAAAGAGTGGAACATTAAAGAAAGGTGTTGAGTTAGTTGAACCAACCAGTGGTAATACCGGTATTGCTTTAGCATTCGTTGCAGCTGCTCGTGGATATAAGTTAACGCTTACTATGCCAGAGTCGATGAGTCTTGAGCGTCGCAAATTGTTAAAAGCGTTGGGCGCAAATCTGGTGCTGACCGAAGCCGCTAAAGGTATGAAAGGTGCAATTGCTAAGGCAGAAGAGATTGTTGCCTCCGACCCTGCACATTATTTAATGTTGCAGCAGTTTAACAACCCTGCTAACCCTGCCATTCATGAGAAGACGACCGGCCCTGAAATCTGGGAAGATACGGATGGTAATGTAGATGTATTCATCGCTGGCGTTGGTACCGGCGGTACCTTGACGGGTGTAAGCCGTTACATCAAAAATACCAAAGGTAAGAAAATTATTTCAGTCGCCGTAGAGCCAACCGACTCCCCGGTTATTAGCCAGGCATTAGCCGGTGAAGAATTGAAGCCAGGGCCGCATAAGATTCAGGGTATTGGTGCCGGATTTATTCCAGGTAACCTTGATCTGAGTTTGATTGACCGGGTTGAGAAAATCAGTAATGAAGAGGCTATTTCTACCGCGCGTCGTTTAATGGACGAAGAAGGTATTCTTGCTGGTATTTCATCAGGCGTAGCGGTAGCTGCTGCTTTACGCTTAATTGAACAGCCTGAGTTTGCCGACAAAAATATCGTGGTGATTCTGCCTTCATCCGGAGAGCGTTATTTAAGCACCCCGCTTTTTGCTGATTTGTTTACCGAAAAAGAGTTGCAGCAGTAAAATAGTACATACTCACTTACCAATATTGCTAAAAAACCACTGTAAACGTTTTGCGGTGGTTTTTTCGTTAAATAAACAACCTGCTTTTTCTGACTGCCAGATCGCCATTTTTCTATTAAAAATTCGGTCGTTACAAAACATTCATTCTGTTTAAATTCACGTTTCAATCAAATAACATTTTCGTAACCAATGTCATTTTCCCGACCATTTTCTGTGCACCACATCTCGCTTTTAAATAAAAAAATTTGATTTTTTTCGTCTCAACGCGTATCAAGCTAAATACTTTTTTCGATGCGCGAATTAAATCACTTCTTAATCGTTTAGCTCCTTGCTAAAAGGAGCCATATATAATAGCGTAAGTGATATATCGTAGTTCGGGACAACCAGAGAACAGCTGCTGAAGCCCCTCACGTAGTTCCATCTATCCCGCGCATTCCAGCATTAATATGGCAATGTTGCTGTTACGCTAACGCCGTATTAGTAAAAATAATAGGCTAAACTTAAGTGTTAACGCCAAAAGCTTTAATCCAACTAAGTTGAGGATCACTATGTTCCAGCAAGATGTTACAGTAACCGCGCCAAACGGCCTGCATACCCGCCCAGCTGCACAGTTCGTAAAAGAAGCGAAAGCTTTTACTTCTGATATCACTGTTACTTCAAATGGCAAGAGCTCCAGCGCTAAAAGCCTGTTTAAATTACAAACTCTTGGTCTGACTCAGGGTACTGTGGTAACGATTTCAGCTGAAGGCGAAGATGAGCAACAAGCTGTTGAGCATCTTGTAAAATTAATGGCAGAACTTGAATAAGCCCTGTATTACATTTTAACACCCGTTTTAGATTAAGGTAGGCTTATGATTTCAGGCATCCTAGTATCTCCAGGCATTGCATTTGGTAAGGCTCTTATATTAAAAGACGATCCGATCGTCATTAATAACAAGAAGATTTCCAGCGATAACATCGAGCAAGAAATAGCCCGTTTTAAAGCTGGTCGCGATAAAGCCAGCACCCAGCTTAATGCCATCATGGAAAAAGCGAGCGAAACGTTCGGTGAAGAAAAAGCGGCCATCTTTGAAGGTCATATCATGCTGTTGGAGGACGAAGACCTCGAGCAGGAAGTCGAAAGCCGAATCAAAACGAAATTAGAAACTGCTGATGCCGCCGCTCATGGTGTGTTTGAAGCTCAGGCGATCGAACTTGAAAGTCTGGAAGATGAGTACTTAAAAGAGCGCGCTGCTGATATTCGTGATATCGGCAAGCGCCTATTACAAAATATTCTGGGTATGACCATTGTCGACCTGGGTGCAATTCAGGATGAAGCCATTCTGGTTGCTACCGATCTGACTCCATCAGAAACCGCTCAGTTAAATCTGGATAAAGTCCTTGGCTTTATCACCGATTTGGGTGGTCGTACTTCCCACACCTCCATCATGGCCCGCTCGCTGGAAATTCCTGCGATTGTCGGTACCAATGATGTTACCAAGCAGGTGAAAAATGGCGATTATCTGATTCTGGATTGCGTAAACAATAAAGTTTACGTTAACCCACCGGCAGAAACTATCGACCAGTTAAAAGCCGCTCAGGCTCAGTATCTGAGTGACAAAAATGAGTTAGCCAAACTGAAAGACCTGCCTGCAGTCACGCTGGACGGTCATCAGGTTGAAGTCGCGGCTAACATCGGTACCGTACGTGACGTGCCAGGCGCTGAGCGCAATGGCGCTGAAGGTGTTGGACTTTACCGTACTGAATTCCTGTTTATGGATCGCGATGCTTTTCCAACGGAAGAAGAGCAATTTCAGGCCTATAAAGCCGTGGTTGAAGCCATGGGTGATTTACCTGTTATCCTGCGTACTATGGACATCGGCGGTGATAAAGACCTGCCGTACATGAACTTGCCTAAAGAGGAAAACCCATTCCTTGGCTGGCGCGCTATTCGTATCTGCTTAGACCGTAAAGAGATCCTCCATGCACAGTTACGTGCGACTTTGCGTGCATCTGCTTTCGGCAAGCTGCGGATTATGTTCCCAATGATCATTTCAGTAGAAGAAGTACGTTTACTGAAAGCTGAGTTGGAAATGCTAAAAGATCAGCTCAGAAAAGAGAATGTTGCCTTTGATGAGACAATTGAAGTGGGTGTAATGGTAGAAACACCTGCTGCAGCCACTATTGCGCATCATTTAGCAAAAGAAGTTGATTTCTTTAGTATTGGGACAAATGACTTAACCCAGTATACTCTGGCAGTAGATCGTGGCAACGAGCTGATTTCTCATCTCTATAACCCACTCTCTCCATCTGTGTTAACCTTAATCAAACAGGTTATCGATGCTTCTCACAAAGAAGGCAAATGGACTGGGATGTGTGGTGAGTTAGCGGGTGATGAACGTGCAACTCTGTTGCTGCTCGGCATGGGCCTGGATGAGTTTAGTATGAGTGCTATTTCTATACCTCGCATCAAGAAAATTATTCGTAACGCGAACTATTCTGATGTAAAAACGCTGGCGGAAAATGCATTAGCACAACCAACGGCTGAGCAGGTATTAGCGATTGTAAATAAATTCATTGAAGAAAAAACGCTCTGCTAAGTTAGCTTTATAATAAAAGCCGATCCCTGTAGCAGCTATTGTTACAGCCACTTTGGGCCGAGTTAGTGAACAAATACCTTAAGCGACAAACGTATAATTAAGGTATTAGCCACTACTCAGGCCCAAAATAACATGTAAAATAGTCTAATGGGTAAGCATTAAGGCAACGCCGATTAAAATATTTTTGCTGAGGAGAAAATCATGGGTCTGTTCGACAAGTTGAAACAACTCGTTTCTGATGATAAAAAAGACGCAGGCAGCATTGAAATTGTTGCTCCGCTGTCCGGTGAAATTGTCAACATTGAAGATGTACCTGATGTTGTATTTGCTGAAAAAATCGTTGGTGATGGTATTGCCATTAAACCAACCGGCAACAAAATGGTTGCTCCTGTTGATGGCACCATTGGTAAAATCTTCGAAACTAACCATGCGTTCTCTATCGAATCTGATAGTGGTATCGAACTGTTTGTTCACTTCGGTATTGATACCGTTGAACTGAAAGGTGAAGGCTTCAAGCGTATCGCTGAAGAAGGCCAGCACGTCAAGAAAGGCGATTTAGTGATCGAATTTGATCTGGCCTTACTTGAAGAGAAAGCTAAGTCTACTCTGACACCGGTTGTAATCTCTAATATGGATGAAATCAAAGAGCTGACTAAACTCAGCGGCAGCGTTGTCGTGGGAGAAACGCCGGTCATTCGTATCAAGAAGTAGTTTTACATATAATTTATCCCCCGATTGCTTAAAGCTATCGGGGGATTTTAATCTTTAGCAATCATTACCTTTCCAGGACCACAACTGGATAATACCTTCCCGAACTTCCAGCGTTTTTTCACACGAATAAGTTGCAGATGAAACACTCCAGTCAGGATTGCTATAAACACTCGTTGACTGCGAACTCCAGGAAATAAAACGAGAACCATTAGACTCATAAGCCTTATTTGGTGGTCCCCAGGCACGAATAACCTCATCTTCTTGAGAGTCCAACCACGTATTCATTACCCCATTGACTCGGGCTTCATAATTCCAACGCTGATCGACAGGATCTTTCTCTATATCTGTCTGAGGTTCAGTTTGTACTGCTTTACAATCGGCAGTTGCCAATCCTAGCCGTGGATAAGTCGGATTACTATTGTATCGCCAGCGAGTCACACATTGGCCTACAGTAAACTCTGCTTTTGACGGTATTCCTTCCATGAAAATTTCAAATGAACGACCTTTATAGTCCTTGACCGTATACTGCGTATCTTCAGAGACAAATACCGCATTCACCGCGGCATCCAGCAGACTTCCTTTATCAGATTTCCGGTATTTGTAACCTTTTATAGCTGTTACTTGTACTACATCAGCTACAGCCCCGCTCTCATAGCGCGAAGGCTCATTCTTGCCAGCACATCCAGATAATACTAATATTCCACCAACAGCACCCGCACACATTAATAGTTTTGAGTAAGACATGGGTCCTCCATTTAAAGCCTGCTCATCCTATGTATTCATAACAATGTGTGCTTAAATTACACTCCGCCTATTTGATATAATTTGATTTGAAACAAAATAATTTTAATTGAAACTATTTTATTTTTAACATAGTGTTAATTAATATGCTGGTTTCAATGCCCAGTCCACAGCGGTAGATGAATATCAATAACTAACCCGGCATCTGTGCCATTTTTTGCCTCAATGGTACCACCATGTGCATTAACAACCTTCCGGGCTATGGCTAATCCGAGGCCATAACCTTTACCTGAAGCGGCTGATTTTACCCGAACAAACGGGTCAAAAATGCTCGAAAGCTTATCTTCATCTACGCCTGGTCCCTGATCGCTGACCTTAATCACAAACTCACTTTCAACTTTGCTCAATACAACACGAATTTGCTGCCCGCCTTTGGAAAAACGTAACCCATTGCGCACAATATTTTCTACAGCACGTCTCATCAGTTCAGAGTTGCCTTTTATTGTCGCATCCTCTTTAACGGCATCGTCAGCTTCAAGAATAATATCGACGCCTGGCACCTGAGCTTCATAACGAACATCGCTGACTACTGCTTCCAGTAAGCCATACAGGTCAAAATACTCTTCATCAGAGATGCCGGCAGCATCAGTACGGGACAGCGTAAGTAACTCACCTATCATCTTATCCAGACGCACTGACTCATGTTCAATACGCTGTAGAGAGTTTTCGACATTCTGAGGATTCTGTCGCGCTAATCCTATTGCTAACTGCAAACGCGCCAGCGGAGTACGCAATTCGTGGGAAACATCATGCAATAAAGCCTCTCTTGCCCCTACCAACAACTTTAAGCGCTCCACCATGGAGTCAAAATCACGCGCCATATCGCTAAGCTCATCCCGACGTTTATTCATCACGGGATAAAGGCGTACATCCAGATCGCCCTGAGCAACCCGATCAAAACCGGATCTTAATAAGCGCATCGGTCTGGTTAAATGCCATGCCAGTGTAAAACTAAACAGAAAACCGCCTATTCCACCTAATATCAATAGCGGATTAGGAATATTGAAAAACAGCACCCTGCCCGAACGATTTGGACGATATTCTTTCCTGAGTGCTTCCACATCGTATTTCAACAGATAATATTTACCATCTCCGCCTTTAACATGTTCAACCCGCACGTCATCTGTTAAAGGAATCAATGAGGTTCGTTGAGGATTCTGAGTTAATGGGATTTTCAACGGAATAACCGCAATATGTCGTTGATCGATAGTCGGCCATCCATCAGTCATCCGGTTAAGACCATCAATACCCTCGGCCTCCAGCACGGTTACCGCGGAGGTAAACTGAAGCGAAACAATACGATTAGCGATGCGATTTTCAAACGGCTCTTTCTGACTGGCATAATAATAAAACACCAGCCAGACCGCCTGAGTAATCACAATGAAGGTTACCCAGAAACCGATTAATATTTTCCAGAACAGACTTCGGCGCATAATTTATTACCTGATACGGTAGCCAATGCTACGTACTGTTTCAATCGATAATGTTTCGCCAGCAATCTGACTCAGTTTTTGTCGAATATTACTGATATGAACATCTACGCTACGATCGTAAGCTTCCCGTGGACGCCCCAACCCTTGCTCAGACAGTTCATCTTTGGAAACTACCCGATCTTTTTCTTTCATTAACAGCATCAGTAAATTAAATTCTGACGCGGTTAATTCAAAAGCTTCGCCTTTCCATTCGCTGGTGCGTTGAGATGCATCCAGACATAAATCTCCCAGACAAATAATCGCATCATCCTGAGGCTCAATATGCTCCTCAAAACGGCGTAACACGGCACGTAAACGAGCGACCAATTCCCGCGGATAACAGGGTTTGGGTACATAATCATCGGCACCCATCTCTAATCCAATGACCCGATCGATATTGTCACCTTTTGCCGTCAGCATAATGATGGGTAAACGGCTTTTCTTACGTACTTTATTCAGAACATCGATACCGCTCATGTCCGGCAGCATAATATCCAGAATCATGGCGGCATAATCGCCTGACATGGCACCATCAATTCCCGCTTGTCCGGTCAAGGCAACCGTAGCCGAAAAGCCTTCAGCCTGAAGGTATTCCCGTAACATACTGCCAAGTTCTACATCGTCATCGACCAAAAGAATTTTCATGCCCTTCTCCTGATTATTATGTTTATATCCATCAGGTTCCGCACTGTTGAAAGACCACATATGCTGAGAATGGTGGATATATTTTTTATCATTCTTACGTCTTCAGTTGTAATATGCAGCTACTTTTACTTAAACCTTACACTTTCCTTATGATGAGCTTACCCCTGGCACCATTAACTCGTTGTACATTAGTGCATAATCTATAGCGGACAGTGACGTCCTCAGGTTTTTATTCAATATTTAGTACTTTTAAGGCAACTGAAACTTATGCAATTACCTACATCCAAACTACGATATGTGCTGATTATTGCAGCCATTTTGATCGCCGGTTGGTTGATAAAACTATTCTTTTTTCCTGAAGTGGTAAAACCTAACTATATTACTACGCCAGCAACGAAGACCAGTATAGAGCAAACCGTTCTGGCAGATGGCTCCATTAAAGCCTTAAAACAGGTTAACGTAGGTGCTCAGGTTTCAGGTCAGATTAAAGCACTACATGTGGAACTTGGTGACAAGGTTACTAAAGGACAGGCGCTGGCAGAAATCGATGACCTGCCGCAAAACAATGATTTGCACAATGCTGAAGCGGGCTTAAAAAGCGTACAGGCCCAACGTCAGGCTAAATTAGCCACACTGAAAAACAATCAATTAGCCTTCAATCGCCAAAGCCAGATTCTGGCAAAAGGTGTTGGCGCTCAGGCAGATTACGACGCGGCCAAAGCCCAGTTAGATGCGACTAAAGCAGAAATCGAATCTCTGGATGCGCAAATTATTCAGGCGCAAATCGCCATGGATACCGCCAAATTGAATCTTGGCTATACCAAAATTAGCTCACCTATTGATGGTGTCGTAGTAGCCATTCCGGTTGAAGAAGGACAAACGGTTAACGCCGTACAAAGCGCCCCAACCATCCTGAAAGTTGCTCAACTGGATACCATGACCATTGAAGCTCAAATTTCCGAAGCCGATGTGCCTAAGGTTAAAACCGGTATGCCGGTTTACTTCACCATTCTGGGAGAGCCAGGCAAACATTATAGCGCTAAGTTACGAGCCATAGAGCCAGCGCCCGACTCTATCAATAGCAGTGATACCACCACCAGCACCTCATCCAGTTCGACCACTACGGCTATTTACTACAATGGTCTGTTCGATGTGGAAAACCCGGATGGCAAACTGCGTATCTCTATGACGGCTCAGGTCTACATTGTTTTGGATCAGGCTAAAGACACCATTGTTATCCCTACCACGGCGCTTAACGATACTGATAATCAGGGCAATGCCAGCGTTCAGGTTGTTGACGCATCAGGAAAAGTCATCCAGAAGAAAGTCAAAACCGGTATTAATAACAACGTTGATGTGCAAATTATCTCCGGTCTGGAAGAAGGTGAAAATGTGATCGTCAGTGAAGCGGGTGCTGCAGGATCAACTCAACCGGCACGCATGCGGATGAGGATGTAGTCTGATGAGTCAACCGTTACTACAACTGGATAACATTTCCCGCCAGTTTCCTGCCGGAGAACAAACCGTTACCGTTCTGAAAGGAATCAATCTGACGATTCATTCTGGTGAAATGGTCGCGATTGTCGGTGCCTCCGGTTCAGGTAAGTCAACGCTGATGAATATCCTTGGCTGTCTGGATAAGCCCAGTGGCGGAACCTACCGCATTGCCGGACGCGCAACCAATGAACTGGCCCCCGATGATTTGGCAGAACTGCGCCGTGAACACTTTGGCTTTATATTTCAGCGTTATCATCTGTTGGGAGACCTGACCGCTGCGGGTAACGTTGAAGTGCCTGCTATCTATGCCGGAACCGAGCGTCAAAAACGCAAGGAGCGGGCCGTAGCGCTGTTAACGCGTCTGGGTTTGGATGAACGTACCAGCTACCGCCCAAGTCAGCTCTCCGGCGGCCAGCAGCAGCGTGTGAGTATTGCTCGCGCGCTAATGAATGGTGGTCAGATAATTTTAGCGGATGAACCAACCGGTGCGTTAGATAAGCATAGCGGACAGGAAGTACTGAAGATCCTTAAGGACTTACACAGTCAGGGCCATACCGTGGTGATTGTTACCCACGATATGCAAATTGCTGAACACGCAGAACGTATTATCGAAATCAGCGATGGTCATATCATTGCCGATAGAAAAGTGTACAAAGAACCAGAAGAGATCATTCAAAAGTCCTCTTCATCATCCCATGCAACCAAAACCAATAACGGGTGGTTTGCACTACGGGATCGGTTTGTTGATGCCTTTAAAATGGCGCTACTGGCTATGTTTTCCCAGCGCTTGCGAACCTTCCTGACCATGTTAGGAATTATTATTGGTATCGCTTCAGTCGTTTCCGTTGTGGCATTGGGCGAAGGTTCTCGTCAAAAAATTCTGGCTGATATCAGTTCGATGGGTACCAGTACGCTGGAAGTCTTTCCCGGTAAAGACTTCGGTGACCGTAAAGCCTCTACCATACATACGTTACGCGGAACTGATGCAGATGCCCTGAGCCAGCAAAGTTACGTCCATAGCGTAACCCCCAGCGTCACCACTTCCACCACGTTTCGTGTCAATAATCAGTCAGTGACCGGAACCGTCAATGGTGTCGGTCAACAATTCTTTGATGTACGCGGCTACAAAATGGAACTGGGTATGGCCTTTAGCCAAAGCAGCGTAGATTCTCTGGCTCAGGATGTGGTCATTGACTCTAACACCAAAGAAAAGCTGTTTGGTAAAAACAGTAATCCGGTTGGACAGGTGATCTTACTGGGTAGTCTGCCAGCCAGAATCATTGGCGTCGCGGAAGAACAGCAAAGTGGCTTTGGCAGCAGTGAAAGCCTTAACGTCTGGCTACCTTATACTACGGTAATGAAGCGTATGCTGGGCCAGTCATATCTGAGAAGTATCACCGTGCGTATCAAAGACAATATTGATATGGATGTCGCTGAGCAAGGCGTTACCAAGTTATTGACTCAGCGCCACGGCACACAAGATTTCTTTATTCTGAACACTGATAGCATTCGACAAACCATTGAAAATACTACCGCCACCATGACGCTGTTGGTCTCTATGATAGCCGTTATCTCTTTGGTGGTTGGCGGTATTGGCGTAATGAATATTATGCTGGTTTCGGTAACCGAACGAACCCGAGAGATTGGAGTACGCATGGCCGTTGGCGCTCGCTCCAGTGATATCATGCAACAGTTCCTGATTGAAGCGATTCTGGTCTGCCTGTTAGGTGGAGCATTGGGCGTAGGATTAGCACTGGGCATTGGCGTCATCTTCGACCAGTTGGTTAGCAGCTTCTCCATGGTCTACTCCATAACCTCTATCGTTGCTGCATTTGTCTGCTCAACCATGATTGGTATGGTATTTGGCTTCTTCCCGGCCCGCCGGGCGGCAAGAATGGACCCTATCAACGCCCTGGAACGAGAGTAATATTTCCTGTAAAAGCAAAATGTCCACAACACTGTGGGCATCAGATTAATAATAAAATCTAATCGTTCAATTTTTGTACCTGACATAACCAATTGTCGGGAGGGACGGGTGTTGGGGTCGACTTGGCGTAAGCCAACGAAGCGCCCCTAACCCGGCCAGGCCCGACACACTCCGTAGCTAAGTACAGACGGTTTACCGACCGCTCACACTGTAAATATAAGCACATTATCTTTACGGTCGGAATATCCGCAGGTGCTGATTTATTAGATTCCTAGCAGCCTGAGCCCCATCCAGCACCCAACACTAATCATCAAATACCCCAGTCGATAAATAACGATCCCCACGATCGCAAATAACCGTCACAATCACTGCATCTTTATGCTGAGCGGCGATACGTAATGCCCCGGCAACAGCACCGCCGGAACTTACCCCACAAAAAATACCCTCACGGGTAGCCAGTTGTTTCATCGTTAATTCCGCCTCAATCTGGCTGATATCCATAATGGTATCCACCAGTTCAGGACGAAAAATTCCCGGTAGATACCCGGGAGACCAACGGCGAATCCCCGGAATGCTGCTGCCCTCGGCAGGCTGTAAACCAATTGTTTGGACTGCGGGATTTTGCGATTTCAGATAGCGGCTAACACCGGTAATGGTTCCGGTGGTTCCCATACTGGAGACAAAATGGCTAACCTGACCAGAAGTTTGCTGCCAGATTTCCGGGCCGGTAGTGGTGAAGTGTGCATAAGGATTATCATCATTATTAAACTGATCGAGGATCTTCCCCTGCCCGTCAGCGGCCATCTGCTGCGCCAGATCTCTGGCACCTTCCATACCCTGTTCACGGCTGACCAGAATTAACTCCGCGCCATAGGCACGCATAGAAGCCTGACGCTCACGGCTCATATTATCCGGCATAATCAAACGCAGAGAATATCCTTTTAGCGTGGCAATCATTGCCAGAGCAATACCGGTATTACCACTGGTCGCTTCAATCAACCGATCGCCAGGGTGAATTTCCCCCCGTTGTTCAGCGCGTTGAATCATTGATAACGCTGCACGATCTTTTACCGATCCTGCCGGGTTATTGCCTTCCAACTTAACCCAAACTTCGCTTTCCAGCCCTTCCGTCAGCCGCTGTAATCTTACCAACGGCGTATTTCCAATATAGTCTTCTAAAGTTGACACGTGCTTTTCCGGATGCAAATAGGTATTCACATAGAGGCCTCAGGCGCTTTTTGCGTAGGGATAACTTTGCAATAGCAATTCATCTCCTGCGTACAGACGCGCCCGTTCTCCACCAATATAGTAGCGCTCACCTTTTTGTGGTGGCACGCCATGCTCATGACTAAAGGTAACGCTAAGTGGCGTTTGTTGCCAGCCTGATGGTTGTAATGTGAGCTGCCAGTAATGACCTTTTGGTATGCTGTCCGTCACCTGCACCGGTAATACACAACGAGAGGTGGGCTGAGCACTGAGTTCGACTTCCCACGGACGCAAATAGAGCTCCACCGCCCCCTGATGTATTGGTGATACTTCCAGCGGCCAGTGATGCTGACCCACCAGCAAGCGATTACCTTTAATTTCCGCCTTAATCTGGTTAACTTCACCAAGAAACTCCAGCACAAAACGACTTTCCGGTTCGCGCATCACCTCTTCCGGTGTACCAACCTGTTCAACATGCCCCTGACTCATCACGACTACGCGATCGGCAATTTCCATCGCTTCTTCCTGATCGTGAGTCACAAAGACACTGGTAAATTTTAACTCTTCATGCAATTGGCGCAGCCAGGTACGCAGTTCTTTACGCACCTGAGCATCCAGAGCACCGAAGGGTTCATCCAGCAACAGAATTTGTGGGTCGACAGCCAACGCACGCGCTAATGCTACCCGTTGGCGCTGACCACCCGATAACTGAGAAGGAAAACGATTTGCCAGATGGCTCAGTTGTACCATTTCTAACAGGCCATCGACTTTTTGCTTAATTGCCGCTGCGGTTGGACGCTCACGACGAGGCAGTACCGTCAGGCCAAAAGCAACATTATCAAACACAGTCATATGGCGGAATAACGCATAGTGCTGGAAGACAAAACCAACCTGACGATCCCGGGCATGAAGGCGACTGACATCTTTGCCGTTAAAACTCAACAGACCTGAGTTTTGATACTCCAGCCCGGCAATAATTCTCAACAGTGTAGTTTTACCCGAGCCGGATGGCCCCAGTAGCGCCAACATTTCACCGGAATGGATATCCAGAGAGATGTCCTGCAAGACTCTGGTTTGATCAAAGTATTTATTAATACCTTTAATCTCAATGCTCATGATTTATCTCCTGAGTATCTTGCTTTTTCTGACGGGCAATACGCCATTGCAGAGTACTTTTTAAGAACAAGGTCACTATCGCCATCAGGGTTAACAGACCTGCGGCAGTAAACGCTGCAGCGGTGTTGTAGTCCTGATGAAGTAGCTCAACCTGTAACGGTAAGGTATAGGTTTCACCGCGAATAGAGCCGGACACCACCGAAACGGCACCAAATTCACCAATCGCCCGGGCATTGGTCAGGACTACGCCATACAGCAGCGCCCAGCGAATATTCGGTAACGTAACCCGACGGAACATTTGCCAGCCGGAAGCACCCAGCAGCACTGCCGCCTCATCTTCCTGACTGCCCTGACTCATCATCACAGGGACCAGTTCACGCACCACAAATGGACAGGTAACGAAAATGGTGACCAGCACCATGCCCTGCCATGAAAACATCAGTTGAATATTGTGTGATTCCAGCCAGCCACCAACCACACCGTTTGAGCCGTAAAACAGTAAATACAGCAGCCCGGCCACCACCGGCGATACGGCGAAAGGAATATCAATCAACGTCAACAACAGCTGACGGCCACGAAACTCAAAACGCGTAACCAGCCACGCCAACAACGTGCCAAAAACCAGATTCACCGGTACGGTAATCAACGCAATAAGTACCGTTAGCCAAACGGCGTGCAGCATGTCCGGATCGCTCAGGTTGTTCCACAGCGCGTCGATTCCGGCAGAAAATGCAGTAACAAAAATGGCCACCATCGGTATCACCAGCAGCAGCACTGAAATCACCACCCCAGCGATAATAAGTGCCCACTTACCCCAGTTGATATCACGAGAGCTGAATGTCTGCTGGAACGTAAAATCTGTCATTAGTGACCTCCAACTCGTTTGCCATAGCGGCTCTGCAAAACGTTAGCAATAAATAGCAATACCAGTGAGGCAGCCAGAATCACTGAGGCAATCGCGCTGGCTGCCGCATAGTTAAACTCTTGCAGACGAATAAAGATCATCAACGAGGTTACTTCCGTCTTCCAGGCGATATTTCCGGCAATAAAAATTACTGCGCCAAACTCCCCCAAACTGCGGGTAAACGACAGTACCGTGCCGGTCATTAGCGCCGGAGCAACTTCCGGTAACACAACCCGACGAAAACTTTGCCAACGGCTGGCACCCAGAGTTTCGGCGGCTTCTTCATACTCAGGCCCCAGCTCTTCTAATACGGGCTGAACGGTTCTCACCACAAAAGGAATGCTGGTAAATGCCATGGCAACAGCGATGCCTAACCAGGTAAATGAAACTTTAATTCCCAGCTCCGCCAGCCAGGTACCGTACCAGCCTGTGGTTGAAAACAGGCTGGCCAGTGTTAAACCCGCAACCGCCGTTGGCAGTGCAAAGGGTAAATCCATCAGGCCATCCAGCAGGGTACGGCCAGGAAAACGGTAGCGGGTTAAAATCCATGCCATCAACATACCGAAGGCTGCATTAAAGATGCTGGCTACAGCTGCTGCCGCCAGCGTCACTTTATAAGCCGCTACCACTTGAGGATGGGTAACTACCTGCCAGTATTCATGCCAGCTCATATTGGCGAGCTGCATGACTAATGCGCTCATGGGCAACAGCAGAATTAAGCAGGTAAATAGCAGACTGCTCCCTAAACTCAGAGAGAAGCCCGGTAATACACGCTTGGCAGATATAGATAACAACATTAGCTTTTATGCCCCGCAGCCAGCAGTTGATCCAGAACGCCATCGGTATTGAAATGTACTTTCATTACCTGCTCCCAGTTACCAAACTGATCTTCCACTTTAAACAGTTTTACCTGTGGGAATTGATCCTTCACTGCGTCCATCGCGGCTTTGTCATACACGCGGTAGTTATAGCGAGTGAAGATTTGTTGAGCTTCCGGGGTATACAGGAAATCCAGATAGGCTTTAGCCTGTTTCTCTGTGCCATTACGTTCAACGTTACGATCGACCCATGCCACCGGGAACTCCGCCAGAATATCAACCTCAGGAACCACAACATCGTAGTTATCGGCACCATACTGCTTTTGAATATTCTTCACTTCAGATTCAAAACTGATCAGCACATCACCCAGCCCACGCTCAACAAATGAGGTCGTCGCGCCACGTCCACCCACGTCAAATACCGCTACGTTTTTCAGAAAGCGGGTCATCCATTCGCGAGTTTTTTGTTCATTGCCGCCATCGGCCAGGTTAGTGGCTCCCCAGGCTGCCAGATAGGTATAACGACCGTTACCGGAAGTTTTAGGGTTAGGGAAAACCAGCTTCACGTCATCACGAACCAGATCGTTCCAGTTGTGAATCTTTTTCGGGTTTCCTTTACGTACCAAAAACGCCATGGTGGAGTAATAAGGAGAGCTGTTATTCGCCAGGCGGCTTTGCCAGTTAGCGGGAATCAGGTTGCCTTTATCATGCAGAATCTGCACATCCGTCACCTGATTGTAAGTAACCACATCCGCTTTCAAACCCTGTAGGATTGCCAACGCTTGCTTTGATGAACCAGCATGAGACTGTTTGATCGTTAAGTCTTCACCCGTTTTTTGCTTCCAGGCTTTTTCAAATGCCGGATTAATTTCAGCAAACAGCTCACGAGAAATATCATATGAGCTATTCAGTAACTCAGCCGCAGAGACAGAAGACGTCGCAATCATCGTTGCGATAATCCAGCTTTTTAGCCCTAACTTTTTCATTTTACACTCTCACTTATCGCCAAAAATGATGCTTTGATAAGTCATAGTGTATGGGCTGAATTCACTTTTTTATAACAATTTCATATACCGTTTCGCACTGATTAAGAGCAAAAAAGAATATGCAATATGGACGCCGATATGGGGGAAACAACAGAAGGGAAATTATCAGAAAAAACAATCGGGATAACGCAGATGACTTCCGCATTATCCCGATTCAAATTATAAAGAGAGTAACTTGTCTAACGATGGGGCAAAGAAATAGCTCCCGGTTACCGGTTTGCTGAATCTTAGCAATTGATCGGTTTTACCATCGCGCTCGCCAAACATACTCAGCAGTTGCTGTTCAATATTGTGCAGATGGGCGCAATAAGCGATAAAGAACAGACCATGTTCACCGCTGGCAGTACCATACGGCAGGCTTTGACGAATAATTTTCAGACCTTTGCCATCTTCTTTCAGGTCAACTCGGCCCAGATGAGAGGTTGGCTGACGCTTGTCCGATGGTAACTCTTCGTTATCTACTTTTGTCCGACCCATGGCGTTCTCTTGAGCTTTCACCGGCATATTGTTCCAGACATCAAGATTATGTACATAACGCTGTACCAACACATAACTACCGCCAGCATCTTCCCCTTCAGGAATGATACCAACGCCAGGACGCGCATCCCCTACCGGGTTTTCTGTGCCGTCAACAAAACCACTTAAATCACGTTCTTCTGTCCAACGAAAACCATGAGTTTCTTCTTCCACAGTAATAGCTGAGCCAAAGGCTTTTAATGCGGCCTGAGCCAGAGTGAAGTTAACATCATGACGTTGAGACAGGATATGAACTAACATATCGCGTTGAGTGGCTGGAGCTAATCCATTACCCAACGGAGTAAATGGCTTAAGTTCACTGGCACCCTGGCCATTGGATAGCGTCTTCCACAAATCTGAACCGAAAGAGATCACTGCACCTAATGCAGCTTCAGGAAATTTTTGTTGTAGTTCGGTCAACGTCTTCACAAACGTTTTGCAGCCGCTACGGATCTGATCTAAATCCTCGCCAACCTTTGCTTCAATAAAAATACCAAAACGACAGTGTTCCGGCAAAATACCGCTCTGAACCTGAGCCATGACTCAATCCTCATATCAATGAAAAGCGGTGCTGTTTGCCGGCACCGCTTTAACTAAACATGAGTCTATAATAACTAAATCAGACGACGCTATCATGCGCTAACTCAAGTCTGAATAAAGATTTAGCCTATTACTTTGATTGCCATATCATTTTACTGATAGTCCAGACTTTTAGCTTATCGTCGGAAGGCATAATCTCTGATGGCCCCATCCATTCGCCGCTAAATACATAAGTAATGCGCGAACTTTCGGGTGAACGACAAAGTACTTTACCGTTATCGTCTCCGGAGCCGACCCGGCAAACATCAAATGCTTTTTGGTAAAGATCGCTGAATGGCGTACCCACATGAGAGCCTTTTGGCGTCTCAATCGATTTATCCATGACGTCAATACGCTCAACCCGGTTTGATGAATTACCGTGGAAGACCAACATCACTTTATCGTCGTTCAGCGCTTCATAGTAGCTGGTCATCTGACCGTTACTCATTCCCATACCTTTACGCAAACGGTAATCACCGTTCAACGTTTGATTCAGTGCTTTTTCTTCCATTGGCGTCACGGAGGAGATTTCCCCCAGCCCTGCATTATTTAATTCCAGAGAGCTGCCAAACCAGTTAGTTGGCGATAACTTAGACCAGGAAAAATTACTGACTGTCGAACATCCTGTAATGAAAAATGGAACCAACAGTAAAACAATACGTATATTCATCTACTATCCTATTAAGTGAATAAAATCAGGGTATAACGCAACGCCTTAATACTCCTGATCCTCAATCATGCGTTTACCAATGCACACCGTATCCTGGATTTCATAACCCAGTTTCTCATACATACCAATAACGGCATCGTTATCATCACGCACTAAAAGTTGCAGTTTTGGACATCCGCGGGCTATCAGCTTCTTTTCCAGACGGCTGATAAGCGCATTGGCTATGCCCCGGCCACGGTAATCTGGGTGTACACCAAGATAATAGGCAGAGCCACGATGGCCATCATATCCGCCCATTATCGTGCCAACTACCTCACCTCCGACCTCAGCAACTAAAAACAGTTCCGGGTCATTATTCTGTTTACGTTCAATATCGGTTTCAGGATCGTTCCACGGGCGCAGTAAATCGCAGCGTTCCCACAGCGTTATCACATCTTCAAAGTCATCTTGTTTATAGATACGGATTTCCATCATCTTCACCGTTTAACCCTGTTATAGTGCACGATTATGGTAAGTTTAGCGTTAAGTGCAACAGATAAGTGAAGATTCCCCGGTTCATTGCTTAAATTAAGTGCGGAATCTTCACTCAATTTTCCTGATGATGAGACATCAGAGCGATAAGGATCAACTATGCAAATCTGGGTCGATGCCGATGCCTGCCCCAATGTGATAAAAGAAGTGCTGTTTCGCGCGGCAGATCGTGCGCAGGTCATGGTAACGCTGGTCGCTAATCAATATATCAAAACGCCACCGTCTCCTTATATCCGCAGCATGCAGGTTGCGGCAGGTTTTGATGTAGCTGACAACGAAATCGTTAAACGCACTGAACCCGGTGATTTGGTCATCACCGCAGATATTCCACTGGCTGCCGAAGTTCTGGAAAAAGGTGGCGCAGCCATCAATCCCAGAGGCGAACGTTACTCCCCCGCCACTATCCGCGAAAAACTCACCATGCGTGACTTTATGGACACCATGCGCTCCAGCGGCATCCAAACCGGCGGCCCCAGCACCCTGAACCAACGCGATCGTCAACAGTTCGCTAATGAGCTGGATAAGTGGTTGTTGATGTTTAAGCAGCAGAAGAAATAGAAGCGCCTAATAAATCAACATTAGTGAACATTCCGACCGTAAAAAGAATGTGCTTAAATTAGCATCGAGTGCGGTCGGTAAACCATCTGTACTTAGCTACGGAGCACGTTGGGCCTGGCCGGGTTAGGGGCGCTTCGTTGGCTGACGACAAACAGGCAAAGCCTGTTTGAACAGCGCTTGCGCTGGCCCGTCAGGGTGAAACACCGCAAGGTGTTTCATAACTGCCCATAGGAAAGGTAGGCCCGACGCACACCAGCACCGAGTACTGATGGTCTTCCGGCCGGGCACTATGCCCAAATAAGCACAATGACTTTTACGGCCGGAATACCCTCAGCAGCCGATTAAAACAATCTCGTCAGCCATAATCTCAGCATCAGAACCCATTCGGGATCCCCGTCATATCCGGAAGCTTATGCGCAATCCCCTTATGACAATCAATGCAGGTTTTACCCTCTTTAATTGCCATCGAGTGCATCTTCCCGGCTACGGTTTTCTGCTCGGTAAAGTCCATATAATCAAAGCTATGGCAGTTACGGCACTCTTGAGAGTTATTACCATCCATACGTGCCCACTCATTCTTCGCCATTTGCAAACGATGCTCATCAAACTTCTGTGGCGTATCGATAATGCCCATCGCTTTACCATATAACTCTTTGGATGCCTTGATCTTACGGATCATCTTAGGAACAAACTCTTTCGGTACGTGACAATCAGAACAAACGGCGCGTACGCCAGTTCGGTTGCTGTAGTGCACCGTATCCATATATTCCTGATAGACGTTATCGCGCATTTCATGGCAACTGATACAGAACTTCTCGCTGTTCATGACTTCCATACCAGTATTGAAACCGCCCCAGAAGACCACGCCCGCTACAAAGCCCATTGCCAGCAAGGTACCAATCGCCAGATGGCTGGGGGTTCGGAACCAAGTCCATGCCCGGCGAATTACACCTGGTTTTTTATCTTTACTCATGAATCCCCCGATTACTTACCATATCCCGGTGCCGGTGTGAACGTATTACCAATAATTGGCGCAGCGTCAGCCTGAGGCACATGACAGGACTGGCAGAAGTAGCGGCGTGGTGCCACATTACTACTGACATGGCCTGCACTATCAACAAAGTGAGTCGGACTGATACGCGGTGCGCCGGTAGTACGATAGCTTTGTACCCCATGACACTTCAGACAGGTATTCACTTTCGTTGTCACCTGATAGCCATCCACGCTGTGTGGAATCATCGGTGGTTGGTTAACATAATCGAGCGCCATACGAGACTGTTCTTTAGGCATAATAACTGAGCCTTCAGGGGTACCAGACACTTCCGGTGACTGACTCAAATCAACGCTATCTGCAGCAAACACCACACTACCGGAAACTAATGCCACCAGCATAGTCCATAAGGTAAGCTGCTTTCTCAAGACGTTACTCTTCATTCCTCTACTCCCGAACGATGGAATCGTGTTTTTATTTGAAATACTTTCTCTGAACAGACATCAATACAGCGACCGCAGGAGATACATTCTTTACTTAGCACTAACGGGCTGTCCTGTTTACCAAACAGTGGTCCACGTAGCACCTGCGGTTCCGGACAGATATGAATACAATCCATACAACGGGTACAATCTTTGCGATTTTCCGCACTGATGCGCAGCACACCTTTACAGCCAATTGCACTATAAAGAGCACCAACAGGGCATAAATGACCACACCAGCCATGTTCCACTACCAACAGGTCAAACAGGAACACCACCACGATCAGCCAAATACTGGCACCAAAACCGAAGACTAAACCGGTAATAATGCCAGACGATGCTGAGTGACCGAATCCACTGATTAACCCACGACCAAATGCGGATACCGGGTTTACCCATTCCCACACCAGCGTACCGGTAATGGCACTGCCGATGATAATGGCAACCAGAATGCCATAGCGCAGCGTTGCCGGAATCGTCGCGCTGCTGCGCAGCCCCAGCTTACGCCGCAACCAGGCAGCAAAATCGGTTACCAAACCGAGTGGACAAACCCAACCGCAAAACAGCCGACTGGCAAACAGTGCATAAGCCAGTGCGATAATCACACCACCAATCAGGGCATACCATTCAGACCATGCTGCCCAACCAGATTGCTCTGGCACCTGAGGAAGATGACCGCTGGCCAACGTTTGCAGCATCATTAACGGATCGCTAAGCGGGATAGTGTCCAGCAGCATACTGCCGCTATAGTTACCCCGCAGGATCCAGACGCCGAGAAGTGGCCCGGTCAGATACATCGACAGAATAAGCAGTTGACTGATACGACGAAAAACCAGAAAGCGGTGGCTATACCACCAGCCAAACTTCGCCTGGGCCTCATGGCCTGCGTTCTTAGCTGCATTTGCCATTATTGTCCTCCTTCCGGTTTACGGGTTGGCAGAGTCAGAGCCTCAGGGATTAATGAATGCCCTGCCTTATCCTTCTCTACCCATCCCAGTCGATAGTGTTTACCCAGTTTGCCCTGTGCCAGTGATAGCGGAAGTACCTTGATTGCCGCTTCTTCCAGTACGCAAGCCTCTTCGCATTTACCGCAACCGGTACAGTATTCACTGTGCACGGTGGGTAAAAACATCGCGTGTTTATTCGTTCGCTCATTACGATGTAGTTCCAACGTAATGGCTTTATTAATTAACGGACATACGCGATGGCAAACGTCGCAGCGCAAGCCCTGCCAGTTCAGGCAGTTCTCGTGGTCAAGCAATACCGCCAGCCCCATACGGGAATTATCAATCTCTGTCAGAGAAGAATCGAGGGCGCCACTCGGACAGGCTTTAACGCAAGGAATATCTTCACACATCTCACAGGGGATCTGGCGAGCCACAAAGTACGGTGTGCCCGACGATACCGGTGACAACAACGTTGCCAGCTTTAACGTATCGTACGGACAATCCTGTACGCATTGCCCACAGCGGATGCAAGCGCGGTTAAACGCCTCCTCAGACAGCGCGCCAGGTGGACGCAGCGCGACCCCCTCACGTGCCTGAGACTGTTTCTGCGGAATACCCAGCAACAACGTCAGACCGGCCAGGCCGCCTGCGCTGCGTGCTACGTCGCGTAAAAAGCGGCGACGTGCGGGTCCTTTATCCCTTTCATTAGCCATAATCGTGCGCCCTGCTTTCCTTATATTTTAACGACTTTAACCGCACATTTTTTGTAGTCAGTCTCTTTTGACAGCGGATCGGTTGCATCCAGTGTCAGTGCGTTAACTAACTGTGCTGCGTCAAAGAACGCCATATAGACCAGCCCTTGCGGTACCCGGTTACGACCACGAGTTTCCACAATCGTGATAACTTCACCGCGACGTGACTGAATCTTCACTTTATCACCGCGACGCATGCCACGTTTCTGGGCATCCTGCGGGTGAATAAACAGTACTGACTCAGGGAAAGAGCGGTGCAGTTCCGGTACACGACGCGTCATTGAACCTGTGTGCCAGTGTTCCAGCACGCGGCCGGTTGACAGCCACAGGTCATATTCCGCATCCGGACTTTCTGCAGGTGGTTCATAAGGCAGAGCAAAAATAACCGCTTTACCATCCGGCTTACCGTAGAATCTAACGCCTTCACCGGCCTTAACATACGGGTCATAGCCTTCACGGTAACGCCACAGGGTCTCTTTACCGTCAACTACCGGCCAGCGCAGGCCGCGAGCTTTGTGGTAATCATCGAACGGAGCCAGATCGTGAGCGTGGCCACGACCAAAGCTGGCGTACTCTTCAAACAGCCCTTTTTGCAGATAGAAAC
The DNA here is from genome assembly GCF_004295645.1 of Limnobaculum zhutongyuii. Taxonomy (NCBI): domain Bacteria; kingdom Pseudomonadati; phylum Pseudomonadota; class Gammaproteobacteria; order Enterobacterales; family Budviciaceae; genus Limnobaculum; species Limnobaculum zhutongyuii. The sequence continues at coordinate 3,830,418 of NZ_CP034752.1, forward strand.
CATAATCATGGGATTCATCGTTTAACTGGCCTTCCGCCAGCTCATCCAGTTTGAACTTATTAACCTGACCGTTAGCAAACAGAATTTCGTACAGGGTCTTACCACGATATTCCGGGTTTTTATCTAACAGCTCGGCTGGCCAAACTTCATCGGTTTTAAAGTACTTCGAGAATTCAACAATTTGCCACAGGTCAGATTTTGCCTCACCCGGTGCTTTAACTTGTTGACGCCAGAATTGACCACGACGCTCAGCGTTACCATAAGCACCCTCTTTTTCCACCCACATTGCGGTAGGTAGAATCAGGTCCGCAGACAGCGCACTGATGGTTGGATAAGGGTCGGATACCACCACGAAGTTACGCGGATCGCGCCAGCCCGGCATACGGTCTTCATTAATGTTTGGACCCGCCTGCATATTGTTAGTACACAGCGTCCAGTAAGCATTTAACTTACCGTCTTTCAGCGCACGGTCCTGAGCAACGGCGTGCAGGCCGATAGAACCCAGAATAGTGCCTTCCGGCAATTTCCACTTCTGTTCTGAAATCTTACGGTGTTCTTCGTTGGTGACCACCATGTCCGCAGGCAGACGGTGTGCGAAAGTACCTACTTCACGCGCAGTACCACAAGCAGAAGGCTGACCGGTCAGAGAGAAAGGACCACAGCCCGGCAGAGAAATCTTACCGGTTAACAGGTGAATGTTGTAACACAGGTTGTTGGCCCACACACCACGAGTATGCTGGTTGAAACCCATAGTCCAGTAAGAAACTACTTTCACATTTGGATCGGCATACAGTTTCGCCAGTTCAACTAGCGAATCTTTTGGCACGCCGGTCATTTCAGCGGTTTTTTCCAAAGTGTACTCTGCAACGAACGCTTTATATTCGTCGAAAGTCATTGGGCTGGATTTGTCGCTGTTTGGGTTCTTAGCCGCTTTTTCCAATGGATGGTTTGGACGTAAACCATAGCCGATATCGGTATCACCGCGGCGAATATTAACGTGTTTGTCCAGGAAGTCCTGATTAACAGCATTATTCTGAATAATGTAGTTAGCGATATAGTTCAGAATAACCAGGTCAGTTTGCGGTTTAAAGATAATCGGGTTATCGGCTAATTCGAAGCTGCGGTGTTCATAGGTCGACATGACCGCAACTTTAACGTTTGGATTCGACAGACGACGGTCAGTAATGCGCGACCACAGGATCGGGTGCATTTCTGCCATGTTGGAGCCCCAAAGTACAAAGGCATCAGCATGCTCGATGTCATCGTAACAGCCCATTGGCTCATCCATACCGAAAGTACGCATAAAGCCAACTACGGCGCTCGCCATACAGTGACGGGCATTCGGGTCAATGTTGTTAGAACGGAAACCCGCTTTAAATAATTTAGCGGCAGCGTAACCTTCCCAAATAGTGAACTGACCGGAGGCAAACATACCGCCGCCGTTTGGCCCTTGTTCTTTAAAGGCTTTTTTATATTTCTCACTCATCACAGTGAAGGCTTTATCCCAGCTAACCGGAGTAAATTCACCGTTCTTGTCGTATTCGCCGTTTTTCATCCGCAGCAGTGGCTGAGTTAAACGGTCTTTTCCGTACATAATCTTAGGTAAGAAGTAACCCTTGATACAGTTTAACCCACGGTTAACTGGTGCATCCGGGTCACCCTGAGAAGCTACAACGCGACCGTTTTGCGTCCCAACCAGTACGCTACAGCCGGTACCACAGAAGCGGCACGGAGCTTTATCCCACTTAATTGATTGATCCCCATCAGCAGCAACCGCTACTGTCGGAATAGTCATTCCTGCGGCAACTGCGGCTGCAGCCACTGCATTTGCTTTCATGAAGTCTCGACGACTGAGTTTCATGGCGTATCCTCACCTTGCTCATCTTGCTGGTGATAAACCAGCGACACCGCCAACACACCGGCTATATCACGTGCTGACTCAATTTGGGCAAACAGAACATCTGAATTGTCCGCCTGCATAACAACAATTAACTTTCCTTCGTCTTCATTCACTCCGGGAATCTCTGTTCCTGGTAGTGCATACAGCGCTTCGCTTACTTTAGGTATGTCTTCCGGACGTACCTGAACAATCAAACTACAAACGTGCCAGTCATTGTTTTCCGTCATTATCTTGATCACTCTCACGGGTTGTTATTGCCTGAACCGGACAGCTTCGGACACAGCCCCCGCATCCTGTACAGCTCTCTCTTTCCAGCTCCGGTTGAGCAATGCCCCCCAACCGCAGTTTGAATTTAATTGCATAGGGCTCACAGGCGTCCTGACAGCTTCGACAGGCCACCCCCTGATAAGTGAGACACGTTTGATTAATCACTGCATAACGCTGCCAGGGCTGACTTTCTGTTGAATGAAATATCGGTTCCGGACAAACCTCTACACAGCGTTTGCAAAACGTGCACTCTGCACGTTGAAAATCCAGCTCAGGAAAACTTTGGTTACCACTTACCATAATAACGCCCGTTTCACAGGCCTCAACGCAAGCATGGCAACGGCTACAGCCATCGGTAAACAATGCTTCATCTACCGACCACGGCGGCCTGATAGCATCGTGGCCTCGCCATTGACCACGTAACAGATTTCGCCGGGATAAAATTGACATGCTTTAATTACTCCACTCGCTCAGGAGGACATCATTAATTACTTACATCATCTCTGTTACTTAAAACGACATATTTAGAGACTCTGGCCAGAGTAAGTTAATCCTTGCGAAGTAGAGATATAATTACTCTTAAGGGGTAAATAGGTAGGTAGCTTGCGCTAGATCAATCGTTCGCTGCATTTTTAACCCAATATTTGACCCCTACAGCATTTTATTTGGTTATTTTTGGGTTAAAACCCAGCAAAATAATCAGTAGACTAAACAAAAAGCAGGTTGCCCTTACCATCAGTGAGCAGAAGTGGGCAGGTAATTTGCTCTGGTACATGGACATGACAAAGTACAAATCAATTAACGCTTTGGGGATTTATGGCTTCTGTTAAACGCTCGGTAACCAATAGTATCGCCCGTATGCTGATCGCAATTGTGATCCTCTCAATCTTGTCTGCCGGGCTTGCTTTGATTTCATTGGCGGCCAGCCGTACAGATGCCGAAGCCATCAATATTTCTGGTTCTTTGCGTATGCAAAGTTACCGTCTGGCCTATGATTTGACCACCAACTCCCCTTACCTGAACTCGCATATCCGACAGTATGCGCTGTCAATTAATGCACCAGCCTTAAAAGAGATTAACGAATTTTACTTTCCGGCGGATATACAACAAAAGTACCAAACTTTACTGGATCGCTGGCAGGAGCTGGAACAAGAGCTGACGCATAATAATGGGGATGTTTACATCAGTCAGTTGGCTGATTACGTTAATGAAATTAATGAGTTTGTACTTGCCATTCAGCTATTTTCCGAACTGAAACTCAAAGCCGCAGTTTTTATCAGTATCATCAGCGTGCTGAGCACCATTGGGTTGGTGTTTTATGTTATCCACTTCAGTCGCCGGGAAATTGTCGACCCGCTTAACCGCATGGTGGCGGCCAGCCACTATATTCAAACCGGGCGGTTTGACCATCAACCGTTAGATGTAGAAAAGCATAATGAGTTAGGGGTATTAGCAACGGCCTTTACCTCTATGTCATCTGATTTAGCCAAAATGTACCAGTCACTGGCACAAAAAGTGGAAGAGAAAACCATTAAGCTGACTCAGGCTAACCGCTCACTGGGCGTTTTATACGATTGCCTTCAGGCCCTGAGCGTTAGCCAGGTTGATCGTCAGTGTTTCGAACAGGTTCTGCACATTGTTCGCACCAGTGAAAATATGGTGGCGATTCGTCTGGAAATTCAGGACAGCGGAGAAGGCCGCTGGGTACTTGAAGAAGGCGATGAAGATAAAAACCGAATTTGGCAACATCTGCCACTGCAGCAAGATGAACAGATTCTGGGTAAGATGAGCTGGCAATGTTCAGACACCGCCGTCCATCCCCAATTAATTGAAAACGTAAGCAATATTCTTAGCCGGGGGATCTATTTTAACCGGGCGCAAAAACGTTATTTACAGGTACTCCTGATGGAGGAGCGGGCCACTATCGCCCGGGAACTTCACGACTCGCTGGCACAATCGCTTTCTTTCCTGCGAATTCAACTCACCTTGCTTAAACGTGTTATTCCCAGTAATAATGAGAAAGCTATGAGTGTGATTACTGATTTCGATCAGGCGCTTTCCAGTGCTTATCGTCAGCTCAGGGAACTATTAGCCACATTTCGACTCACAATTCAGGAAGCTGACTTGCACGAAGCCCTAAATCAGTTAATCACTCCGTTACAGGCACAAACGGAAGTCCCTATTCAAATGCACTGTGCCCTTTCGTCACAGGCGTTAAATGCGCAACAGCAGGTTCACGCATTACAAATTGTCCGAGAGGCGGTTTTGAATGCCATAAAACACGCCAATGCGAGCCTGATTAGTATCCATTGTGAGCCTACGGGTGATGGTAATAATATGATTACCATTACCGATAACGGAGCTGGAATAAAAAGTTTAGATGAGCCCGAAGGACATTACGGACTCAACATTATGAGCGAACGTGCTTCACGTTTAGGTGGAACGTTAACCATTGGGCCGCATGAAGAAGGTGGGACATTAGTCCGTCTCATCTTCCCTCAACAATAAGAATGACAAGGTTAGAAATAGCGTTGCGGCACCTTTTAATTTAATAATTTTAAAAAGAATGGAGTAATGACCGTGCAAGAACAGTGTAATATTTTGATCGTAGACGATCATCCCCTGATGCGACGCGGAGTCCGGCAGTTGCTTGAACTGGAGCCTTCACTCAACATTGTGGCAGAAGCCAGCAACGGCAACGAAGCGGTTACTTATGCCTGTCAGTTGCTGCCTGACCTGATTCTGCTGGACCTGAATATGAAAGGTCTGTCGGGTCTGGATACCTTAAAAGCCCTGCGTAATGAGGGCATTGCAGCCCGGATTATCGTCCTTACCGTTTCTGACTCCCGCAGCGATATTTATGCACTAATTGATGCAGGAGCCGATGGCTATTTGCTGAAAGACAGCGAGCCGGAGCTACTACTGAAGAAAATTCTGCAGGCAGCCAACGGCGAGAATGTGTTTAGCGACATTATTCTTGAATATCTCGAGACCCGGGATGACCAGAGCGATCCATTTGAATCATTAACTGAACGCGAGTTAGATGTGTTGCAGGAAGTGGCTCGCGGTATGTCTAACAAACAAATCGCCTCTCATTTACACATTTCCGAAGAGACGGTCAAAGTACATATCCGTAATATGCTGCGTAAGCTGAACGTTCGTTCACGCGTGGCGGCAACCGTAATGTACCTGGAAAGAAAAAGCCAGTAACGGCTAAGTTAAGATTCAATTCGGTGAAAGAACCGGGCTTTCGGTGGGGAGTCCGGTTTTTTATTGCCAACCGTTAGCCTTCTGAGCGTATTTTATTAATTGATGATTCTCCATTAACTTTTCACCTTTTCCTTTATACATTAATACATTCGAAATACTTTCCCCATCCCCCCGGATTTAATGGTAAATTTATTAGCTATCCTCCCTGCTTTGTCAGCCTTTTGCTGAACGGGTAAGTTTACGGCAGGCGTACTAATTTTGACTGATGAGGGAACCTCTTTGAAAACGACATACAGCCTCTACGGCATTAAGAATTGCGATACCATCAAAAAAGCCCGCCGCTGGCTGGAAGAACACCAGATAGACTACCGTTTTCACGATTACCGCGCTGATGGTTTAGATGACCAATTGCTACAACAGCTTATTGATGGCTTAGGCTGGGAGCCGCTGCTCAACACTCGCGGAACAACCTGGCGCAAGCTGACTGACGATCAAAAGGCAGCAGCAGCTACTGAGGCCGGTGCTAAAACACTTATGTTAGAACAACCATCTATCATTAAACGCCCGGTACTGGTCGCTGATGGCAAAATGCTGTTAGGATTTTCGGTGGACAACTATCAGCAATTTACCGGTGGAGATAAATAATGTTCTGTCCGGTGATTACTCTGGCACAGCAGTTAATTAAGCGCCCTTCTTTAAGCCCGCATGATGAAGGCTGCCAGCAGATGATGATTGAACGGTTAAAAGCCATTGGCTTTACCGTTGAAGAGATGAATTTTGGCGATACCCTTAATTTCTGGGCATGGCGCGGCGGTCATGGTGGAGCGCCTACTTTAGCGTTTGCTGGTCATACCGATGTGGTTCCAGCCGGTGATGAAAGCCACTGGCATCAGCCACCGTTTGAACCCACCATTCAGGACGGCTTTCTGTATGGCCGTGGTGCAGCCGATATGAAAGGCTCTCTGGCGGCCATGGTGGTCGCTGCCGAACGTTTTGTTGCCGCTAATCCTAACCATAGCGGACGTCTGGCCTTTCTCATCACTTCCGATGAAGAAGCCAGTGCGGTTAACGGCACGGTTAAAGTGGTTGAAGCATTAGCGGCTCGCCGTGAGCGGGTTGATTACTGCCTGGTGGGAGAACCCTCCAGCACCGAACGCGTAGGCGACGTAGTTAAAAACGGACGCCGGGGCTCAATTACCGCTAACTTAACTATTCATGGTACGCAAGGACACGTGGCTTATCCTCATCTGGCGGATAACCCGGTTCACCGCGCTACGCCATTTATCAATGAACTGGTGAATACCGAATGGGACAGAGGCAATGAATTCTTCCCGGCTACCAGCATGCAAATCGCCAATATCCGCGCCGGAACCGGTAGTAATAACGTGATTCCCGGAGAGATGTTTGTGCAGTTCAACTTCCGTTACAGTACCGAGCTGACCCACGAACAAATTATGCATCAGGTGCAAGCCATGCTGGAACGCCACCAGCTACGCTATACTATTGAATGGAACCTGTCCGGAAAACCCTTCCTGACCCCGCGCGGTAAACTGGTTGATGCAGTGTCCCATGCGGTGGAGTATTACGCGGCAACTACCCCCCAGTTACTGACTAACGGCGGCACGTCCGATGGTCGTTTTATTGCTCAATTGGGAACTCAGGTAGTAGAACTTGGACCGGTCAATGCGACCATTCATAAAGTGAACGAATGCGTTAAAGCGTCTGATTTGCAGTTGCTTAGCCGTATGTACCAAAAAATCATGGAGCAGTTATTAGTATGATAACGCCAGCCATGTTGACCGGCCAGAGTGAAGAGCATCTGGTCACCCTGACGGGAAACCATCGCCTGCAGCCGGAAGCGGTTAACGCTTTCCTTGCCATGCAGGCCGCAGCAAAAGAGGTGGGGTTTAACCTTCAACCCGCCAGCACCTTTCGGGATTTTACCCGCCAACAAATGATTTGGAATGAGAAATTTATCGGTCTGCGTCCGGTAATGGACGCGATGAGTCAACCGATGGATATCTCAACGCTGGATGATGAACAACGTTGCTGTGCAATTTTACGCTGGTCAGCAATGCCGGGAGCCAGCCGCCATCATTGGGGAACCGATCTGGATATTTACGATCCCGACCTGTTACCTGAAGGGGAAAAGCTACAGCTGGAACCCTGGGAATATGAAGAAAATGGTTATTTTTATCCGCTAAGCTGTTGGTTAAGCGCTAATATGAATAGATACGGCTTCTATCGACCTTTCGTCAGCGACCAGGGCGGTGTTGCCGCAGAGCCATGGCACCTCAGCTATTATCCACTGGCTCAACAGGCCGAACACCTGTTGACACCAGAACTGTTGCTGTCGGCCTGGCAGGATAAAGAAATTGCGGGTTTTAGCTGGCTCTCTTGCCATCTTAACCAGGTATTTAAACGTTTTATCACCCTACCCAACGGAGTGTCATCATCATGCATTGGCTCGCAGACTACTGGTGGGTAATCCTGATCATTCTGGTCGGTATGATTATCAATGGTATAAAAGCACTGTATAAAGTGAATTATGACCGCTCAATGAAAGAAAACTCGAAGCTTCCTCCTCACCGGGACAACAACGCGGCATGGGACAAAGAGGAAGACGAAGAGTGGAACCGCAACAATAAAAAGTAGACTATCGCCCCTGAGTTACCGGACTGATAACCGGTAGCCGGGCGACTACCCAGCTTTTCCAGTAGTGACACTTCTCTGAATTTAGCACCAACAGCGCCTCTGCCACTTCTTGTCGCCATTGCTGCATCAATGCTTTACGTCCGCTAAGATTGCCCTCTTTTACCAACCGTTCCACGCTTGTCAGCCCTTCCAATAGTGGTCTTAAACTATGGCACCGGGCTACCTGATGGCGTAACAGGCGATACAGTGATACCTGACTGGCCTCCAGCGTGCGGTGAGCAAACGCAAATCCAGCCAGCTCACGCCAATCCTCTTCCGCCAGCTCTGCCGGGGCAATATCATTAACATGATGCAATTTGACACAAGACAGCAACTGATTAAGCAAAAACTGCCGCTTGGCTCTTCTGGCGAGTAATACCGCATCCTGACTAAAAGGCACAATCGCCATTGCCGCATAGCATCCACTGCTGGCTTCCTGATGGCTTCCCATATGAATAAGCTCAAAGCCACAGGCTTGCCAAAATTGCCATAACTCGTCGGTATAACCAAAACTCACTGACAGATAGTCTAAACCGCGCTGTTTTGCCCGTTCAATTTGCTGAGCAATAAGGGCGCGGGCAATCCCCTGACGACGCATGGCGGAGACCACGGCAATACGGCTAATTCTGGCAGAACGTAACTGAGGTGCCAGATACTCTGCGCCATGAGCCGCCAGTGATTGTGCTACCAGATTTCCCCGGGGTCGCCGACGTCCGGCCCAGACTTCGCGAGCCAAATCCGGAGAGAGTCCACCTTCATCCACCAGCCACAGTGCGGCAATCACTGACTGTTTGTCATCTAAACCAACGGAAAACGATAAGCCCGGCGCATCAAACAAGCGGCGCAAATCCAGCGGAGTAGTACGGTAATGGGCGCTGGTTAATAAACCGTAAAATTGATTAAGCAGCTTTTCGTTATTGGCTAATTGATGCTGATTAATCTCGATAATCTGCTGCAACTTACCCGGTTGCTCACTCAGGCTATTTTCAGCTTCTACCAGCAATAATTGATGAATACAGCGTTCCAGCGGATCGTTTTCCGCCCAGCGAATGGGCTGTTGCAGATTTAGCAGGTGCATATCAGTCAAGCCCGCACAGAATTTTAATAAAAATCCCCTACCGCTGCCTTCATAACCCTGAACGGTGGTGGTGAGTAATACTCTCGGAAAACAGGCAATTAAACGATAAAGTTGTGGCGTAGGTATTGCAGCGGCTTCATCAATAATTAGCCAGTCTACATTTTGCGGTGATTCTTTCTGACACTGCTCCAGCAGTGCATCCGGCGCCCGGAAGTTAACCTTACCATCGGCCCATTGTCGTAAAGTATTTCCCGATGCCTGAGCCGGTGCCGTTAGCCAACATTCACCTTTACCACTCCACTGAGCGGCCAGCATACCTGCCAGTGCTGATTTCCCCCGTCCACGACCGGCAATTAACACATAGGTGCCGGTATCTGTCTGCCGCAGATTTTCCAGTAAATGTTGCTGCTCTTCTGTCGGGGAACCATCGGGCATCAGCCATGTTTTTCGTTCTGCCAGTAATTGACCGGTAAATTCGCTGTTCTGCAGCCAGAGCAGTACGTCCGGGTCACTATTCAATTGGCGTTTAATATGTTGGATAAAATAGGGCGTTTTAATCGCTTCAGGCGCTTCACTCCAACGCAAACTGTCGTTATCCGGTTGCTGTTCCAGGCTGTTCCATTCCGGTAGCATTAACACCAGCAGGCTCCCGGCTGACAAAGTACCGGAAACGGCAATTAATGCCTCCGCATTGAGACCTTCAGTGGCATCAAACACCGCATGACGAAACTCTGAGCCTAACAAATTTTGCACCGCTTCTGGTTTTCGCTGTAGATGGGGGTAATCCGATAATGGCTCATCGGCTATCCACAGCCAGTCACCGGAATATTGACGGGTGAAACCTAACGCCTGCTGGCGACACCACTCCACCTCACCGCTTAAAACCAGCAGGCGACGTACGCCATATTGCTGCATCTGACTAAGGTAAGGCGCTAAATCAATATTCATCGCTGAGCTATCACTTTATGATTGATTCGTTTGTTTGTTTGATAGCTGATTATATTCATATTATGGGTGAATACATATCAGTTAAATCTGGGACGTAATTGTTCAGTCATATAATCCAGAAAAGTGCGGCAGACCAGAGACAACCCCTTACTGGAGGCAAAGATGGCATGTACATGAGTTGATGGCGAGCGCCACTGTGGTAACACCTGAATCAAACGTCCGTCATCAATGGCTTTGTAACAATCATATTCCGGAATTAATGTAACGCCCAACCCCTTAGCCGCCGCCTGAACCAGCACATTAAGGTTATTTGCTGACAGCCGGGGCTGTATATCTATTCTCACCCGCTGCTGTTGCTCATGCTCCAATATCCAATGACTCATCCGACTACGGCTCAGGGTAGGTAAACGGCTTAATCCTTCCAGAGTTAATTGATTACCGTACTGAGCAACGAAATCCGGGCTGGCAACCAGCCAGTCCCGCTGATTCCCCAAGCTTTTCATATGCAAATTAGAGTCGGCCAGCGGTAATGGCTTAGCCTGAAATGCGATATCTATTCCTTCATCAAGAATATCCACATCACGATTAATCGCCAGTAAGTCAATTTGCACTTCATGATATTGAGCCAGAAAGTCCTGTACCAAAGGGCCTATCAGAACTTCGCTCATCATAACCGGAGCACTGATCCTTAAGCGCCCTTTTGGCTGACCGGAAATATCGTTAATTATCTGTTGAGCCACTTCCGCCTGCTCCAGCATTTTCACGCACTGTTCAGCATACTTTTGCCCGATATCGGTGATTTGTAACTTACGGGAAGATCGCTGTAACAACCTGACCCCCAAACGCGCCTCCAGCTCCGCTACCCGTCGACTGATTAAGGATTTCGAAACGCCCAGCGCTTTACCTGCCGCAGTAAAACCATGGTGCTGAACAACCGCAGCAAAATAGGCCATATCATTTAAATCCTGACTCATTTCTTATTGTCCTGAAAATGGAACAATATGTTTCAAATTTAGATATTTCACATTAATTATGCAACGAATATTCTTATCCCGGTTAAGTAAGCACAAGCCACAGGAAACGAACTATTGATTAAGAGAGGTCTTGACCTTCCTGAAGAGCACTGGAATTCAGCCGACAACTGAATGAGGGTAGCACGCCAAACATGGAGGTTTGGCGAGGCATGGCTTCGTCTGGAACGAATCCATGCCGGTGCGTAAGCCCGAATAAAGGCGGAGGGAAGTCGCCGTCAGGCGACCTGGATTCGGGTGCGAAGGCGCGGAGGTGCAGGAGGCGTTCGCCTTAACGCCTCCTGCTCGGCCACTCGCACTATGATTAATTTAGATACTGCACTATTAGTGGACGAAACATACTCAAAACTGAATGTCTTTTTATTAACAAGCCATGTGTCAGGTAAAAAACACAAGCAACAGGAACAAATTTTTATGAATATCTTACATATCGACTCCAGCCCCTTCATCAAAGACTCTGTCTCCCGGGAGCTGTCAGCCGCTATCGTTACTGCCTTGAAACAAACAGAATCTGAAGTGAATACCGTCTATCAGGACTATGGCACTAATTCACCGCCACACCTGTCAGCAGAAGCCATGACCAGCCTGCGTTCACACCAGAGCACAAATCTATCCGACAGCGCCCTGGCGGAAATCACCGCCGTTAATCAAGCCATAGAACAGCTAAAAGTGTGTGATGCTTTAGTTATTGGCTCTCCAATGTACAACCACTCTATTTCCAGCCATCTGAAAACCTGGCTGGACCTGATTTGTCAGGCAGGGAAAACTTTTCGTTATACCTCCAGTGGCCCGGTGGGCTTACTGAAAGACAGACCGGTATTTATTGCCTCATCTCGCGGTGGTATCTATAGCCATGGAGAAGGCTTAGCCCATGATTTTCAGGAGCCTTATCTGGTTTCTATGTTGGGAACATTAGGCTTAAAGGATATTCATATTGTTCGGGCAGAGGGTGTCAGTATGTCCCATCCTGGCAGAGATGTGGCAATGGCTAATGCTATGCAGCGAATCGGGCAGATGTTCAATTTACCAGCGATGGCCCAACCAGCCTGAATCACAGCCAGACAATCACTCGCAGGAGGGAAAACTCATGTTTCATACCAATGTGGTCAATCAACTCACCAGCTGGATTAAGGATAATCTTCAGGAGCCGCTTAATATCAAAACGGTTGCTTCAAGGTCAGGCTACTCTCCATGGCACCTTCAGCGAATGTTTAAGAGCATTACCGGCTATCCACTCGCCTCTTACATTCGCATCCAGCGGCTCAATAATGCTGCCAGTGAATTAAAAAAGAGCCGAGTAACCGTGGCCGATGTGGCGGCAAAATATCAATTTGATTCTCAGCAGAGCTTTTGTCGGGCATTTAAAAAGTATTTTGCTACTTCACCATCCCGCTATCGCCGGTTTTCGCTAACCGATCAACCGTCAGGTTCGGCCAACAATCAGTGATACCATTCCGGCAGCAATCAATGGGCCTACCGGTACTCCGCGGAAAAATGCCACACCAATAATGGTACCAATCAACAGCCCCGCCACAATGGAGGGCTGGCTGGTCATCAGCGTTACCCCTCTCCCCCCCAACCAGGCTACGGCAATCCCGATAATGATTGCGACTATCGATTTCCAGTTAACAAACACCTGCAACAACATGGCTGGACTCATTTTACCGTTAGCCAGCGGTGTCATCACCGCAATGGTCAATATGGTAATACCCACGGTTAATCCATATTTCTGCACCATTGGGAATGCAGCCTCAAGTGGCGTCAGGCGGAGGATAAGCAGAACAAGAATGGCAATAGTGACGGTATTGTTGTGGCTAAGAATACCTAGCCCGGCCAATACCAGCAGGATGATAAGTGTGGGGTCAATACTGGGCATTTGCGGTAGTTCTCATAAATGAAGATACAAATAAATGCTTGATGAATATCGGTTAAGAAATTCCGATATTCATCATACCGCAAATAATCAAAAGCGTTATAGTTTATCGGTTGAGAAAGTATCACACTGGCGAAAATCACCAGAATCAAAACCACGTTTGAACCAGGTATAACGCTGCTGTGAAGTACCGTGAGTAAAACTATCAGGAATAACGCGGCCGCTGCTTTGCTTTTGCAGACGGTCATCACCAATCGCCTGAGCGGCGTTGAGCGCTTCTTCCATATCACCCATTTCTAATACCTGCTGTTTTTGCATACTGTGCCCCCAGACCCCGGCAAAGCAGTCTGCCTGTAGCTCTTGCTTCACAGAGAGACGGTTCACTTCAGCCTGACTACGGGATTGCTGCTGCATAGCACGAACTTTATTGGCAATACCCATCAGATTTTGTACATGGTGGCCAACTTCATGAGCAACAACGTAGGCCTGAGCAAAATCACCACCGGCTTTCAGACGTGTTTCCATATCCTGATAAAACGACAGGTCGATATATACGGTCTTATCCGCCGGGCAATAGAACGGCCCCATCACTGATTCACCGGTACCACAACCGGTACGGGTTGCGCCGCGATACAGCACCAGTTTAGGGTCCTGATAGCTACTCCCCTCTTTTTTAAAGATGGCATCCCAGGTATCTTCTGTAGAGGCCAATACCACTGAGGTGAATTTAGCCTTTTCGTTATCCTGCGGAGAGAGAGCCTGGCTTTGCTGGGTAGGTTGTACATCGCCACCGTTTAGCAGTGGTGTCAGGTCTACGCCGTAGTATCCGGCCACCAGTACCACGACCAGCAGAACCAATCCACCTTTACCTCTGGGTACTCGCATACCGCCGCCACCCATTCCACGAGAAAAACCACCTGACTCACTACGGCGATCCTCAACGTTATCGCTTTCCCGACGACCTTGCCAACGCATAATCTTGTCTCTCATTATCAACGGCCATAAATCAGGCCAATAATTACATTATATAACCTGAGTATATGCAGCAAAACATAAAAAGCCCTATTGATGCAGGATAAAACGAGTAATAAAGCATAATTTTGTTGTAAGAATCACCATCACCAGATAAGCAAAAAGCCGGATAAACCGGCTTTTAACAGTGACACTGAGCTTACGAAATCGATTGCGCAACTAGTCCAAATTAATACCGAGACGGTGTGCTACCTCTTCGTACGCTTCAATCAAGCCACCCAGGCTTTGGCGGAAACGGTCTTTATCCATTTTGTTAAGCGTTGTTTTATCCCACAGGCGGCTGCCGTCCGGGGAGAACTCATCGCCCAGCACAATTTCACCTTTAAACAGACCAAACTCCAGCTTAAAGTCCACCAGGATCAGACCGGCATCATCAAACAGTTTTTTTAGCACGTCGTTGGCTTTATAGGTCAGCTCTTTCATTCGCGCCAGATTAGACTCATTCACCCAACCAAAAGTAGTGCAATAAGATTCGTTGATCATTGGGTCATGCATGGCATCGTTTTTCAAAAACAGATCGAACAACGGTGGGCTGAGTTCCATTCCCTCTTTTACGCCTAAACGACGCACCAGAGATCCCGCAGCACGGTTGCGGATTACACATTCAACCGGCACCATCTCCAGCTTCTTAACCAGTACTTCAGTATCAGAAAGCAGACGCACCATCTGAGTCGGAATTCCCGCCTCTTCCAGCTTGCTCATAATGAAATAGTTAAATTTATTATTGACCATTCCTTTACGATCGAACTGCTCAATGCGCTCACCGTCCAGGGCTGAAGTGTCATTACGAAATTCCAGAACTAGCAGGTCCGGATCCTCTGTTGTATAAACGGTTTTTGCCTTACCACGATAAAGTTCGGCTACCTTTTGCATCTTCAGTTTTCTCCGTTGATTTCAAATGTGATGGTTTTTATTACTAAACGTGGAATAAAAAAGGGGCGTTAAGCCCCTTTTTTCATTATTCAGCTATCAAGCTATGGTTAAACGCGGATTGCAGAACCGTAACCAGTGCGTTGTTTTCTGACTCTTTCAACACCTGGCCTTTATCGGTACTAAATTGCAGGCTACTGCGGTTATCTAAATCGCCCACCTGAATTTTGTAATCACCGTTTTTCAAATCTGGATTTGGCACACTCAATGCTGCCCAGTTGCTGTTTGATGACTTGAAGGTCACGGTAATTAAGCCCAGTTGCTTATTACGATCGTTAATCTTCATGCCCACATTTTCCAGCACCGTTGGCAGACGCTCCCAAACGTTAGTATAAGGCGCGCGTACAATGACTACCGGTAGACCAGTATCATCGTGGGCTGCTTGCAGAACAATACTACCACCTGCTTTTGCAGCCTGTTGAGAACTCAGATTGCTCTGAGTTTTATCTAAGCCTTCAGTAATGGCATTCAACATACTGATACTGTAGCGTTGCATAGAAGCGGCATCAGACACCGTTTTATCACCGGCTTTCAGTTCCAGCACTTTCACTGACAGTTGATTCTGATAACCCTGAGGCTGAACCGCTATCTGATAACGAGCGCTGTGAGCAACGTTTTCATCGCTACGCTGCCAGTTAACCCAGTCAGTTGTCAGCGTTTGGCTGGCATCCTGACGGTCGGCGATGCGATAGCCTTTTTGCTCAAGAACCGCAATAACCTGAGACCATAGCGCCTGATACTTGCTGCTGTTCTCTAATGAAAGCGTGGCGGTATTGGCACTGTACTGCACTCGCGATCCGGTCATCAGAGCCAGAGGCTGAGATGGTGGGCGAATATCCAGCGCTAAACCAACGTTACCGGTTGAGACAGCTCTATTGCTTACCGCATACTGACCGTTCTGAACAGGCAATATCATTCCTGCCGGCGCGCGTAATTCCTTTAACGCAGGGGCTTTTAAATAGTCTTCATCGCCACTTACCTGATGCTTATATGTCTGATCGTTAGAACAAGCAGCCAGCAGCACAACCAGCGAGACACCAACTATTTTCTGTAATGAATGAACCATTAATTTTTCCTAAAATTTATAGCAGACCAGCAGACTTTAACGCCTGTTCAACTATCGGCCGGGCGCTTTGCGCCAGCGGAGTCATTGGTAACCGCATTGTATCATCAGCAATTAAACCTAAACGATAACATGCCCACTTCACTGGAATTGGGTTGGATTCAACAAACAATTTCAGATGTAAAGGCATTATCCGTTCATTAAGACAACGAGCTTCAGCAAAGTTTCCTTGCGCAGCTAATTCACATAATTTTGCGATTTCACGCGCAGCAACGTTTGCCGTAACGGAAATCACACCGTGACCACCTAACTGCATAAACTCTAAAGAGGTCGCATCGTCGCCGCTGAGCAATTTAAAATCATTTCCTACCAGCGCCTGAGTCTGGCTAACCCGGCTTAAGTTACCGGTTGCATCTTTCAATGCAACAATGTTTGGCACTTCCGCTAAACGGGCAACGGTTTCAGGTAACATATCACAACCGGTGCGACCAGGAACATTATAAAGGATTTGAGGCAAATCAGTATGCTCGGCGATCGCTTTAAAATGCTGGAATAAACCTTCCTGAGTTGGCTTATTGTAATAGGGTGTTACGGACAAACAACCGATAACACCGGTATTATTGAAATGCTGAGTCAGAGAAATGGCTTCCGCTGTCGCATTAGCGCCGGTTCCGGCGATAACAGGGATGCGACCATCGGCTAAATCTAACGTTAATTTCACCACATCAACATGTTCATGATGATTAAGCGTGGCTGATTCCCCAGTGGTGCCTACGGAAACGATCGCGACAGTGCCGCTAGCCACATGATAATCAATCAGTTTTTTCAAACTGGCGCGGTCAACTGAACCTGTTGAGTCCATTGGCGTAACCAGTGCAACCATACTTCCCGTAAACATAAGCGATTCCCCTTAATAGACATATCGAACATGGTACTTTTGACCAATAGCGAAAAGCAAGCAACAACATCACTCTAACTGCTTGTCTGGGTGATTTTTTTATGTTTACCATAGTATCATCATTTTCAGGCAGGAAGTTTTAACGTGCCACAGCAATCTGAATATTACCTTGTCATTACCGCCTTGGGTACCGATCGTCCGGGAATAGTCAATACTATTACCCGGCATGTCAGTAGCTGCGGCTGTAATATAGAGGATAGCCGTCTGGCACTGTTGGGTGAAGAATTTACTTTTATTATGCTGCTTTCCGGTGGATGGAGCGCCATGATGCTGCTCGAATCTACTTTGCCACAAAAAGGGGTGGAATTAGAGTTATTGATTGTGATGAAGCGCACAACTCAGCACCCTCGCCCTCCCATGCCGGTCACGATGTGGGTAAAAGTAGAGGTAAAAGATTCGCCCCACTTGATTGAACGCTTTACCAACTTATTTGATGCAGCAGAAACCAGCATTGCTGAACTTACTTCAAAAACCAGCATTTGCGAAATAACAAAAGAAGCTAAGCTGTATATTGAGATTACTTTACACAGTGCCCTGACCGGCACGCATAAAAAGGTTGAACAAGATTTCTATTGCCTCTGTACAGAACTAAATGCACAAGGCAGTATTAACATCGTAATCAATCCACAAGCATGAAAAAAGGACGGAACTAGTGATAAACCCATTAAAAGCCGGTGATACCGCCCCTGAATTTACACTCCCGGATCAAGATGGTGAAGATATCAGCCTGAGTGATTTTCAAGGGCAGAGAGTTCTTATCTATTTTTATCCAAAAGCCATGACGCCAGGTTGTACCGTACAAGCCTGCGGATTACGGGATAACATGGATGAACTGAAAAAACTCGGTGTAGACATTCTGGGTATCAGCACTGATAAACCAGAAAAGCTATCTCGCTTTGTTGAAAGAGATCTGCTGAACTTTACGCTGCTTTCTGACGAGGAACATCAGGTTTGCGAACTGTTTGGCGTTTGGGGTGAAAAAACCTTTATGGGTAAAACCTATGACGGTATTCATCGCATCAGCTTTTTAGTTGGCACTGATGGAAAAATTGAAAAAGTCTTTGATGATTTCAAAACCAACAACCACCATGAGATTGTACTGAACTATCTAAACGGTAAAGGTTGACGGATTTTTATGGCAACGGCTACCCCATCAGGGGAGGTAGCCGTTGTTTGTTTCGTTTTTTTAACGCAGATTCTCTGCTATCAAATCGTCCGGCCAAACGTGAATAACCGCTTTAACCAGTGTTGCCAGAGGAATGGCAAAGAACACGCCCCAGAATCCCCACAGCCCGCCAAAAATCACTACTGACAGAATAATCACTAACGGGTGCAGGTTAACAGCCTCTGAGAATAAAAATGGCACCAGAATGTTACTGTCCAGCCCCTGAACCACCAGATAGGCAATAACCAGCGTCCAGAAATCAGGCCCAATCCCCCACTGAAATAACGCCACAATAAACACCGGTATGGTGATTAACACTGCGCCGATATAAGGAATTAACACCGATATCCCAACCAACACCGCCAACAATAGGGAATAGCGCATATCCATAAACCAGAACACCAGATAAGTGGCCACACCAACAATCACAATCTCAACCACTTTACCGCGAATATAGTTGGTGATTTGTTGGTTCATCTCCAACCATACTTTGCCTGCCAACCCACGGTTACGCGGCAATATGCGATGTACCGCATAAATCATCTGCCGTTTATCTTTCAGCAAGAAGAACACCATCAACGGTACCAGAATCAAATAGATCGCCAGCGTTAAAAGCCCCATCAGTGATGCCATAGAGTATTTCACCACTGAATCCGCCAGACCGGCCAGTTTGGTACGCAGATTTTCCGCAAATAAATCAATGATGCCGGCATCAACCAGCGCCGGATAGCGAGCAGGAAGCGTTGCGGCAAAGTCGTGAAAGCGGTTTAGCATCTTCGGCATATCCGCAACCAGATTCACCCCCTGTTGCCATGCTGCTGGCATGACCACCAGAATGGCTACACACATGATTCCACCAAACAGGATGATCACGCTGGTCGCGGCTAACCCACGAGAAAGCCCCATATCCTGGATTTTGGTAGTTGGCCATTCCAGTAAATAGGCCAGTACAATCGCCACTAATAGCGGCGCCAAAATACCATGGAAAAAATAGATAATACCGAAGCCTACGACTAAAATAATCAGTAATGCTACAGCCTGAGGGTCAGTGAAACGCCGGCGATACCAGCGAGACAACATCTCCAACATAACAACCTCCGGGGAGAAAACCTTTCATTGAATCTGTTTCAGTGCTTCATATAGATTCAAATTAAAAAACCTATAGGAAGAACAGAAATAGACAGGACAAAACATGATATTCGTTGTCTACATAATCAGGTGAGTAAACTATCGCCCGGAAATGCCTCAACTAAGCTTCAGTTATTCGGTGCAACCGCCGCATAACAGTGATAATTTATCATGTATTGCATACTGAAGGATGGCTAACCGGAGCTATCGCTATAATAGCAACAAACCGCCTGTTAACACGATAAGATTTAAGGTAACCCGATGGTTTTCTCGGGAAAATGCAGACAAATGTAAGTTTAGGGAAAACGGCTCTCATTGCATCAGCATCAGAGCCTGTTCTGTAGGTTAATATAACTTCTGGAATTGATATCGATATGTCCACCCGTTTTGGTAAATCCTTACTCGTCACCTTATTAGGTAGTACGCTGCTATGCAGCCCGGCCATCCCGGTTATCGCTGATACTACCAGCGACTTGCCGGATATTGGTACCACTGCCGGTGGTACTCTCAGTATTAATCAAGAACTGCTGATGGGTGACTTTTACCTGCGGCAACTGCGTTCCGGCGCACCGCTGATTTACGATCCGCTGCTGACTGATTACGTAAATAATCTGGGTCAAAAGTTGGTCTCTAAAGCCGATGCGGTAAGAACACCCTTTCATTTTTATCTCATCCAGAATAACGAGATCAACGCCTTTGCCTTCTTTGGCGGCAACGTAGTTCTGCACTCTTCCCTGTTTCGCGAAACGGACGATGAGAGTCAGTTAGCTTCAGTAATGGCCCACGAAATTTCACACGTTACCCAGCGCCATTTAGCGCGCGCTATGGAAGAACAGCAGCGTAATGCACCATTGACCTGGGTTGGGGCTTTAGGTTCAATTTTACTGGCAATGGCTAACCCTCAGGCGGGTATGGCAGCGTTAAGTACCACCATTGCCGGAACCCAACAGGGTATGATCAGTTTCACTCAAGCCAATGAGCAGGAAGCTGACCGTATCGGCATTCGCGTATTACAACGCGCAGGTTTTGACCCTATGGGCATGCCGGACTTTATGCAAAAACTGGCAGACAAATATCGCTATGCCAGCAAGCCTCCAGAAATGTTACTGACTCACCCCCTGCCAGACAGTCGTATGTCTGACACCCGTAGTCGCGCCCAGCAGCTAGGCCATAAAGTCGTTGCCTCTTCTCAGGATTATCTGTTTGCTAAACTGCGCGTATTAGGTATGTACGGCGGTATGGACGGATTAAGCCAGTTTATGCTGGATGACTATAAAAAAGGCAACGCCCGTGAACAGATGGCCGGAAAGTATGGTCAGGCGATTCTCTACTATAAATCCAAGCAGTTCGATGCCGCTCGCAACATTATTCAGCCACTGTTAACTCAGCAACCCAACAATGTTTGGTTCCTCGATCTGGCCACCGATATCGATCTGGAGCAAAACCGTGCTCCACAAGCAGTCAGCCGCTTAGAACAGGCGATTAAGAGCCAACCAAACAGCGCTGTACTGCAGCTCAATCTGGGTAATGCTTATATTGAAGCTCGTCAAACCGCGAAAGCGACCACCTTGCTTAATCGCTATACCTATAGCCATCCGGAAGATCCTAACGGTTGGGACTTGTTGGCAAAAGCCGCGGCCGATCAAGGATTACGTGATGAAGAGTTAGCCGCCCGGGCTGAGAGTATGGCATTGGTTGGTCGCCTCGATCAGGCAATTAGTATGCTGACCACCGCCAGTTCTTCGGTTCAGGTTGGGAGCCTGAAACAGGCGCGTTATGATGCACGTATCGACCAGCTACGCCAACTACAACAACGCTTTAAACAGTTTGACCGATCTTAAGAATGATCTCAGGAGAACAATAATAATGACTAAAACCGTAACTATTTTTCATAACCCTCGTTGCAGTACCAGTAGAAAAACGTTGGAGCTACTGGAAGAAAAAGGGATTAAACCTGATGTTGTTTTGTATATGGATACCCCACCCGATAGCAAACAAATTCATACCCTGTTAAAGCAGCTGAATTTCAGTTCCGCTCGTCAGCTAATTCGCACTAAAGAAGATCTGTATAAAGAGCTAAATCTGGTGGATGCCTCAGAACAAGAGCTGATTGATGCCATGACGGCTAACCCAAAACTGATTGAGCGACCCATTGTGATAGTTGGTGAACAGGCACGTTTAGGACGACCGCCAGAAAACGTATTGGAAATTATCTGAATCTACGCCCACGTTGTTTAAGGATGAATAATGAAAAAGCCACATCTACAATCATTATTTATGGGTAGCCTGCTCTCTGCCGGTCTGGTTATGTCCGGCACTCCTTTCGCCGCTGAATATATTCCTTCACTGGAGAAAACCAGGCTATTTACCGAGATAACTCATGACTGCCGGGATGTTGTATTAAAAGACTGGAAACCAGCAACCCGGGATGTTTTAGCCAAATATGGTGTTGATGTTACCGCGGCTAAGCTATGCAATAACGGCGATTACCCGGTTTTTTATGTCAGCCTCAAATACGATCCTCAGGGGCAAACTGCTGACTTTTATCAACCGTTTTATGAGGCAATGAAAAAAGCCAATAAAGATCGGCCCTATTCGATGATCTCCGATCTCGATGAGCTGATTATTAATGTGACCTATGGTCAGATGGGTGAAACCAGAACCGATTTCGAGCGTTTTCAGCCCTGTACGTTATAAAATGGTGTTATGAGAAGCTTATAGTTCCAGTGCTTCTTTAACAAAAGGAATGGTTAATTTACGTTGGGCCGTGATAGATGCTGAATCTAAACGGTCCAGCGTTTCAAACAGAGTTCGCATATCCCGCTCAAGTCTCTTAAGCAGAAAACGCCCCACGTCTTCCGGTAGTTCAAAACCACGTAGTTTTGCCCGTAGAATCAGCGCCTGAAGTTTGTCTTCATCTGACAGTGGATGTAATCGATAGATTTGCCCCCAATCCAGACGCGAAGCCAAATCAGGCAATGACAGATTTAACTGACGGGGAGGAACATCACCGCTAATCAACAGCCGGGTAAACCCGGTTTCAAGGATGCGGTTATACAGGTTGAAGATAGCCATCTCCCACTCACTGTCACCGGCAATACACTCAATATTATCAATACAGACCAGCGCCAGTTGTTCCATGCCATCCAGCACTTCAGGCACAAAATAGGTGCGCTTATCCAGCGGCACATAACCGACTGCCATTCCCTTCTGAGAGAGCGCCGAACAGGCGGCATTCAGTAGATGACTCTTTCCGCTGGCATCACCAGACCAGAAATAGATATAAGTACTGTGTTCCTGTTCCAGTGCGGAATGAATAGCCGAAAGCAGCGACGCATTTTCGCCGGGATAAAAGCTGGCAAACCGCTCATCATCAGAAAGATAGAGAGGAAAAGATAGCTGCGTCGATGTATTCAGAAACACCTCAAACTAAAAAAACCGAAAACCGGATCAGTCTAGCATACCGAAGAGAGAGGGAGAACCGGCAACACCAGGTTGCCGGCAGCCAAATTAATGGGCTGATTTCTCTGATTCATGGTGAACCGGCGCTTTAGGCAGGATCAGGTTCAACAGGATAGCAATGACACCACACAGGCTAATGCCCTGCAGTGAATACTGACCGAAGTTAAACACCATACCGCCGATACCGAACACCAGAACGATAGAAACAATACACAGGTTACGCGCAACGGACAGATCTACGCGGTTTTTCACCAGAATATTGATACCTACGGCGGCGATTGAACCAAACAACAGCACCATAATACCGCCCATCACTACCGATGGAATCGTATTCAGGAAAGCGCCAATCTTACCGATAAATGACATGAACACCGCCCAACAGGCAGCAAATGTCATGACTAATGGATTAAAGTTACGAGTCAGCGTGACTGCACCGATAACCTCTGCATAGGTAATACAAGGAGGACCACCAAAACAGGCCGCGGCCGAAGTGGCCAGACCATCACCCGCCAGCGTACGATGCAGGCCCGGGTCTTTCGCGTAATCTTTACCGGAAACCGAACTGATCGCCATAATATCGCCAACGTGTTCAATCGTTGGCGCGATAACCACCGGTAACATAAACAGAATCGCCTGCCAGTGGAATTCCGGCGCGGTAAAATTAGGAATAGCAAACCACGGCGCATCCAGCACCGGTTGGAAGTTAACGATTCCCATCATCAGTGCGACAACATAACCAACCACAATGCCGGATAAAATTGGAATCAGGCGGAAAATACCTTTTGCCCAAACGGCTACCAGTAAGGTCGTCAGCAGCGACAGCATAGAAATGAACAGTGCGGTACGGTAATCCCCCAGAATCACTGAACCACCATCTCCACTTTTGCCTAATGCCATGTTTACCGCTGCAGGTGCCAGCGTCAGACCGATGATCGCAATCATTGGGCCGGTAACGACCGGTGGTAGCAGCCTTTCAATAATATTCGAACCGCGCAGTTTAATCAGGCCGCCAAAAATCATGTACATCACACCGGCGGCAAACAATCCACCCATGGTGGCAGGGATCCCCCAGGTTTGAACGCCGTAACTGATAGGAACAATAAAGGCAAAAGATGACGCCAGAAAGACCGGCACCTTACCTTTAGTACAGAGTTGAAACAGCAAGGTACCGAAGCCTGCGGTAAACAGTGCCACGTTGGTATCTAACCCTGTGATCAGCGGTACCAGTACTAACGCACCAAATGCCACAAACAGCATTTGAGCTCCCACCAGAACGTTCTGCCAGGCAGGTGGCTGTGCGCCGGTCATTGACGGCTGTTGCATAAAATAAACCTCTAGTTTGAAATGATGTTGTTATCCGGCGCGGTTACACCTTTACATGAGCGCCGGTCGTCTTGCCTGTAACTAATTTCTTATGACTTATTATTACTACTGCAGGCTGATTTTTTAGCCTGATATTGCTGATAAATTGGCAGTCGTGAATATTCCGACCGTAAAAACGATGTGCTGATATCGGCACTGGTAACGGTCGGTAAACCATTTGTACTTAGCTGCGGAGCGCGTCGGGCCTACCTTTCCTATGGGCGCTTCGTTGGCTTACGCCAAGTCGACCCAAACGGAAAGCTCTCCCTCCGATTGGCTATGTTAAAACACAAAGCTGAACCAATCAGACTTTGTTATCAGGTTTACTTTTAGCCTGATAACACCCGGATGTTCCGTAAAACCACCATACTATTAGCCAACTTGCATCCATAAATATGGGCGATCGTGTCGCCCATATTTATCTGTTTATTGCTCAGTCATCCTGAGTTCCGCCACGATGGGGAGATGGTCACTGACCGATGGCCAGTTAATACCCGCCCACTCACCGGTCGCATTTGGAATAATAAGATTATCCAGATGCCAACGTTGTGCATTACCGGTAAAGATATAGTCTACCTTGATTTCGGCATTTTCAGCAGGCCAACTGCGACCATCTTTGTCACCCGGTTGAATATCATTCCAGTAACGATTTAATTCCTGCCAGGTTACGCTCTGTGGCACATCGTTCATATCGCCGAACAATAGCTTGATACCGCGGATTTCAATGGTGCGATCGTTTAACTCTCTCACCTGATCCAAACGCATAGCCGGATCTTCTTTGGTATCCAGATGAGCATTCACTACGGTAACCGGTACTGCAAAATTAGGCACTTCAACCTTAGCCACAAACGCAATGCGTTGTTCCCGCTGACCTGAAGGCAATGGATAGATAACCTGATCTTTAATTGGATATTTAGACAGATAAGCCAGACCGTATTCACCGCCGTCATAGTCAATAGCCCGACCAAACACACCGTGCATACCGGTTAGCTTCATTAATTCAGCCAGTTGATCCACTTTACTGCTACGTGCAGTAAGTTTGTCCACTTCCTGTAGGGCGACAATATCAACATTCATAGCTTTAATGGCTTTGGCAATTGCCGTCATATCACTGACTTTACCGGCAGCGATATTGAAAGAAGCTACCTTCAGTACTGGCGCTTCTTTTAAGGAAAAGGTCTTGTTGGTAATGCCACCCAACGCACTGGCTACTTCACGGCTATTGGCATTGCTGTTGGCATGATTAACAGGGGCTTCGCTACTCCATACCGGAGAGGCAAAAGACAGGGAGAATATTGCCGCTAAAAAATAATTATAACGTGGCATACGACACACCTTATTTTTATTAAAACCAAACGGGCACCGACGACTGATAAACCACCCTAATTATCAGAGGTAGAGTGGGTAGCACAATCAACACCGGCCCCGGCAACAACATCCTTGTTGAATATCAGTTTACTGATTACTTAGTGCCAAAGATTTTATCGCCCGCGTCACCCAGACCCGGAATGATATAACCTTTTTCGTTTAAGCCCTGATCGATAGAAGCGGTATACAGCTCAACATCCGGATGCGCTTTTTCTAATGCTTCAACGCCTTCAGGTGCAGCAACCAGTACCAGAACTTTAATTGACTGGCAGCCTGCTTTTTTCAGTAAATCGATGGTTGCAATCATCGAGCCACCGGTCGCCAGCATTGGGTCAACTACCAGCGCCATACGCTCTTCAATATTGGAAACCAGTTTTTGGAAATAAGGCACCGGTTGCAGGGTCTCTTCATCACGATACACACCCACTACGCTGATACGCGCACTTGGAACGTGTTCCAATACCCCTTCCATCATGCCTAAGCCTGCACGCAGAATCGGCACGACGGTGATTTTTTTACCTTTGATTTGTTCGATTTCTACCGGGCCATTCCAGCCATTGATGGTAACTTTTTCAGTTTCTAAATCGGCGGTTGCTTCGTAAGTTAGTAAACTACCAACCTCTGAGGCTAATTCACGAAAACGTTTAGTGCTGATATCTTCTTCGCGCATCAGGCCTAACTTATGTTTAACCAGTGGATGCTTAACTACAACGATCTTCATTTATTCCTCTCCCATATCGCGGATGGTGCACTGTCGCTCTCAAAAAAATCGGCAAATTATACCTGATAATGCGTGAGCCGTAACAAAGAAATGCATGATTCAGATCATGATAGGCTATAGATTGTGCTAATACTGTTAACAGAGCGCTGTTTTTTCCAATTAATCATTGGCGGTGGGTAGAAACCTTACGTCAGGTATCAGGAGTTAACATTCAGGGATATGAAGACATCTTTTAATATCAACAAAAAATCGCTGCTGGTTTCGATAACATGCTTATTTGCGGTTAGTCTGACCTCTTGCTCACTATTTACTCAATCTTCGGTGGAAGCCAGATACAGTACTGCCCCGGATGTTTCTGGCGAACGGTTAACCCAACACGTCAGGCAGTTATCCGAAACCTATTACCCAAGAGATTACACCCATCCGGAAAATCTGAATGCCAGCGCTGATTACATTATGCAACAGCTGGAACCTTATACCGACAGGCTATCAGAGCAAAAATTTACCGTAAGAGATAAGCCTTATCGCAATATCATTGCCCGTTTTGGACCCGCGGAAGGTGAATTAATTGTGGTTGGTGCTCACTATGACTCCTACCATAAAACTCGCGGTGCGGATGATAACGCCAGCGGGGTCGCCGGTTTGCTGGAATTAGCCCGTTTGTTAAAACAACATCCGCCTTCATCGCCGGTGGAACTGGTGGCTTACAGTCTGGAAGAACCGCCCTTTTTCAGTACCGATGAAATGGGAAGCGCTTTCCATGCCCGACAATTAGCGGAAACTCAACGACCAGTAAAACTGATGATGTCGCTGGAAATGATTGGTTATTTCAGTGATGAGGCAGACTCACAAGATTTTCCATTGAGTATAATGAAATCGCTCTACAGTGATAAAGGGCACTTTATTACCGTCATTAGCAATCTGAGTAATCGGGACATCACGGCACAAGTGAAAAGCCTGATGATGGGTGCCAGCGACTTACCGGTTTATTCACTGAATGCCCCCTCATTCATTCCCGGAATCGATTATTCTGACCATCTGCATTACTGGAAGCAGGACTTCCCGGCGGTAATGATCACCGATACCGCATTTTATCGTAATCACCACTACCACGAATCTAACGGTGATACCTGGGACCAACTGGATTATCAGCGTATGGCAAAAGTGGTACAGGGGGTTTATGCCACTATTCAGAATCTGGATTAGCGCTAAATGCGCGGTGATAAGCCAGTGAGTTTATACATCAGAGATAAAAACCATAGGCAAACGTTTGCTATAACTGATAGAATTATGCCGTTTCTGTTAAATATCACCTATCTCCATGGGGAACCCCGCAGTGACCGATAAAACTTCTCTAAGCTACAAAGACGCTGGTGTTGACATTGATGCTGGTAACGCTTTAGTCGATAGAATCAAAGGTGTAGTAAAACAAACCCGTCGTCCTGAAGTTATGGGTGGACTCGGAGGGTTTGGAGCACTTTGCGCACTGCCGCAAAAATACCGTGAACCGATTCTGGTTTCAGGTACCGATGGTGTCGGTACCAAACTTCGGTTAGCCATGGATTTAAAGCGCCACGATACCATTGGTATCGATCTGGTTGCCATGTGCGTTAACGACCTGATTGTTCAGGGTGCTGAGCCACTGTTTTTCCTTGATTATTACGCCACCGGCAAGCTGGATGTGGATACCGCAGCCCGCGTAGTGACCGGCATTGGCGAAGGCTGTAAACAGTCTGGCTGTGCGCTGGTTGGTGGAGAAACGGCCGAAATGCCCGGCATGTACCATGGTGAAGATTATGACGTAGCCGGTTTCTGCGTTGGCGTAGTAGAGAAATCTGAAATCATTGACGGCAGCAAAGTTTCCGAAGGTGACACGCTGATCGCTCTGGCCTCCAGTGGCCCACACTCTAACGGCTACTCGCTGGTACGTAAAATTCTTGAAGTCAGCAAAACCGATCCACAAGCCACTATGCTGGCAGGTAAATCACTGGCAGACCACCTGCTGGCACCAACTAAAATTTATGTGAAGTCTATTCTGCAAATGCTGGAACAGATTGAGGTGCATGCTATCGCCCATATTACCGGTGGCGGCTTCTGGGAAAATATTCCCCGCGTATTGCCTCAGGGCACTCAGGCGGTGATCGACGAATCAAGCTGGCAGTGGCCGGAAGTGTTTAACTGGTTGCAGCAAGCCGGTAACGTCAACCGCCACGAAATGTATCGGACCTTTAACTGCGGCGTGGGTATGGTTATCGCCCTACCAGAAGCGCAAGCCAGTGCAGCCATTGCCCAATTACAATCTACCGGTGAAATCGCGTGGAAAATTGGCACTATCAAGGCTTCCACTTCTGATGAGCAGGTGGTTATCGGCTAATGAAAAGTATTGTTGTACTCATTTCCGGCAGCGGCTCTAATCTTCAGGCTATCATTGATGCCTGCGATAGTGAGCAAATCAACGGGACTATCAGTGCGGTGTTCAGCAATGTTCCTGAGGCTTATGGATTAGTGCGGGCACAACAGTCCGGCATTGTTACTGAAGTGGTTGAGCCTAAGTATTTTAGCAGTCGTACTGATTATGACCTGGCACTGGCAGATACCATCGATCGCTATAAGCCTGACCTGATTGTTTTAGCGGGCTATATGCGAATTTTGAGCCCTGTATTTGTTAATCGCTATGCGGGTAAGCTGCTGAATATTCACCCTTCCCTGTTGCCTAAATATCCGGGCCTGCACACTCACAGTCAGGCGCTGAGTAACGGCGACAAGCAACATGGTGCAACTATTCACTTTGTTACCGAAGAGCTGGATGGCGGCCCGATTATTCTGCAAGCGGCAGTACCGGTATTACCACAGGATAGCGAAGCCGGGTTGATTAAACGGGTACAGGTTGAAGAGCATCGCATCTATCCGCTGGTTGTTAGCTGGTTTATGGATGGTCGTCTGGCAATGCGTGATGGCAAAGCCTGGATGGATAACCAACCTTTACCCCCTCAGGGTTACACCGAAGCCTGATATACCGCATTATGGCTACGATACCCATTACCGGTGTCGTAGCCTTATCTCTCCCGCCTCTGGTCTGAAATAGTACTTGCCCACAACACATTAACCTGACTAAGCTAGTAAGTTGTAGCCCTGCTACAACGAATTATTTATAAACAGATAGCTATCAGGAGTTCCCATGTCGGGTAAACCCAGCGTCAAGCTACGTCCGCTTGAACGTGAAGACCTCAGATTTGTCCACCAACTCGATAATAACGCCAGCGTTATGCGCTATTGGTTTGAAGAACCCTACGAAGCCTTTGTTGAGCTGTCGGACCTGTACGATAAACATATCCATGACCAGAGCGAACGACGCTTTATTATTGAAGCAGATAATAATCGCGTAGGGCTGGTTGAACTGGTAGAAATAAACCATATACACCGCCGGGCAGAATTTCAGATCATTATCGATCCGGCCTGGCAAGGGCATGGCTATGCCAGTGCCGCAGCACAGTCCGCCATGGAATATGGTTTCTCGGTGCTTAACCTGTATAAGCTCTATTTAATTGTTGATAGAGAAAATGAGAAAGCCATTCATATTTATACCAAGCTGGGATTTGAAACCGAGGGTATTCTTAAGCACGAATTCTTTATTAATGGAGAATATCGCGACACCATTCGTATGTGTATTTTTCAGCCCCAATATTTAGCCCGATTAAAACCGTAAAATAGAATGATTAAAGGAGAGCTATCCATTCGATGCTCTCCTGGCTATTTATCCACCGCGATCCCTTTCCTGCTTGATTAAGATAATCCCCCTTTCCGGCTATTCTTATTTATAATGTGTCCAAAATAAAAATAATATCTGATGCGATTCATCAGAATATTTAGTACGACGTAACAGATTTATTCTTTAACCAATAAAATAAGATAAACTGACTGAAAAATAACGGTATTCTTATAGCAGGAGATCAGAGAGGTTCGACTATGCGCCCATCAACAAAACTAAAACAACAAAAAATTATTGAGGTAGCAACCCAACTGTTTCTTGAGCAGGGGTATCATCAAACCAATCTGGATCAGATTATTGAACAATGCGGTGGCTCCAAGCAGACTATTTACAGCTATTTTGGTGATAAACGGGGCCTGCTGACTGCGGTGATTGGCCGCTGCATTGAAGAGGTTGAAGCGATATTCAACTTTAAAAATGACGACAATAAAAATCTGGAACAACAATTGATTCAGTTTGGTACCAACTATCTGGATACCATTTTATCCCCCACCTTACTGAACACTTTTCGCATTTTACTGACCGAATCTCAGCACGATCAGGAACTGGCTGATTTTTATCTAAATCATGGTCCTTATCGCATAACCAACTATTTAAGACAGTTTTTGCTCTCCCATATGGAACAAGGGCATCTGAAGAATGGTGATCCCTCAGTCGCCTGCAATCATCTGCTTAGTTTACTGAAAGGTTATATCCAGCATGAAGTGCTGTTTGGTGTAAAAGTACCGCCTAAAGCGGTGATCAGACAGCATGTGCAGTCGGCGGTAGACTGCTTCCTTAACGGCTATCATCCCTGATAATAAAATAAAGATAATCATGATTAAAGTTGCCCTTACCCCTATTGAACACCAATCCCGCGGTGAGCTGGTTGCCTGCTCATGGAGCACTGCCGATCGCCTGATGGTACTGGAAGCAGAGTCCATTCCGGAACGCATTAATGGCCAGTTTGTAGCCAGTCAAACCGATAAGCGAAGCTGGTTTGTCTCAATCTATCAACATGGTGAACTGATATTATCCGTCCCTTCTATTGAATCAAAAACCAACTTTCACTATGTGCAGATACTGGATGAGCAGCATATTTTGTTGGTGGGTGCTCGCTGCCACTACAATCATGGCGACCCGGAAAAGAATGCTGAAGTTTACAATCTGGATGGGCAACGAGTGCGTCGTTTCACCCTGGGGGATGGTATTGAAGATATTAATGTCACCACAGACGGCGCTATCTGGGTTAGCTATTTCGATGAGGGAGTATTCGGTAATTACGGCTGGGGGCAACCTCTCGGACAATATGGTTTGGTAAAATTTAATGCGGAAGGCAATGTTCTCTGGCAGGCCGAGCAGTTTGATATTTGTGACTGTTATGCGGTGAATGCTGAAAGTGAGCACTCATTTTGGTTTTACTACTATTCTGATTTCCAGTTAGTGCATTTAAACAAGCTGCAAGCCACGTCTTATCGGGTTCCTGTTCAGGGCAGCCATGCCTTTGCGCTAAGTCACCCCTACTTAATCATGGTCGGAGGCTATGGACAGAATGATAATTTTCACGTGTTTAAATTCAATGCATCCTCATTAAAGGAGACCGCAAAACTGGTATTTACTGATTCTGGCGGCAAATCGCTGAAGCAATGTGTTTATAACATGCGTGGAAATCGGGTTATCGCCTTTAATCAAAGCGGGATTTATTACACCATTCTGACGCCAGACTGCTGCCAGTAATTTAATCCTGAATAGCGATTACCAACCAAATATGGTGCCCTGATCGGTAGATTTATCGGCTGCGCCTTGATCCCGGACCCGCTCCATGCGGCGATCCCGCTTCATGCTATCGGAACCTGGGTCATAGTCATAAATGGGTCGTTCCCGATCGTTAACCACACAACCTGAGCCCCGCGGGCAAGGTTCGGTATAAGACTCCGAAGTGCATCCCACTAAAAACAAGGCAATACAAGAAATTAGCGATATTCTATTCATAAAAACCCCAACATCATCACTACGACATAATCAGCATAGTTAATTATAATTTATGCAATTATACAAGAATGATATTAGCGCTTTACACAGATGCCTGAACTCTGTCATTTTGTTGATAATCATCCAACATCATTAGCATGATTATCTTCGGATTGACTATTGATATTGTGATCTCACAACACTCACATTTTCTTGCATTACATTATGCTAACCAGCCGGCATGATAACGAACAATAAAGGTATAACATGACCATCCGAGTAGCTATTAATGGCTTTGGCCGTATTGGCCGCAGCGTTTTACGCGCTTTGTACGAGTCAGAACATCACAAAAAAATCAGTGTGGTGGCAATTAATGAGCTGGCCGACCCTAACGGTATGGCACACTTATTAAAATACGATTCAACCCACGGGCGCTTTGCCCGTCGCATTCGTCAGGAAGGAAGAATGTTATGGGTGGATGATGATGCAATACAGTTATTCCATCAAAAAGAAATTACCAATCTGCCGTGGAAATCATTAAACGTTGATATCGTGCTGGATTGCAGCGGCGTTTACGGGAGCCGAGCTGATGGCGAAGCGCATATCGCTGCCGGTGCCAAAAAGGTTCTGTTCTCCCACCCGGGGGGTAACGACTTAGATGCAACCATTGTTTATGGCGTAAACCACCATGAATTAAAGGCCGGAGACCGTATCGTTTCCAATGCATCCTGTACCACTAACTGCATTATTCCGGTAATCAAACTGCTGGATGATGCCTTTGAGATTCGCTCAGGCACGGTGACCACCATTCACGCTGCGATGAACGATCAGCCAGTGATTGATGCTTACCACAAAGACTTACGCCGCACCCGAGCGGCAAATCAGTCAATCATTCCGGTCGACACTAAACTGGCAGCGGGGATCACGCGTATCTTCCCTAAGTTTTGCGATCGATTTGAAGCGATTTCGGTGCGTGTACCCACCATCAACGTAACGGCTATCGATCTGAGCGTTACGCTGGAAGTCCCGGTAAGTGTGCAAGACATTAATCAGCTGTTAGAACATGCGGCTAATAGCAACTTTCAGGGCATTGTGGATTATACCGAGTTACCGCTGGTTTCTACCGATTTTAATCATGATCCGCACAGCGCCATTGTGGATGGCACACAAACCCGGGTCAGCGGTCAGCATCTGGTAAAAATGTTGGTATGGTGTGATAACGAATGGGGCTTTGCCAACCGCATGCTGGATACCACGTTGGCGATGGTTGCCAGTGAGCAGCAATCGGAAGAAAGCTTCGTTAAAAAGATCACAGAACAAACCCTGTAGCACGCTCTTGGTGTATTTTTTACCCATCCGTAATTGCTCTGCGGATAAAGTAGGTAACACGTTTTGTATCTTAATATAGCTCATCGGAGGGAGAGGGTGCCGTGGGGGTCGACTTGGCGTAAGCCAACGAAGTGCCCGTAGGCAGCCTAGGCCCGACGCACGTCGAAGCCAAGTACAGATGGTCTTCCGGTCGAGTACAAAATCAATATAAGCACTTCAGATTTTACGACCGGAATATCCATCAAGGCTAAATTATTAGGTTTGTTAGTGGACTGAACTACCGATTAATTACCAGCAGGTTTTATTTTCACCACCAGCGATGAAAATGGTGTACCGGGCCGATACCGTGCCCCACTTCCAGACTGTCTGCCATTATCAGTGCCTGCTGTAAATAATCTTTAGCCCACTGTACTGTCTGCTCCCAGCTATCGCAGCGAGGGCGCAACGCAGCCAGCGCGGCAGAAAGCGTACATCCGGTCCCATGAGTATGTTTAGTAGCAATTCTTTGGGCACTAAAGCGCAGCGTTTGCTGTGGGGTAATCAACCAGTCGGGGCTTTCCGCTTCACTTAAATGCCCTCCTTTCATTAACACCGCCGGGCAGCCCATTCCTAACAGCGCTTTTCCCTGCTCCAACATTTCAGCTTCAGTGGTGGCAATAGAGCAATCAAGCAGAGCGGCAGCTTCCGGCAGATTAGGTGTAATCAAAGAAACAATCGGCAGCAATTGACGACGAATCGCCTCTACTGCATCCGGAGCCAGTAACGGATCGCCACTTTTTGCCACCATTACCGTATCCAATACCACGTAAGGAATGGGATAGCGCTTTAGTGACTCAGCCACCACCTGCACAATATCTGATTCAGCCAGCATGCCAATTTTGGCGGTGTCGATACGCACATCATCCAGTACTGAACTAAGCTGGGCAGCCACAAAATCAGGCTCAATGCGATAAACCGACTGTACACCCAGCGTATTTTGCGCCACCAGCGCGGTCATTACGCTGGTACCATAAGCTTCTAACGCAGAGAAGGTTTTTAAGTCAGCCTGAATACCTGCACCGCCACTTGGATCGGTACCGGCAATAGTT
Source organism: Limnobaculum zhutongyuii (assembly GCF_004295645.1). Taxonomy (NCBI): domain Bacteria; kingdom Pseudomonadati; phylum Pseudomonadota; class Gammaproteobacteria; order Enterobacterales; family Budviciaceae; genus Limnobaculum; species Limnobaculum zhutongyuii. The sequence goes on from NZ_CP034752.1 coordinate 3,864,744, forward strand.
AATGCATTAATTCTCATAGTGTTTTACCCATCAGATGTTCTGGTTGCAGTTGATAAAGCAGATCAAGAAAACGGGGAACAAAACTCCCCGGCCCGGCAGATTCACTGGCGGCAACGCCACCGCAAAGGGCCATTACCATGCAGGCGCTGGCAACCAGCTCAAGAGTCTTCTCTTTATCCAGCGATAAAAATGCAGCCACCACGGCGGACAATGCACAACCTGTTCCAACCACTCGGGTCATTAACGGATCGCCAAAAGGCAAGGCATAACAGGTTTGACCATCGGTTACATAGTCAATAGCGCCGGTCACCGCAACGATAGCACCGCTACCGTTGGCTAACTCAATCGCAGCCGGTAACGCAGCTAAAGAATCGTCGGTACTGTCAACGCCGCGACCCGCTGAACTCAAACCGGCCAGCGCCATAATTTCAGAAGCATTACCGCGAATAGCCGCAGGTTTCATGGTCAATAATTGATGGGCGAAGTCAGTACGATAGCTCAATCCTCCGACCGCTACCGGATCCAAAACCCAGGGAACATTGGCGCGATTAGCTGATTCCACCGCCAGCAACATCGCTTCTGCCTGAGTTTCGTTCAGGGTGCCCACATTGATCAAAAGCCCGCTGGCAATAGCACTAAAATCTCCGGCCTCCTGTCGGGCCACCACCATTGCCGGTGAGGTTCCTAAAGCCAGCAGAACATTGGCGGTAAAATTTTGTACCACCTGATTTGTCAGGCAATGAACTAAAGGGGAAGTGGTTCGCAGTTGCGTCAGCCAGTGGGCCGCAGCGGAACCGGGAAAGGGTTGAAGGTTGTGAGATGAATTCATAAAGCTCCCAACCGGCGTTAAAGAAGGCAGTACCGGTGGGATACCGTGACTTCCCTACGCTGGCATAATCCAGATCAGGTAATACGGGTGATATCTCAGCCGCTGTACATGTTGCACAGGGCACCCCGAGTCGAAGTTACATATTAGACGATTGGACAAAAGGATCAAGGATTTGTCGGGATATCATTAACGCTCCCGTAACGCTTCCTCCACCTTATTCAGCGGCTTAATCAAATACTCCAGCACCGTCTTCTGCCCGGTGAAACCACCACTACTGTTCCATCCAGATGGCCGTAAATAGAGGGGACGTAAGCGATCAGTTTAATCATTGCAGGAGGTTCGGGCCGAATATAAGCGATATCACGTGGATTCATAAACCACGCTAAATAGGGGAGGAAATATATACAGATTGATAAGTTGATGTAGGTCATTTAACAGAGCTATCATCAAGCCTGATATATAGCGGATTATGGAAAATGCTAAGAAGAGATAATGTGACGCCACGCGCCTACAAACAGGTAGATGTATTTACCACCTCGCCATTGCAGGGCAATCCCTTGGCGGTGATCCTGGAGGCGGAGGGGTTAACTGAAATGCAGATGCTTTCACTCGCTCGCTGGACTAATCTTTCGGAAACGACATTTGTTTTCAAACCGACTAATCCAGCTGCAGATTATTTGGTGCGCATTTTTACCCCTGAAAAAGAGTTGCCCTTTGCCGGACATCCTACATTGGGTACGGCCCATGCATTATTGGAGTCCGGGTTGGTGACCAAACAGCCGGGGATTGTTATGCAAGAATGTGGCGTTGGTCTGGTTGCTGTTAATATCTTACCTGAAAGAACACTAGCGTTCGTCGCACCTACGGTAACGTTTCAAACATTGACTGTTGAGGAAAGGGAACTGTTAATAACCCATTTTCAACCTGCAGTTATTGAAACAAATACCATACCGGTGATTGCCGACATGGGCATTCGTTGGCTTATGGTACGTATGCCAAACGCTCAAGCCTGCCTGACAATGACGCCAGATCAAGCCATGATTAAAAAGCTGCAAGTTGCTTGCCATGTTGATGGTGTGGTGGTTTATGGTGCCTATTCATCTGGTGTTCCTGCTGATTATGAAATGCGAGCGTTTCTGGTTGAATTAGATAAATTGGTTGAGGATCCAGTAACCGGCAGCGCTAATGCGTGCTTAGCCCGTTTGCTGAAGACCAATAACTTTCCCGACGGCGGATCGACGTCACTGGGGTATCAGGTTCAACAAGGTACCCAACTACATCGAAAAGGTTTGGTTAGCGTTCGTTTTATTCATGATGAGCCATGGATTGGTGGACAGATTTGCACGCTAGTTAATGGCTGGTTACACATTTAGATATGGCTACATTTACTGATAACCAGACATTGTGATCGGGAATGGGTATAGCACCCGTTCCCGGCCTTAATGCATTGTCGGGATATCATTAACGCTCCCGTAACGCTTCCTCCACCTTATTCAGCGGCTTAATCAAATACTCCAGCACCGTCTTCTGTCCGGTTTTAATCTCTACGTTAGCTACCATGCCCGGCATAATCGGAAAACGCTTACCGTTTTTATTATGCAGCTCTGCATTTTTAGTTCGCACATAAACCCGATAATAGTACTGATCGCGTCGTACCTCGTCCTGTAAGGTATCCGGTGAAACCACGACCACGGTACCCTCCAGATTGCCATAAATAGAGGAGTCGTAAGCGGTCAGTTTGACCGTTGCAGGAAGTTCGGGCCGAATATAAGCGATATCCCGTGGGTTAATACGAGTTTCAATCAGCAGATGGTCTTCCAGCGGTACAATCTCCATTAACTTACCGCCCGGAGGCAAAACGCCACCGACGGTAGTTACCTGAATATCTTTTACCACGCCATGGACCGGGGAATAGAGCGTAGCCCGATCCAGTTGGTCAGCTTTACCCGCCATCACTTCCATCTGGGCATCCAGCTCGGCATTATTTTTTACCTGTTCTTCGCGTGCTCGTACCGCATACTGGTTACGCGCTTCATCGATTTTCCCCTGTAACTCCGTTGCCTGACGCTGCAAACGAATAACCTCAACCCGGCTGGCAGCCCCCTTTTCAATGAGTGGCTGAGTCATTTTCAGCTCAGAATTAACCAGATTGTACGAACGTTGTAAGTTGGAAACCGTTTCATCCAGATTGCGCCGTCTTGATTCATACAGCTGACGTTCGCGCGCTACCAGCTCCGGCTCCTGTAATGTATCGGCGCTGAACTCCAGTGGAGCGCCGGTCAGTTCAGAGCGTAAACGCTCCGCAGAAGCGCGCAGCGTTCTTACCCTCGATGCCGCCTCACCATAGTTAGACTGAAAGCGTTTAGGATCGAGCTGTGCCAGCACCTGCCCTTTATTAACAATGTCACCTTCATGTACCGGCATAACAGAAACGATGCCGCCATCCAGACTCTCTATGACCTGAGCGCGCGTTGAAGGTGTTACCTTTCCCGTACCCACGGTCACTTCATCTAATGAAGCAAAACTTGCCCAGATAAAAAGCAAAATTCCACCTAATAATGTCAGCCAAACCACTGACGAATGACGGCGTCCTTGCTGAGCCATATCTTCCTGCATTGATAGTTCAGTCATTACGCAATCCTCAGGCGACAATAGATGCAACATTGGTGTTATGGCGAGCCTGATTCAGGATCTCATCGCGAGCACCATCTGCGACAATTTTCCCCCCATCGACCACCACAATCCGATCCACCAGCGCTAATAGCGCCGGACGATGCGTTACCAGAATCAATGAACGCCCAACCAGCCAGCTTTGCAGCTGACGAATAACATAGCTTTCCAACTGTTCATCCATGGATGCCGTGGGTTCATCCAGTAATACTACCTGTGGATTGCGTACGATCAGTCGGCTCAGTAACACCATCTGCCGCTGCCCTCCGGATAATCCTCTCCCACCTTCGTTTATCAGGCGATCAAGACTGGAGGCATCCTGCTGTACCAGCGTTAATGCACCACTGATACGTAAAGCCTGTATCAGCTCCTGATCGGTGGCATGAGGATGGCCCAGCATCAAATTCTGACGCAGCGTGCCAAAAAACAGGCGCGAGTCCTGTGACAGATAACCTACCTGACGTCGAATATCTGCCGGATCGACTTGCGCCATATCGACACCATCGATAATTACCTTTCCTCTGGTGGCCAATGCCTGTCCGGATAACAGACGCAGCAGGGTAGATTTCCCCATACCTACTTTGCCAAGAATCGCAACCCGCTCTCCCGGCTTAATATCCAGACTGGATATCTGTAGTGCTAAATCACTTTTTTCTTCGTCATAACTGTATTGCACATCTTTTAATTGGTAATGACCCGCCAGAACCGGACAGCGCGCCATCGGTTTCTCCGTATTGCGGTCCAATGGCTTTTTAAGCAGATCGTTAAGTCCGGTCATGGCGCTTTTGGCATGTTGCCAGCGAGAGAACACCATGGTGAGCTGCATCAGGGGGGCGATAGTACGGGAGGACAACAGGCTACAGGCCACCATGGTACCGGTAGTAATGGTGCCTTCCAGCACCAGATAAGCGCCAAACACCAGCATTCCGGCGTAGGTAATTTGCTGAACCGACGATGCCCAACCGCTTAATCGGGCACCCCACACCCGTTGTTTCATACCAATCGTGGCGCTGACTTTATGCGTTTGCTCCCACTGACGTTGAAAATAGGGTTCCGCCTGTAACGCTTTAATATCTTCAACGCCTTCGATGGACTCCACCAAGACCGCATTACGCAGTGCACTTTCACGCATTCCCTCTTTGGCTAATTTAGCCATCGGCCACTGAACCAGCAGGCCGGGAATCACTATCAGAGGAATAGCCAGCAGTGGAATTAACACCAGTTCACCGCCCACTGCCGCCATAATAGCCAAAAACAGCAGGACAAACGGCATATCCATCGCGGCACCAACGGTGGTCGAGGTGAGCAACTCACGCACCTGATCGATTTCTCTCAGTTGAGAAATAAAAGACCCCGTCGACTTAGGCCGCGCATCATTTTTAATTGCCAGCGCACGGGTAAAAAACATGGAGGAGACTTTTAAATCGATATGCTTACCCATCAAATCTGAAATGTGGGTACGCGACAGGCGGATAAAAAACTCCATTAGGGCTGCCAACAATACCCCAACAAACAGTACCCACAGCGTAGGGTAAGACTGCGATGGAATAACCCGATCATACACCTGCATAGAAAACAGGATCCCTGCCAGCGCCAGTACGTTACTGATAATCGAAGCCAGTGAAATTTCTGCCAGTTGCCGTCCGGTATGGCGAAAATGGCGCCAGAACCAGTGTTCACGATAGGGTTGTACAAACTCATCAATTCGCGAATCCTGCCCACGAGCGGCAATGCCCAGTAGCACAACATCTGGCTGGATACGGGCAAGCAGTTCAGGCAGCGGCTCCTCCCGCAGTAAATCTCCCCCGTCGCCCAGCCAGTAAACCATCCGTTGCTCTTCATCCAGCGACTCTAAAACAATCAGTGAACCATCCTGCAACTGAGCCATCACCGGCAGTATTTCATTACGCCAGCGCACGCTGGTTGCCGTCTGAATTTTTACCTGCATACCCATCAGGCTACTCAAGCGCTCTAACCGGCGGGGCAACGGTAAGCTCTCATACCAGCGCATTTGCTGACGCAGCGCATTAATATCCGTGGAGATGCCAAAACGCCCGGCAGCCCGGGACATTGCCATTATCCAGCTATCTGAATTGGGTAAATTGGCCATTATGACGATCCTCCAAGTGTAGGGAGGTCATCGCCGGTCACTTTCTGACGCTCGATCCCCAACATATCTAATAAATTATCCACTGCACCCGCATAACGCACTGCGGCATCCCAGGCATCATAGCGGGCCATAATGGCGGCGTTATCTGCCTGTAAAACATCTTGTTCAACGCTGAGTAAATCATTCAGGCTACGTTTATTCAGGCGGTATTCATCCTGATAGACGCTGCGCGTTTGCTCTGCACTGGCTTGCTGTGCTTCTCCAGCCTGCTGACGCTGTTGTGCCCCCAGCAGGTCCGCATAGGCAGTTGAGGCTTTTTGATCGACATCCAGCTTGCTGGCTTCAACTTCCGCCTGAGCATTCTGACGTTCCCCTTCCGCGGCATCGACCCGGGCCGAGGTAGCGCCCCCCTGATAAATAGGTGCATCCACCACCAGCTGTACCTGATCGTCCCAGTACGAGCCGTCGCCATCCGCATATCGGGTGCGCCCGGCCTGTACTGAAATGGTAGGCCAGTGTTGAGCTTTCGCCTGTTGAATGCGCTTTTCGGCGGCCAGTTGTTTAGCCTGAGTGCTACGTACTGCATTATTTTGCTGATAGGGTAATGATTTAACGGAGATCTTTTGCCCCAGCAAATCTTTGGGTAAATCCGGATACTCCGTGGCAACAACACCGGTCAAGGCTGATAGCGAAGCCTGTGCTGACATCACCTGTGCCTGATACTGTTGATAAGTGGCTTTCATTCCGGCAATGCGCGTTTCAGCCTGTAATACATCGGATTGAGAACTTAGTCCGGCCTCTGCCCGCAGCGTTGCCATTTGCCTGACGCTTTCAAGGGAAGCCAGATTACGTTGCGCTGCCTGTGCCAACTCCTGATAGCGTTTAACCTGAAGATAACTCTGTAGCGTTTGTTGACCCACACCATTCAGGGTGCTGTAAAGCTGATAATTGTAGGCATCGGATAAATCATGTTGCTCATCAATACTGCCTCCGGTTTTACCAAAGTCATACAGCAACTGTTTTAAATTAAGACCAACGGAACCATTATTATCCAGTGAGCCCGAAGAGTCGGTTTGATGAGAGCGACCAACACCGCCCTGTAATGATACCTGAGGAAACCAACCGCTTTTTGCTACGTTCAGATTGGCTTGCCCAACGCGAATTTGTGCCGCTGCCTGAGCAATTTGCGGGTTACGGGCAAATGCCCGCAAAATGGCTTCATGTATGGATAAACTGGATTGGTTTTGTTCACTGGGGGCAACCTGCCACTGATACTCTTCCGCTGCATAACTTGCGGGCAAAAAAGTCAGAAACAGGCTGCTTATGCCACAACATAAACCGATGAGATAACTGGAGGGCCGAACAGCGGATCGAAGTCCGGCACCAGGGCAACGTTTGGTGTATTTCATTTTTCCCACATTCTATTAGATGATGGTTGTTATAAATAAAGCTATACCAGAGTCGATCCCTATCTCTGACCGGTGCGGCCAACGACCGCACCGGTGTTTACTGCTTAAACCAGATTAACGTGCAAGCCCTGCTGAACCAGAACATCTCCTAATGTGTTATTTCCCTGAGATGAGTTGTGATAAACATCGTAAATCACCCCACCAATGGTGCTCTGTCCATTTAAGTTCCAGATATCTCCCTGACCATGAACCAGATTGACCTTATCGCCCTCAGAACCCTTAATCAGTAGCTGCTCCTGAGTTGGATCTTTAACGTTAAGCGCCTCGTTCAGATTCAGAGTGATACTGTTGCTACCGGACAGCCCCAGGTCGAAGATGTCGATATTGACAATCTTCTCGCCCAGTTGGGTAAGATCCAGATGGAGATTAGCGCCATCCAGTACCAGAGTATCGACACCCGCGCCGCCATCAATAAAGCCAAAGCCAAGGGTACTCAGATGAATCACATCGTTTCCACTGCTGCCCTGAACGCTGGTTCCGCTATTGTGGGTTCCATCAGCTAAATCGATGGTTACCCCGCCAATAGTGAAGGTTCCCGAAGCGACGACCGCACTCTGCTCTGTACCAGATGAAACATCGTGCTTTTCTGAGGTCAGCGAAGAGGTCAGTCGCTCTTCCGTAGTGCTTTCTGTGGAGAGAGATTGCGTAGTATGTAAAGCATCAGAATTAGCAGCAGCATCCACTTCATGCATCAATGGTTCTGCCTGTGCGGCAACCGCCAACGGAGGCAGATTCAGCACGGTACCCAATCCTAAATCTACGCTAAAACCATTTTGTGCCTCATCCTGTGCAGACAGATGAAGAATCGGCGACAGTAGATTCAACGTCAGTAACTGAGCCAATGTCAGATGAACATTAGCACTCCAGCTTCCATCGGCTTTAACCTGAGCAGTAAGCGAAGCCAGACCCAGCAGTGTAATGTTTACATCGGCCCCCACTTTCAGGTTGCGTGAGCTACCGCCAATGGTCAGTCCTTTAGATAATAGAGTTGCGATATCCAATGTGGCTAATGGGTTGTAAGAGAGCAATGGTGGACTCAGCTTAACGTAAACATCCTCACTTGCAGTTTTGGTGTTGCCCACTTTGTCGGTTACCGTCACGCCTACGTGCAGTGAACCATCTTTCAATAAGTTCAGCACGCTGGGTGGTAAGTTCAACGACCAGGTACCGTTTGAACCCACCGTCGCGGTGTAGTTAGTACTACCCAACGTCACTACTACGCTACCACCGACTAAATTACCCAGCGTCCCGCTCAGGATTTGCGTTTGTCCCGCATCGAGGATATTCAGAATGCCGTCATTACCAAACAGATTATCCAGCGAAACACTCGGTAAGTTGTGAGTGATAACATCCAGCTTACCAACCGCATTGGCCACTTCTCCGGCGGCGTTGGTCAGGGTTGCCGCTACGTTGAAGTTACCGTCCGCCAGAGCCGACAAATCAATATTTGGTACGCTCAGCGTCCATTTACCATTGGCATCAACCGTAGCGGTGTAGTGGTTCTGACCCAGAGTGATATTAACGATGGAACCTTGTGCATTGGTAGAACTACCGCTAATCACCTGAACGTTGAGAAGATCCTGAGCGTTCAGGTTGCCATTATTAAAGATACTATCCAGCGATAAGGTTGGCAGCACATGGGAAATAACATTCAACAGCCCACTGGCGGTAGCTTCGTTCCCCGCTACATCTTTAACCGATACGTCAACGTTAAAGTTACCGTCTAATAATGCTTTCAGATCCAGAGGGGGTATTGATAATGACCATGCACCACCAACACCCACTTTAACGGTATATGCCAGACTACCCAGCTTCACGCTGATCTCCGTACCAACCGCCAGATTGGTACTGGTGCCGCTAATTACCTGCGATGTCAATAAATCCACCAAGCTAAGAATGCCATCACCAAAAATCGAACCAATGGAGATGGTTGGCAGACTGTGAATAATCGTATTCAGTGAAACTCCCGCGCTGGCGGTATTACCTACTCCATCACTGACCGATACGCTGACGGCTAATGGCCCATCAGGTAATAAGTTCAGAACATTGGTGGGGATCGTTGTGCTCCAGGTACCATTTGGATTAATCGTCGCCGTTAAGGTGTTCCCACCAACCTTAATAGTGACACTACCACTGGTAAGATTGGTCACGGTTCCGCTGATTAGCTGGGCAACGCCTGCCTCCAGATGGTTAAGGAAGCCATCACCGTTAAACAGAGGATCAAGAGTAATTTGCGGCAGGTTTTTCAACCCAACCACTACGCTGGCACTACCGGTATTGGTATTTCCATCCGGAGTGGTTATGGTAATTGCCGCCGTAAGAGGACCATCCGGCAACTGAGACAAATCGGATGGCAACAGAGCGATAGAGAACGAACCATTTGCCAGCGTAACGCCCGCGAAGGTTTTTCCGCCCAGCACAACGCTAACTTTGGTTCCTTCCGGTGCATTGCCGATGGTTCCACTGATTAGCTGTGATGTGCTGGCATCTACTGCATTTAACAAACCATCACCAAATACGGATACGGTTTGCAGCAGCGGTGCCAACAGTGACAGATGCACACCTGCACTCACATTTACCGGGTTATCAGCAATATCGGTAGCGCTGGCTGAAACGGTAATGTCTCCGCTACCGATACCTTTCAGAATATTAATAATTGATGGCGTTAGCTCGGCGTTCCAACTGCCGTCTGCTCCGACGACGGCAGTGAGCGTTGAGGCACCGCCAATGCTTAGGGTAATGGTTCGCCCCGCCAGCCCTGTCGCAGTACCACCGATTGATACTAATCCCAGCAGATCGCTCAGGCTCAATACACCATCACCAAACAATGGATTAAACTTAATGGTTGGCAGGTTATGGGTAATAACATCCAGATCGATAGATTGTTTAACCACGTTGCCGGCAGCATCCGTGACCGTCACACCCACTTTGGTAATACCGTCCAGCAGCGAGGCTAAATCCGCTTTAGGAATCGATACCGACCAGTTACCGTTGGCATCAACGCCCGCACTATAAGTATTGGTACCCAGCGTTACGCTAACCGTGGTTCCCGCCGCCATATTGCCAATGGTACCGCTAATCAATTGATCCAGCGCGGTTTCGGCTTTATTCAGGAAGTTATCCCCAAACGCAATGATATTGTTGATGATCGGCAAATCAGTCAACGCTAATCCAACATGAATCAGCTTATCAACCGTATTTTCATTGGCATCAGTAATACTGACATTAACATCAAGCGTTTTTGCCGTCAGACCCAGCCATAAGTCAGGGGTAAGATCGATACTCCACTTACCGTTATTACCTACATTAGCCGTGAAGGTTTGCCCCAGAATGGTTACGCTAACCTTCGCTCCGTTATAGTCACCGGTTGCGGTGCCCGTCAGGGTTTGCGTCAGCAATGACTCTGCCAGATTCAAAATTCCATCCGGGCCAAAGATAGTACTGATTCCGGCACCCAGTGAGCTGTTTAACGCGACGTTTAAGCCAACATTCACCGAAGTAACATTACCGGCGCTATCCCCTACGCTGACATTAATAACCTGTGGTCCATCCGTCAGTGTTTCTAATCTTACGGTTGGGAAATTGACATTTCAGTTGCCGTTCTCATCAACAATGGCGGACAGTTGCAATGGCCCCAGCGTTACCGTTACGGTATCACCCGGATCGCCTTTCCCACCTAATGGCAAGCCCAGCAGAATTTCCGCCGCCGTCAATACGCTGCCCACACCGAGCGCATCCACCGTCAGGAATGGCGTAATGGTGTCTACCGTAATCGGATGAGTCACGCTGGTGAGGTTACCCGCCTTATCCGCCAGTTCTACCACGATATCCTGAGGCCCTTGCGGTAACGTTTTCAGTTCCGCAGAACTTAGTGACAGGCTCCAGCTACCATCACTTTGCACCTGAGCATAATGGGTTACGCCATGTATCTTGATTGACACATTGGTGCCAATTTCACTGCCGGTGCCGCGAAGAATCTGTACGCTTCCGGCTTCAGAGGCGTTAAGCACATCGTTTCCGGCAAACACACCTACCGTAAGTTGAGGAGGAATTCTGTCAACCAGAATATTGGCTGATGCAGTTACCCCACCAACGGTTGATGCAGACAGAACATAATTACCATCCGGCAACAGCGCGATGGAAGGAATAGTGACACTCCACTTACCGTCTGAATCAATAGTGGCGGCAGGAATCAATAAACTACCAAGGCTCAGGTTAATAATTTGTCCAACCATCGATGGATCGGCGGTTCCGCTGATGGTCAGCACGCCGCCGGATTCGGTCAGATTAATCGCATTGTCGCCTGCTACCGGATCGAGGGTCAGGAACGGTGTTGGTACCGAGGTATCTACCGTTAATGTTATCGCCGGTGCATTCGCACTGTTACCCGCTTTATCCGCCACGGTCGCGGTAATTTGCCCTGAAGCCAGCTGCGCCAGCTCAGTTGGTGTTAATGCAATTGACCAACTGCCATCGGTAGTGACCTGTGCACTTCGACTCAGGCCACCAATAGTAATTTGCACCGTTTGCCCTACTTCTACATTGCTGGTAGTACCGCTTAATATTTGAGTCTGATGACTTTCCGCATAGTCCAGAATGTTGTTACCGGCAAAAGCATTGATAGCGATTGTTGGTGGTGTCAGAGCGAAATGCGCCAATCCGCTTACGCTATTGGTATTCAGCGCTTCATCCGTTACGGTAACCACAATCGCTTTATCGCCGTTACCTAACCCTGTTAACTCACTCGATGTCAGGGTCAAAGACTAGGTGCCGTTGGCGTTCACTATTGCATCATGATCGATACCGCCAATAGAAACGCTGACTTTGGCTTTACTCGGATCCCCGACGACATTCAGTTGGCCGGTTAGCGTCTGATTAACACCGGACTCACTGATATTAAGATAACTATCACCAAACGGCGTTGCTAACGTTGGCTGCGGCAATGAGAACTGGGTCGAGAAATTCTGGCTGATAGAGGTGCTGTTACCCGCTGCGTCAGTGACCGTCAGACTAATCGGATAGGTACCACCATTGGTTAGCGTTGACAGTGCATTAGCCGGAATATTGGCTGACCAGTGACCGTTGGAATCAATCGTTGTTGGATAAGAAATGCCGTTAATGGTTAAAGTTAACGTTGCACCCAGTCCGGAAATATTGGCGTTGGTGGTCCCGGAAATTACCGAACTATTTACCGCCTCACTCAGGTTAAGAATGCCGTCACCAAACGGCGGCGTGATGGTCAGGGTTGGCAGCGTTAATAGCGCATCAAAGCTGAGATCCTGTTGAGAGGTATTCCCCGCTTTATCCGTTACTTTCACCTGAATATCATGTTCACCGGTTCCTAACGCATTTAGCGCCGTACTGTCTAAACTGACACTCCATTGACCTGTGGCGGATACCGTAACGGTTTGCGGTTTACCATCAATCGTTACCGTCACCGTTTGACCGGCACCGGTTATCCCGGTGGTGCCGCTAATAACCTGTCCGGTTAAAGCATTAGCCTCCGCAATATTCAGTAAGCCATCACCAAAAGGCAGATTAATTTTGGCATTAGGAAGTGTATGGGTCAGTACCTCTACCGATGCATTGCCGTTCACCGTATTGCCGGCGCTATCCGTGGCAATAATAGTGACAGGCCAGGTACCATCCGGCAGCGCCGTCAGATCGCCGGAAGTCAAGGTCAGGCTCCAGTTACCGTCATTATCCACGGTAGCAGAATAGGATTGACCGTTGACACTCACCGTTACGCTTTGGCCCGCTCCGCTCACATGAGTTGAACCGGTAAGCGTTCCGCCCGCTGCCGCTTCAGTTGCATTCAATATTCCATCAACAAACGGCAAATCAAGGGTTGGTGCCGGTAAATTATGGGTCACCGCACTGAAGGTTAATTCACTGCTGGTTGTACTATTACCAACCCGATCAGATAACGTCACGCTGATGTCGTGAGAGCCGTCCGCTAAAGCCAACAGTACATTTGGTGGGAGCAGAACCGTCCAGTTGCCATTGATATCAACCGAACCGGAATATTTAGTGCCATCAAGAGTGACTTCAACCGTTTGCCCCAGCCCCGTCAGACCTGACTTACCGGTTAGGATCTGCCCGGCAGTGGCTTCAGATAAATTCAGGATGTCATCACCAAACAGAGGTGTTTTAAGCTCGGAGGTGGGTAAGGTATGTACCAGTGCATCCAGTGAGCTTAACACCGAGGTGGTATTACCTACGGAATCTACTGCAGTAATAACAATAGGAACCGTGCCATCAACTAAAGACAACAGTGCGCCAGGAGGTATGGTTGCGCTCCAGTTGCCATCACCGGTAACCACCACCGGATAGTTTTGGCCACCAATGGAGATAGTGATGGTTCCCGTGGCACCCAGTGCTGTAGTGGTACCCGTAATCACTCCGCCTGCGGTTGCCTCAATAATATTGAGTAAACCATCGGTAAAAGGCTTATCCAGCGTCACTACCGGCAGTGCAGTGGCTACCGTCAGATTAAGTGAGCCCGAACTGATATTACCGGCGTCATCGGCTACCGATACCGTTATCACTGAGACTTTGCCGGATGTTAACGCTAACAGCTCGCTGGCTGATATCGCTAATTCCCAGTGCCCGCCGCTATCAGCAGTAACCTGAGTGGTCACACCATTCAGCGTGATATTCACTTTCAGACCCGCTTCTGTGGTACCACTTAATAGCTGACCCAGCGAAGCCTCGTCAAAATTCAGAATATTATTTCCGGCAAAAATATCGATAGTTAACAATGGTGGAACGGTATCGACCTGAATCGTATGGGTAACAGTGGCAGGGTTGCCTGCCAGATCGCTCACTTCAACCGTCACCGTTTGTAAACCTTGTGGTAATCCCTGAACGACCTGAGCCGGAAGAGTCAGAGACCAGTTACCGTCGGCATCAACAACGGCGGTGTACTTCACATTGTTGAGCGTTACAGTGACAATTTGCCCTTGTGTCACGTTTTGAGTAAATCCACTAATTACCACATCGTTTTGCGCTTCCGACCTATCGATAACGTCATTGCCCGCAATGATATTAAGATGAAGTTTCGGCAGATTAGCACTATTGGCAATAACGCTAACGGCATGGCTGTCTTGTGCAGTATTGCCCGCAATATCGGTGACGCTTACCGTGGCATTTAATGTTCCATCAGGTAATTGTTGTACATCAGCAGCGGGTATCGTGTAACTCCAGCTACCATCAGGCTGAATGGTGGTGGTGTAAGTCTTACCATTCAGAGTAATAGTTACGGTCTGGCTCACTTCGATATAAGCCGATGTACCCGAAATCACCAGAGGATCTGCCGACTCCCGCGCATTGATATAGTTATCGCCGGAGATTGCATTGATATGCACTACCGCAGACGTATCAAGCGTAAAGGACTCCGGGGATGTCGTGGTATTACCGGCCACATCGGTCAGGCTAACATTGACATTCACCGTACCATCGGCAATACCCGCCAGTTCCCCGACGGGCAACATAATCGTCCAGCTACCATCAGACTGAACGATACCTGAATAGGTGACGCCAGTAGAAGATAGGGTTAGTAGCACCAGTTGCCCTGCATCATCCGGAGAAGCAAGACCACTAATCGGAATAGCGGACTGAACGTCTGATGCATTAACAATATTATCGCCAGAGACAACATTCATTGATAACACCGGTGGTGTCCGATCGATAATCGCTACACTGTTCAGGGTTGAGCTGTTACCCGCTACATCTGTTGCAACCACAGTAATTGGCTGCTGACCATCGCTTAATGCAGCTAAATCAGCGCTGGGGATCGTCACTTGCCAGTTACCGTTACTGTCAACGGTTGCAGCATAATCAATGCCTTTGATGGTGACCGTGACATTTTGCCCACTGCCGGTAACTCCGGTTGAACCACTCAGGGTTTGATTCTGAGTTGATTCCTGCAAATTCAGATAGCCATCGCCAAAAGGAAGATTGATGCTGGCATCAGGAAGAACCGTGGTGATGACCGTAAAGTTATGGCTACCGGATATCACACTTCCTGAGTTATCGACGGTTGAAACCGCTATACTGGCGGTACCATCGGCTAACGCCAGTGCATCCTCCATGGCAATGGCTACAAACCACGATCCATTAGGCAGAACGCCTGTAACGTAAGATTTTCCGTTCAGGGTCAACGTTAACGTCGTGCCAGACAACACACCGACTGATGAACCAGTGATAAAGAAGCCATGGCTTGCTTCGGCCAGATTGAGGTAGTCATCCCCGGTAACCGGGGCAATCGATATTGAACTGGCCAGCGTATCGACGGTAAATTCATGGGTTGTCGATGCACTATTACCACTGAGATCGCTGACGCTAACCTGAAGATTGTAATCACCATTAGTTAACGCAGCTAAAACGGAAGATGGTATTGAAACGGCCCAATTTCCCCCGGCAGTGACTACGCCATAATAAGACTGACCATTCAACACCACGGTAACGGTTTGCCCTTCTTCAACGTTAAGAACTTTACCGGTGACTAACTGATCGGATTGCTGTTCAGCAGCGCTGAGTATGTCATTACCGGCAAAAGGATAAACACTGATTAGCGGTGCACTAAATGGATTAGCATTAATTTCTACCGGATGCTGAACCAGTGCGGTATTTCCGGCAACATCAGATACGCTGACCTGAATATTTTGTTGTCCATCCTGTAGTGCAGCCAGATCGGCGGCTGGAATATTAACGCTCCAGTTGCTGCCATTTACCGTGGTGGTATAGGTTTTACCATTCAGGGTCACGGTGATGACCTGACCGTTTTCCGCTCCTGATACGGTACCTGACAGGGCTTGATCAACTAATGCCTCAGCAATATTGAGGCGATCGTCGCCGGTAAAGCTATTTACCGTTAGCAGTGGCGGTAATCTGTCAACGGTCGCCGTTGTCAGTAACGTACTGGTATTACCGGCAGCATCATTAAACGAAACGCTTATTGAAACACTGCCTTCCGAAAGCTGTTGTAATGCCTCTGTCGGTAAAGTGACACTCCATAGCCCATCCATACCAACACTGGCCTGATAAGTATGGCCATCTATCGTCACATTGACGACCTGCCCCGAACCATTTACTCCCATACTACCGCTTAAGATTTGGCTACTTTGACTTTCTTCTGCATTCAGGTAACCATCACCAAATGGGGTATTAAGGGTTAATTCCGGCAACCCATGAATGATAACGGTGAAATCATGGCTGGTGGTCACTGTGTTACCGTCACTATCCACCACTGAGGCGGTAATGGTTGCTTTGCCATCCTGTAACAGTTGCAAATCAGCGCTGCTGACAGAAACCTGCCAGGAGCCATCCTGCTGAACAATACCGGTATAGGTTTTACCATTCAGAACGACCATAACCACTTGATTGGGGTCAACATGGCTGGTAGTACCATTAATTACCAATGTCTGAGTAGATTCTTGTAAATTCAGATAATCATCCGTCGCTACAATCGCAATGGTGATTCCACCCTAACTATTATCAACGGTAAAACTGTGATTTGCTTCAGCAGTTTGGCCGGCAAGATCGGTAACACTAACCAGAATATTAAAGGTGCCGTTAGCCAGCTTAGCCAGATCCTCAGCAGGAACCATGATGCTCCAGGAACCGTCGGCCAATACTCTGGTAGTATAAGTTTGGCTGTTAAGCACTACGGTAATCAGGCTGCCGGTTTCTGCATTGGTGGTAGAGCCACTCAACACTTGAGCGGTTTTTACCTCTGACCCATCCAGTACATCATCACCAGTAAACGGCTGGATAGTGACGCCAGGCAATGCCGTTTTAACACCAATAACCTGTGAAATTTGAGTGCTATTGCCGGCTAAATCTTGCAGTGAAACCGTAATAGTGTAATTACCACTGCTCAGCAGTTGCAGATCCGCTGATGGTACAGATGTACTCCACTGCCCATTCGCACCAACCAATGCCTGATAAGATTTACCATTTAACGTGATAATGACCGTCTGTCCCTGTTCAGAAATCGAGGCTGAACCAGATATTGTCTGGGTTGTTGCCATTTCAGAACTGGTCAGAATATTGTCAGTAGCAAAGGCTTTTATCGCCAACGTTGGTGGAGTGGTATCCACCACGATATTACGGGTTATCGAACCGATATTACCGGCAATATCGGTCGCTTTGACCACCAGCGGGAAGCTACCGTCAGACAGCAGTTGTAAGTCCCCGTTTGGAATATTTACGCTCCAGTTTCCTTGCACATCAACGGTTGCCACATAGCTTTTTCCGTTCAGGGAAACCACTACCGATTGTCCTGCGCCCGTCAGGCCCGATTTTCCCTGCAGGGTTTGGCTTAATAACTCTTCAGCAGCATTGATAATCCCATCACCAAATGGCGTATTCAGCGTTGGTTGCGGTAACTGATTAATCAGAACGTTTAAAATATGTTCCGCACTAAAGGTACCGGCAGGTGCCGTTACCGCTGCGGTGATCGTTGTTGCGCCATCACTTAACAATTTCAGATCGCTTGATGGTACCAGCGCACTCCAGTGGCCAGAACCATCGACAATCGCCTGATAGCTTTTACCATTTAAAGTCACAATAACAACAGAACCCGCATCCACACCGGTGGTTACCCCGTTGATGGATAAGCTCTGCGTGGCTTCCACCGCGCTCAGGTAATCATCATTCGATACAATCGCAATGGAAATCCCGGGCTGATCAAGATCGACAACAAAAGTATGGGTATTGGTAGCCGTTTGCCCATCAAGATTGGTCACCGTTGCCACAATGGTGTAAGTACCGGAAGAGAATTGTTCCATTGCGCCGGCAGGTATTGTCAGATGCCAACTACCGTCAGCATCAACCGTAGCCAGATAGGTTTGTCCTCCACTCGATAAAGAACGTGCCAGTGCACTGCCATCAGAAATATTGACCACCACCGAGCTGCCAGGTTGGGCATTCTGTGTCATACCGCTCAGAACTTGATCGGTCTTCGATTCCGCACTATCAATCTTATCATCGCCACCAAAGGTATTGATGCTAATGGCTGGTACCGTAATTTTGACAATATCCAGCGACCCGTTGGCACTGTTACCCGCGGCATCACTGGCGGTAGCATTCAATGTGTAATTGCCGTCTGCCAGCGCCTGTAAGTCAGAGCTGGAAATCACCGTTTGCCAGTTTCCTTGCGCATCTACCGTGGCGGTATAACTATTTTGTCCGAGCGTAATAGTGACTATCTGACCTTCGGCCCCTATCGCTGTTCCGCTAACGGTTTGATTCGCCGTTGATTCATTTGCATCCAGCGTATTATCACCGGCAAAAGTGGAAATTGTCAGAATCGGAGCCGTGATGTCTACCGTAAAGTCATGACTATCCTGCGCGGTTAATCCAGCCTGATTACTCACGCTAACCTGAAGTGAAGTTTTTCCATCGGCGAGCAATTGTAGATCTGCCACGGGAACGCTGATTTGCCAGCTTCCATCGGCTGCAACCTGTGTTGTATAGGTTTTACCACCTAAGGTGATGGTGACCGTTTGTCCGGCTTCTACATGAGTTGTAGAACCACTTACCGTTTGAACAGATTTTGCTTCAACGGCGTTAAGTACATCATCCGTTGCGAAAGGATTGACCGTGATGGTTGGCGCCGTAGCACTACTGTTTCCGCCATTATCACCACCACTACCATTATTATTACCGTTATTTCCACTATTGTTGCCACCATCACCGTTTCCGAGATTACCACCGTTATCCTGGTCGCTGCTGTGGTGCCCTCCGCCCCCGGAACCGCCCGCAGCAATAGCAATGCCGGCTCCAACCGCCAGAGCACCAAGAATACCGGCAATCGCTGTTGCCGATAATCCATCGTCAATCAGACTATCGGCACCAATAGTTGTATAAGTGGGTGAAATGGCTTCCGCTGTCGCTGGCCCGGGTAGATCCGCCAGTGGAAAGACGGCATGGTTGACCTCTTTGCCATCATCAAATACCAGTTCACTGTGTTCACCTTTTTCATCAAGGGTAAAGAACCCTTGATAGCGCACGGTACTGCCATCTTTCATATGAACAATCAGATCGTTTCCCTGTCGCTCATAGCTGGAAACTAGCGCAGGAGTACCATGAATTCGCACTACACTGGATTGAGTTAATGTAACTACCTGACTTCCCTGAGTATAGTGTGCCAGTTGAGCACCATTATTACGGGCGACAACTTCAACAGTTCCTAAGACGCTATTTTCCTGAGCCATTGCTAACCCCTTGTTATATACGTTGGGTAAATGTGCCGTAAAAAACGACATCAGTAAGTGCTCTCCGATAACTCTTTGGTTATCAGAGAATGAATCTCAGTCCGAGGGGAAAAAATATCCATAAAAGAAAATATGCAATAATGAGTTTTCATTATTTTATTTATAGATATATAAGCAATGATTCTCATTTTGGCAAAATAAATACAGAAAATTATTTCAATCAATTAATTCATGAAATAATTTGAAATACCAAAATAAAGAGATGACAGTAACAATCAAATAAAAACAACAAGATAAAAACAAATCAATGAATTAACAAATAATGTAAAGCAAAGGCAATAAATTAAGTGAAAATATAAAAACACACGTTAACAAATAGACGTTAGTATCAAAAAATATCCATATAATAAATCAGGTAAATAAATTTCATGTCACTTAAAAAAAGCCGGATAGATTATGGATAAAGTGATAACAAAATAAATGGTATATAACCAAATGAAAGATGGAAGTAATTGATCAAAAAAGGAGAGTGACGAACTTTTGTACAGATTCAGGCAAAATACACAATCACTAATACTGCTTGAGCTATACTCAATATACAAGTGGAGAGTGATAAATCTTTATGGCTATCACACTTCTGTCATCTTTGTTTTAGGGTGCCACAAAAATTGATCCAGATCACATAATTGTCTGGCTACATCGGTATTCTAAAATCATATCTGACGGCAATTGACTGACAAAGAGGTAGGTTATATGACATTAAATATTACTAGCAAACAAATGGACATTACACCGGCAATCCGTTCACACGTCGAGGACCGTCTTAAAAAGCTAGATAAATGGCAGGCTCAGTTAATTAATCCGCATATTGTGTTATCGAAAGAACCTAAAGGTTTCGTGGCCGACGCAACAATCACTACGCCAAATGGCCCTCTGGTGGCAAGTGCTAAACATGAAGATATGTATGCCGCTATCAATGAGCTCCTTCTGAAGCTCGAGCGGCAACTGAATAAAGTACAGCACAAGAGTGAAGCCCGGCGTACTGAGGGCAGCGTGAAAGAGGCCAATTTGCAACAGCTTGAAGAAGATTAATCATTTTATTTGTTTTCTCAACGCGCCCTCCGGGCGCGTTTTTTTATCCCTAATATTCGTCTTTCACGGTCAACCATAACTCATGAAGCAATAATAGCGGTTGACAGAACTAAAACCTCGCGGTTAAGTTAGAGGCATCATTTATTGGAGTTTTATTATTTATGTACCGTATACCGTTTTTCTTCGCTTTCTTTTTTAGCGTCCCCTGACTGGGAGGCAATTCGTCCGTGGCTTGGAAACGAGCAGAGAGAAAGCGAAGACGAACATTAAAGCCTCCCACCGGGGGGCTTTTTTATTGGATAAGATAAAAATAAGGTAAGACGACATCATGAGCGATAACCCATTATCAGGGCTGAGAGAACGTATCACTGCACTCGATCTTAAATTACTGGAGCTATTGGCCGAGCGCCGTGATTTAGCGCTGGACGTAGCCCGAACCAAACAGTCAACCCATCTGCCTATTCGTGATAAAGAACGCGAACGCGATCTGTTAAAACGCCTGGTGGAAGAAGGGAAAAATCATCGGCTTGATGGTCACTATATTACCCGTTTATTCCAAATCATCATTGAAGATTCAGTGTTGACCCAGCAGGCTCTGCTACAGCAGTATGTTAATCAGGACAAACTTAGCTCAGCGCGTATCGCATTCCTTGGACCAAAAGGTACCTACTCCCATCTGGCTGCGCGTCAATATGCGGCGCGTCATTTTGATACCTTGGTTGAATGCGGCTGCAATAAGTTTGACGACATTTTCCGGCAGGTAGAAATCGGTCAGGCAGACTACGGTATTCTCCCTATTGAGAACACCAGCTCGGGCTCCATTAACGAAGTCTACGATCTGCTGCAGTCTACCAATCTGTTTATCGTGGGTGAATTAACCAATCCGATTAATCACTGTCTGCTATCGTCGGTAGATACTGACCTGAGCCAGATTGAAGTGGTATACAGCCATCCACAACCTTTCCAGCAGTGTAGTCAGTATCTAAATGGCTTCCCGGACTGGAAAATCGAATATTGCGAAAGTACCTCAGCGGCAATGGAAAAAGTTGCCAGCCTGAAATCACCTAAAGCAGTGGCGCTGGGCAGCGAACCGGGTGGCGCACTGTATAACCTTCAAGTGCTGGAACACAGTCTGGCTAACCAAAAAGATAACATTACCCGCTTTATTGTGGTGGCACGTAAACCGGTTGAAGTTGCGCCACAAATACCGGCGAAAACCACCATTATCATGGCCACGGGTCAGCAGTCTGGTGCACTGGTAGAAGCCCTGTTAGTCCTGCGTAAACACGATGTGGTGATGACTAAGCTGGAATCCCGTCCTATTAACGGTAATCCGTGGGAAGAGATGTTCTACATTGATATGCAGGTAAATCTGGAATCGGAATCCATGCAGAAAGCGCTGGAAGACTTAACGCCGATTACGCGTTCGGTGAAGGTATTGGGATGTTATCCGAGTGAGACAGTGGTGCCGGTTAAAGTCAATTAGTTGATTTGAGTATGAGTAAATCGGCTTTATTGGGTATTTCGGCTGTAATGGTAATGTACCAATTACGCGTTCAGTGAAGGTATTAGGGTGCTATCCGAGTGAGACAGTGGTGCCGGTAAAAGTAAATTAGTTGATTTGAGTATGAGTAAATCGACTTTATTAGATATTCCGGCCGTAATGGTAATGTGCCTATATCACCTTCGGTGTGCGGCCGGAAGGACCATATACTCAGCTACAGAGCGTGTCGGGCCTAGATTCCCTAGGGGCGGTTATGAAACACCTTGCGGTGTTTCACCCTGACGGGCCAGCGCTTGCGCCAAGTCGACCCCAACGGCAATCTCTCCCTCCAATTGCCTATGCTAAAACATAAAACTACACCATCAGACTTTGTCATTAATCTAAGGCCGCTATATAGCGGCCTTACTATTTAAAATCATTAGAGTAATACCATTACTTTAATGACAAACAGCAATAACTTTGGCTACCCACCAAACATATCCCTTACCCAATCAGGAACGCTGCTTTCACTCTGCTGTTGTGGTTGCTGTTGCTGCTGTTCAACCGGCTGTTGCGGTGCCACACATAGGCTTTCAGGGCTATCTGTCCAGACCGGTAACCGGCGGTCACCGCCGTTACAGACAAAGTTTCCATTACTATCGGTGCCCATCATACTGATGTGTTCCGGGGGCGTTAAGGTCAGTACCAACGGAGTTTGGTTTTCCAGATAGCGACGGTACAGGGTTAATGCACCGTTAGCACCCGTCAGCTTCGCCGGGCCGTTATTATCACGGCCAACCCAGGCAATAGACACCTCTTTACCGTCAATTCCCACAAACCAGCTATCGCGCAGGTCGTTGGTGGTACCGGTTTTTGCCGCCAGGTTATAGTTACCAAACTTACCCGCCAGTGAACGAGAGGTTCCGCGAGCAACACCTTGCTGCATCGCATAGAGGGTCAGATAAGCTGCCTGAGGTTCCACTACGCGCTGAGCCTGCGGCAGGCTTTGGAATAACACGGTGTTATCTTCAGAGAGTACAGAACGCAGAACCGAAAGTTTCGCCCGCTGACCACCACTACCGATAGTTTGATACATCTGTGCGGCTTCCATTGGCGTCAGGCTGGTTGAACCCAATAACATCGCCGGAACGGTTTGAATGGAGCTGTCCGGCACACCCAGACGCTGAAGCATATCTTTTACTTTATCCAGACCTAAATCCAGACCAAGATTAACCGTAGGGATGTTCAGCGAGTTGGCCAGCGCATCAACCAGCATCACTCTGCCTCGGAACTGGCGATCATAGTTTTGCGGCTGCCACGTCTTACTGCCGGGAATATTGACCGACAGCGGTTCATCTTTCAGCCAGGTATTTAAACGATAGTTGCCGGGTTCACTCAACGCTGTCAGGTAGGTTGGTGGTTTAGCTAAAGAACCAATCGAGCGACGAGCCTGAACCGCACGGTTAAAACCAGCATACTGCGGTTGGGAGCCACCAACTACCGCTCGAACTTCCCCACTAAAGCGGTCAACCACCACCATTGCCGCCTCTAAATCTTTTACATTACGCGCAGCTCGCAGAGCAGGAATACCCTCTTCCACCGCTTTTTCCGCCGCATTCTGTGACACCGGATCCAGCGTGGTAAAGATCTTCACGCCGGACAGATCGTTAACTTTATCCCCCAGCTTTTCCTGCAGTTCATTATGCACCAGCTGCATAAACGCAGGCTGAGGTGTAATCACCCCACCGCGCGGCTGAACACCCAGCGGACGAGCACTCAATACGCCATACAATTCCTGATCGATGACATTTTGCTGCTGGGCTAAACGCAATACCAGATTACGCCGCTCCAGAACGATATCCTGATTCTTCCACGGGTTATACAGCGAGGCGCCTTTTACCATACCCACCAGCATCGCCTGCTGATCGACACTCAACTCATTAATCGGACGACCAAAGAAATAGAGACTAGCTAACGGGAAGCCTCTAATTTGATCGGCTCCGCTCTGCCCCAGATAAACTTCGTTCATATACAGTTCAAGAATACGCTCTTTGCTGTATCGGGCATCCAGAATAATGGCCATATAGGCCTCGCGTAATTTACGCGTCAGAGAACGCTCATTGGTTAAGAACAGGTTCTTCACCAACTGTTGCGTTAAGGTACTTCCCCCCTGAACGGTGCGACCCGCAGAGAGGTTAGCTAATACCGCACGACCAATAGAGAACAGGCTGATACCGTCATGGCTATAGAAGTTACGGTCTTCTGTGGCAATCAGCATATCTGCCATGGGATAAGGGAAACTTTTACCGGCCACAAACAGACGCTGTTCGCCATTAGGGGCCTGCAACATAGTGATTAGCTTAGGATCGAGACGGAAGAAGCCGAACTCACGTCCGGTATCCAGATTCACAATGCGTGACAATCCGGCGTTATTAAACTCCAGACGGGCACGAATCTGCTCTTCTTTGACATCCGGAAAATCAAACGGACGGCGTAACATCTCAATATTATTATTCTGAACGGTATATTCGCCAGGACGGGTGATTTTAGTGACATAGCGATACTGCATGCCATTAAGCAAATCCACCATCTCTTTCTTGCTGTAGGACATACCCGGTTCGAGGTTAACCATGCGGCCATACACTGCTGCAGGTAAATTCCAAACCTTACCGTCAATGCGGCTACGGATTTGTGAGTCAAGATAGACACCATAAAATGCCAACAGGGCAATAGCCACGATCGCCAGCTTAATACAGAGGCCAAAGGTGCGGCGTAGCCAACTCGGCTTACGGGATTTTTTAACTTTAGGCGGCATGAATAGCTCCCGATATCATTGCGCTTTTCCTCTTGAATTCAGTCATCATCATTTAGCTTCACTACAGGTAATAAATTGCGGGCGTATTGTACCCTAATTAGCCGACAGGGTAGACCATTGGTTTTTGCCCGCCGATAAATATCTCTCACCCATTATGAAAACGTTTAGTTTTACGGGTGGGTAGTGCATTCGCCGGGTCGTCAGGCCACACATGCTTTGGATAGCGACCCTTCATCTCCTTTTGCACCTCTTTATAAGCACCCTGCCAAAAAGCCGCTAAATCCTGAGTAATTTGTAATGGTCGATGCGCCGGAGATAACAGCTCAACCACCAAAGAAACCCGACCATCGGCAATCACCGGTGTTTGCTTCTCGCCAAACATTTCCTGTAAACGAACCGCCAGCACTGGCGGTCGATCACTGTCATAACGTATTGGCAAACGTGAACCGGTTGGCACGCAATAACTGACGGGTAATTCATTATCCAGACGCTGACGCTGCTGCCAGTCCAGCTTACGATTTAGCGCCTCAGAAAGATTGACCTGTTTAAGCCCTTTAATATCCCTGACGCCTTTCAGTGAAGGTAATAACCATGTTTCCAGAGTTGCCAACAGTTCATCATCATCTACTGATGGCCACGGATACTGAGGCAGCCACTCCTGAGCTCGCTGAAGACGGGTACGCAGTTGTACTGCCTCTTCATCCCAGACTAAAGCAGAAATACCCTGCGTTCTTACCCACTCCAGCAACGCGGCATGTAGTTGCTCTTCAGAAGGCTTCATTAACGGCTGAGCTTTTAGCACCAGACGATCAATCTGTTGACGCTGCCAGGCTCGCAAGGTTCCCTTCTCTTCATCCCACTCAATAGCGCTCTGTTGCGTAACCAACCGCGGCATACGCTGTACTAACACTTCCGGCTCGATTTTAGCTGCCAGCAACATACGCGCATCAGGGCTGTTAGCCCCTTGCAATAATGAAGCGGCAATCAGCCACTCGGAACGACACAGACCGTCATCGGTATCAATTTGGGCTCCCATACCGTTAGCCAACAGGTAACGCCCCTCTTCCCCTCGTTTTTGAGCAATGCGATCGGCAAAACCCGCCGCCAGTAACAAGGGAATTTCGTCACTATCCGGAGTGCCATTGCGAAACTTTAAACGTTGCCCCAACTGCCGGGCACGTTTTATCCATGCTGTTTGAGGATGCAACAGCCAATAGCTGATATCTTTGGTGCCGCTTCTTGGAGGCTCTTCTACAATAGCGGTCAATAATAAAGCGGTAGCTAAAGAGTCTGGTTTCTGTTTCGCAGCATAAACCAACATCGCCGCCAGTCGGGGTTCACAACCCGTTTCTGCCATCTGACGACCAATTTGAGTTAAGTTTCCCTGTTCGTCGACAGCTTCAAGCTGAATCAACAGCCGTCGGGCGGCAGCCAGAGAAGTGGAAGGCGGTAGATCCAACCAGCGCATTTGCTGAATATCGCGGCAACCCCATTGCAGTAATTCCATGGTCAGACCGGATAAATCACTCTGCATAATTTCGGCTTCGCCCTGCTCTGCAGCACGCTCCGCCTGCTCGCGGGAAAACAAGTGCCAACATGCACCGGCAGATAAACGACCAGCGCGACCGGCACGCTGGGTCATGGAGGCTTTGGAAATACGTTGAGTTATTAAGCGCGTCAATCCGGTTCGCGGGTCGAAACGCGCCACCCGCTCAAGTCCGCTATCGACCACCAGATTAATGCCATCAATGGTCAAACTGGTTTCCGCAATATTGGTGGCTAACACAATTTTTCTCCGCCCTGAAGGCGAAGGGGAAATGGCCTTTTGCTGTTCTGCCAGAGACAACGCAGCATACAAAGGGCAAAGATCGATATCATCCGTCAGGCTACCGAATAGCAAATCATACACCCGACGAATTTCGGCGACGCCGGGCAAAAACAACAGCATCGAACCTGAGTGCTGATTCACTATCTGCCTGACCGCTTGCGCGACCTTCTCTTCAAAATACCCACTGGCTGGCAGCGACAGGTAGTGTCGTTCAACAGGAAAGCTACGCCCTTCAGCAGAAATAACCGGCACATTCGGCAAAAACTGTTGCAAGCGCTGATTATCCAGCGTTGCCGACATAATCAGCAGCTTCAAATCATCCCGCAGGCCATTCTGAACATCCAGTAATAAGCTAAGGGCTAAATCCGCCTGTAAGCTACGCTCATGAAATTCATCCAGAATCACCAGCGAAACATCTTCCAGCATCGGATCCTGTTGCAGCATACGGATCAATACCCCTTCCGTCACCACTTCCAGACGCGTATCAGGCCCGGTCAGGCTTTCAGAACGCATCCGATAGCCAATACACTCACCCACTGGTTGATTCAATTGCTGAGCCAGCCGCTGCGCCACACTACGGGCAGCCAGACGACGCGGTTCCAACATAATAATCCGCCCCGACAGCCAGAATGACTGCTCAAGCAACTTCAACGGCAACCAGGTCGATTTCCCTGCACCGGGCGGCGCCTGCAACAATACACAGGGCGAATGCTGCAAAGCATCAAGCAATGGCTGAAGAACTTCACTTACCGGCAAAGACACGCATAACCTCAATCAGATAACTTAGGTATCAAAATAAATTCAATCGGCCCATAGTGTACCAGCCGCCAAAACAACCGACAGGATAACTTTCATTGATTTACCAAACTGGACACATGGTGAATAATAGGCCGCGTTAAAATCGACCTGACATCAACCGACAAAGCTCTTTATCTGTTAGCAATGCTAATCGTTGGGAGAGGCCGCCGTTGGGGTCGTAGCAGCTTTAGCTGCCGAAGCGCCCCTAGGCGGACTAGGCCCAACGCGCTCCGTTTCCAAGTACAAATGGTCTTCCGTCCGAGCACAACGTAAACATAAGCAAATTGCTTTTACGGCCGGAACCTCCACGAAAGCTAACACAACCAAGATCGCAACCATTGACCGGAGTTTCAAAGCGACCTTTAAAAACCAATAGGATCTCCCATGAACTTCACCCCCCACTGCAATCCGCCACGCTAATCAAACGCTACAAGCGTTTCCTTGCCGATGTCATCACTGCGCAGGGGGAAGAACTCACGCTACACTGCGCCAATACCGGAGCCATGACCGGCTGCGCTGAGCCCGGCGATACCGTCTGGTACTCCACCTCAGATAACCCTAAGCGAAAATATCCCCACTCATGGGAACTGACCCAAACTCAAGCCGGCGATATGATTTGTGTTAATACATTACAAGCCAACGCACTGGTGAAAGAGGCGCTGGAAAATCAGTGGATTAAAGAACTAAGCGGCTACAGTTCGCTGCGCAGCGAAGTTCGCTATGGTGATGAAAACAGCCGTATCGATTTTCTGTTAGAGCATCCCGGGCGACCGAAATGCTATGTTGAAGTAAAATCCGTCACTCTGTTACAGCAGGGCTGCGGCTATTTTCCCGACGCGGTCACAACTCGGGGCCAAAAACATCTGCGTGAGTTACAAATAATGGCAGAAAATGGACATCGCGCTATGCTTTTCTTTGCCGTGCTACACAGTGGAATTGACAGCGTTAAAGTGGCACAACATATTGACCCAGTTTACGCAAAGCTTTTTGAACAAGTTAAGAAACACGGTGTCGAAGTCGTCTGTTATAAAGCCAGACTATCGCCAACAGAGGTGATACTACAAAGTCCGGTATCCGTCACAGGTTAAATTTTCAGGTAAAAAGTAATAAAAGAAGATAGTTTTGGTCAAATAACCAGCAGTTACACCAGCATGAACATGCTTTTCTTCACAGCATTGTCATACTTAAGACAGGAAAAATTGCTAACTTCATCTTCATCTGTTATTTATAGCGGCCTGATTTTTTCTCTAGTGTAAAACTACAACGCGTATTTTGTAGGAGAAGCAAAATGCAAGAAGGGCAAAAGCGTAAAACATCGTCCTTAAGTATCCTGGCTATCGCAGGCTTAGAGCCTTATAAAGAGAAGCCGGGAGAAGAATATATGAACGAAGCCCAGCTTAAACATTTCAAGCTGATTCTTGAAGCATGGCGTGGCCAATTGAGAGACGAAGTCGATCGTACTGTCAGCCATATGCAAGACGAAGCGGCTAACTTCCCCGACCCTGCCGACCGTGCGACGCAGGAAGAAGAGTTTAGTCTGGAACTACGGAACCGTGACCGTGAGCGTAAGCTGATCAAAAAAATCGATAAAACTCTGCAAAAAATCGCAGAAGACGATTTTGGTTACTGTGAATCCTGCGGCGTTGAAATCGGTATTCGCCGCCTTGAAGCTCGTCCTACTGCCGATCTGTGTATCGACTGTAAAACGCTGGCTGAGATTCGCGAAAAACAAATGGCAGGCTAATCTGTCCGTTATATCTGAATCCCTTATTGGTTCTGCCACCTTTTGATGGCAGAACTGGGAAACAGTGATAACGGATTCAGGCTGTTTAACCACGTTAATGACTAACCGTTATGTGGGGCGTTTTGCCCCCTCTCCTTCCGGAGATTTGCATTTTGGTTCCCTGATTGCCGCGCTGGGCAGTTTTTTGCAGGCGCGGTCAAATCATGGGGATTGGTTAGTTCGTATCGAAGATATTGACCCTCCCCGAGAAGTAATCGGCGCAGCCTCCCGTATTCTGGCCACTCTGGAGCATTATGGACTGCACTGGGATGGTGAAGTACTCTACCAGTCTCAACGCAGCGACGCCTATCGTCAGGTTTTACATCAGCTTTATCA
Source organism: Limnobaculum zhutongyuii (assembly GCF_004295645.1). Classification (NCBI taxonomy): domain Bacteria; kingdom Pseudomonadati; phylum Pseudomonadota; class Gammaproteobacteria; order Enterobacterales; family Budviciaceae; genus Limnobaculum; species Limnobaculum zhutongyuii. Next base: position 3,894,178 of record NZ_CP034752.1, read on the forward strand.
GCAAAAACGTTGTTACTATTGCCACTGCACCCGCGCCAGAATTCAGCAGTCGGGCGGTATTTATGATGGGCACTGTCGCAATTTATCGCTTCCCTCTCAGGATGCATCTTTGCGATTGCATGTAACACAACCGGTTTATCAGTTTCACGATAAGCATCTGGGAACACTGGTGGCCGAACCCGCCTTTGCCAGTGAAGATTTTATTATCCATCGTAAAGATGGATTGTTTGCCTATAATCTCGCCGTGGTGGTGGACGATCACTTTCAGGGAGTAACAGAAATTGTACGGGGTGCAGATTTAATTCAGCCAACCGTACGACAAATCGCCCTGTACCATCAGCTAGGTTGGAAAGAGCCTGACTATTTCCACCTGCCACTGGCGTTAAATAATCAGGGGCATAAACTGTCAAAACAGAACCATGCCCCACCGTTATCCCTTGACCACCCTCTGCCAATACTGGCTGAAGCCATGCAGTTTTTAGGACAATCACTGCCTGATGACTGGCAGGATGCTTCCATCGAAGCATTACTGGCGTGGGGTGTTAACCATTGGAACCACAACCGCGTACCCGTAACGCCGGAGCTAACCACACACTTTCCATTCTCAAATGATTCAGTGTGAGCTATTATAGGCCGCCGTTTACCATACGTGGTTTACTGACTACTATTTGATTATTTGATGAGTCTCCTGAACGGCGCCGCTCATCGCTGACAGATACACTATGACCGAGGTGCCCTATTTTTACCCGCGTAGCTAATTTTTGCCGCAAGGTACTCACCCGAGAGTCTGATTCAGACATACAGGAACAGAGCCACAACACTGATGATGTGGTGATCATTCCCCGTGCGCAGCACACCATTTCTCGTAAGGACATTAGCGATAATGCCCTGAAAGTCCTGTACCGATTAAATAAATCGGGATATGAGGCCTATCTGGTTGGCGGCGGTGTCAGAGACCTGCTGCTGAATAAAAAACCAAAAGACTTTGACATCACTACCAATGCGACACCGGAACAGGTGCGTAAACTGTTTCGCAACTGCCGCCTGATTGGTCGCCGCTTTCGCCTAGCCCACATTATGTTTGGCCCGGAAATTATCGAAGTTGCTACCTTCCGTGGTGTGCACAGCGATAACAATGACAAAAATGAATCTCAGCAGGCTAATAACGGTATGCTGCTGCGCGATAACGTCTATGGTTCCATTACTGAAGATGCTCATCGTCGCGATTTTACCGTTAACAGCCTGTACTACAGCGCCGATGATTTCACCCTGCGTGATTTCACCGGAGGGCTGCAAGATTTACAACAGGGCATTATTCGCCTGATTGGCGATCCGGAAACCCGCTATCGTGAAGATCCGGTAAGAATGCTCAGAGCGATTCGTTTTGCCGCCAAGCTTGATATGCGCATTGAGACAGCAACGGCAGAGCCAATTACCCGCTTAGCCCATTTGTTGCGTGAGATTCCCCCGGCTCGGTTGTTTGAAGAAGCCTTAAAGCTGTTGCAAGCCGGATACGGTTATCCTACTTATCAATTACTGCGTGAACATAACCTGTTTAAGGCGTTATTCCCACTCATTGATAAGAGCTTTACGCCTCAGGGCGACAGCAACATGGAGAAGATCCTCAGTCAGGTGCTGAAAAATACTGACCAACGTCTGCAAAATGGAAAGCGCGTTAATCCGGCGTTCCTGTTTGCAGCGATGTTGTGGTATCCGCTGGTTGAACACGCTCAAAAACTCACTCAGGAAAGCGGTCTGGCCTATTACGACGCCTTTGCTCTTGCCATGAATGATATTCTGGATGAACAGTGTATGACGCTGGCGATTCCTAAACGTATTACTTCATTAGTGCGTGATATCTGGCAATTACAGCTACGCTTGCCGCGTCGTCAGGGTAAGAAAGCCTATAAGCTGATGGAACATCCTAAATTCCGTGCTTCGTTTGACTTATTGCTGCTCAGAGCCGAGATTGAAAAAGGTGAAGTGCAAAAACTTAGCCACTGGTGGGATGAATTCCAACAGGCGGATATGCAACGCCAGAAGACCATGCTTAACGCGCTGGGTGATGAACCATCACGCCATCGCCGCTCGCGGCGGCCACGCAAGAATACGCCAAAGCCGCAATAACTATCTGACTTAAGCCTCCTGACGGAGGCTTAATAACATACCGGACAGAGATGATGACTCAGGTATTTATCGCATTAGGCAGTAATCTTAACCAGCCGCTGGCGCAGGTTGAAGCGGCACTGAACGCTATAAAGCTGATCCCTCAGACTCGTCTGGTCGCCTGCTCGCCGTTCTATCGCACCAAACCGTTAGGTCCACAAGACCAGCCTGATTATCTGAATGCGGTAGTAGAGTTGGATACTCAGCTTGCTGCTGAGAGTCTGCTTGATGCCACTCAGGCTATTGAACTCAATCAGGGTCGGGAAAGAAAAGAACATCGTTGGGGACCCCGTACGCTGGATCTGGATATTTTACTGTTTGGCAACCAGACTATTAACACCCCGCGTCTGACGGTACCTCATTATGATATGCATAACCGGGGATTCATGTTGTATCCACTGGCTGATATCGCTCCGGAGCTGATCTTTCCTGATGGCAGCACGCTGGCTTCGCTGCTGTCTCAGGTATCGGCTGATGGACTAGAACGTTGGTTTCCTGAATAATACCGTCGCTAACACAATCACATGATTAGTTATAAATACGTCTCTGGTGGCTAATTGAAGTAATTGCCTGAGCTGCTGACCAACCAAAATAAATTGGAATCAATGGATATTTCGATCGTGAGATCGGACGTGTTTATACTGACTTTATACCGACCGAAAACCTTACCTGTTTGTTTCTTATATAACTCCTCAACATTACCCATATTTTTGCTATGGTTTTTGCCAAAAAGACATTAACTATCTATGCTTATAATATCAATTTGAATTATTAAATATAAATACAAACTACTCTTTGGTATTTGGAACTCTTTTATGCTTTTTGACGGTATCATTATTAATATCAGCATTATGCTGACTGGGTTTTATTTCATTTCAAAACTTACCACATCACCTTTAGATGCTGAGCTTTCTCTGAGCAAAAAGGTACAAGTTGGCCTGTGTAATGGTTTGTTATGCTTTGTTTTAATGAAGTTTGCTATTCCTACTATTCACTACACTTTTATCGACCTCAGACATATTCCGCTGATTATTGCTGCCTGTTATGTTGGCCCAATCCCAACGCTTATCACGGCATTCATTATTTCAGCGTCTCGTCTTACCATCAGCTTTAACGATACCGCCATTCTCATTTCGGTTCTTTATGGTTTATTGGGAATGACTTTGGCGCTTTGTTCACATTACGTTCAACGTTCTTTATTTTATCGGGCCATATTATTCAGCATGATTAGCCTGATATTTATCTGTTTGGGCTCTTTTATAGTGACGCAAGATATCGCTAAGATCGTCAAATTCTGCCTTATCATGACCTTTTCATCGGTTATTGGTATGCAGTTCTCTTTTATGCTGCTAAAAGATATCAGGCAACAAAAGATGAAAGTATTAACTTATCAAGGTCAGGCACAGCGGGACTCTCTCACCAGTTTACTCAATCGCAGGATGTTCGATCAGGTTATGCAAAGCATCGACCTGTCAAAAAAGCATACGGTTCTGATGTTGATGGATGTGGATCACTTTAAACGCGTCAATGATAATTACGGTCATGATGCCGGTGATAAGGTACTAAAGGATATCGCCCATATTTTGGATTCCTATACCGCTTATGGGCGAAAAATCTTTCGTATTGGAGGAGAAGAGTTCGCTTCTATTCTGACAGATTGCCCCGTTCCACTGGCAAAGAAAATAGCAGAAGAGATCCGTAAAAAAATAGAATCTAATCTCTTCGAATTACCCGATAATCAACAGATTAATATCACTATTTCAATTGGTATTAGTAGCAGCGAACAGCAATACGATAATGAGCCATTATCACTGTTTCAGCGTGCTGATCTGGCGTTATACCAGGCCAAATCAAACGGTAGAAATCAAATCAGCTATATGTCCGATGATATTTCTTTAGCGCTCATCGCCAACGGCTAATTTATTGCTTTGGTACCATCGGTTTAATATCCGAACGGGTATTCGCAATACGTTCCGCCATTGCCTGAATGCTGTCTGAACTTAAGATATACAACCGTTTAAGGGTAAAAGGATTATCTCCTGGTTTAACCTTTCCTCTGACGGTAGTCACCGCCAGACGATATCCCGCCAGTTTCGCGGCCTGAATCGCATTGTCGTTATAACCGCCAAACGGGTAAGAAATATATTGTACCCGTGGATTAAATTGGGTTAATGCCCGACGGGAACGTTCGAAGTCTAACTCAATATTATGTTCATCGCGGCTCAGTAATACCGGGCGTTTATCATCCGAGTAACGATGAAGAAAATGGGTATGCGATTGAATATCAAACACGTCCTGAATCTGTTTAAGCTCACTGATACTCATAAACTGCAAAGAGTTCGGATCCCAGGTTTGAGGATTATGCTTAATCCGCGATGAAATAATAAAAGCCGTCGCCTGAAGCTCATACTTTTTCAAAATCGGGTAAGCATAGCGATGCACCGATTTCAATCCATCATCAAAGGTTAACACCACCGCCTTCGCCGGAATATTAAGGGTATTATTCAAATAGCCCTCTAATTGATACAGGCTGATAGTTTGATAATTCGCCTGCTTGAGATAGGCCATTTGATTATCAAATGCCGTCACAGAGGTGGTGGTTGAGGTATGCCGAAAATATTTATTCTCGCTGTCCTGCAAAATATGGTGATACGTCAGTACCGGAACGCCGTTATCCAGTTCGCACTCGTCCGCCTGAATGTATTTAGCATCATCACCGATATTGATTTCATACCAAAGAGAACCATCTTCGCCTCTTAAACGACCAAGAATGGGATAACGTAGATTTTCGTTCAGCACCCCAAAAACTTTGCTGGTATCTTTTGGCCGATCGTAAATCGTCGTTGGGCGTACGGTAATCAGGTTTTGATTAAGCTTTTGCAAATCGGCTAATGCCAATCCTAAGGCTTTTTTCGATTTACTCAGCGGTAATACTGCATCTTTCGGAATTAACCCATGAGCATTACCAAAAGTAAACTCGTAGTAGTTTGGGCTCAGGGGATAGACCATAATCTCCTGATCTTTATCCAGACTACCCACGTTAATAATGTCATTGCCAACTTGAGCCATGATCTGGCTGTCACGAATAATGCGTACCTGGACTGGTTTTATATCATCACTTTGTAATTCGCCTTCCGCCGCAGCGCAGGCCGAAAATATAAACAAAGGTAATGTAATCAGCGTAATGAGGAGAGACTTAAGACGCATAAGTTATATTTTTCTTATAGGAATACAAAACACCGGAAAGAGTAGAACTGAATATTAAAATTGTTCTTATGCAATTATGTAATAAAGTGCCTGATTACTGGATCGACACATCTGGCAAGCCTCTATTTATTAAAATAGCGGTAATGCCCATTAATCTTCCATAAAAACAGAATGTCTTCAGCCCGAGCTCCGGAACCTATATTGTGCACAACCAACGGCCTGCCTTCGCGGGTATAACGATCGGTCACAATACCTATATGGGGTAGTCCATTATCCAAACGCCAGGAAACAATGTCACCGGGTAAGTAATCCCTTGCATTGAGTGAGACTGGCTGTTCCATTTTATGCCGTTTAAAATAAGTTTCAAGATTCGGCACTCGTCGATGGTCAATATTTGTATCGGGTCTCTTCAATCCCCAAATTCGGGGATAAGAAGAAAAATTACCTTTCATGTCCTGATGCACCAATTGCTGTAAATCCGCCCCTTGCTGACGCAAGGCCCGAATCACCACATCAGAACAAACACCCCGTTCTATATCAACATCACCACCGGGGTATGGCAAAGAAACATAAGCCGGATCGTAATAACGCGTTTTTCCTATTTGCTCTTCAGCGCTGAGTGCCAATGCCTGATTAGTCTGTTGTTTCACCGTTGTTGCAACAGTAGATGCCGCAGGGGAAAGCGGTGTCTGACTGTCTGACTGAAGAGAGGTGCTGAAAAAAATAGCCGCACCAGACATCAGCAAAAGTGCTACAACCGTACTGAAAATCTTCATCCCTGAATCCTTTTCTTACAGCCTTAACAGAAAAGCCCAAAGATAAATGTGATTTGATTAAAATCGCATTTAAATTCGGGCTTCGCACCGCGTGGTTATCACTAACTACGTAAACCACGTCCGCGAGAAATTAACCACCAGCTTAGCAGATAAAATGCCACGGTAAACGCAATTAACACTCCAAAAGTCAGGGTTAATGTGACGTCTGAAATACCAAGGAAACCGTAACGGAAACCGCTGATCATATAAACGATAGGGTTTACTTTTGACACCATCTGCCAAACCGGAGGCAGTAACGTCAGGGAATAAAACACCCCACCCAGATAGGTCAATGGTGTTAATACGAAAGTTGGTACGATGCTGATATCATCAAAGGTTTCAGCAAAAATAGCGTTCACCAATCCGCCTAACGAAAACAGCACTGAGGTCAGCAGCAGCGTTACGGCAATCACCCACCAGGAGTGAATTTCCAGCGAGACGAAAAACAGTGACACCAGCGTAACCAGCACGCCTACGCAAATACCACGGGCCACACCGCCACCCACAAAACCCAGAATGATAATGTGCGTTGGTACCGGTGCCACCAATAGCTCTTCAATACTGTGCTGATATTTGGCACCAAAGAATGATGAGGCTACGTTGGAATAGGAGTTGGTGATCACTGACATCATGATTAAACCAGGCACGATAAACTGCATGTAATCTACGCCCTGCATCTCACCAATACGCGAACCTATCAGGTTACCAAAGATAATAAAATAGAGCGTCATGGTGATCACCGGTGGAACCAGTGTCTGCACCCAGATACGGCCGAAACGAGTGACCTCTTTTATCCAGATACTTTTTAATGCTATCCAGTAGAGATTCATCATTCTGCCTCTTCCTTATAATCATTAACCAAATGAACAAATAACTCTTCGAGTCGGTTAGCCTTATTACGCATACTCAACACTGAAACACCCTGTGCACTAAGCTGAGCAAATACGCTATTTAGCCCCTGTTCTCTTTCTACTTCCACTTCTAATGTCGAGGTGTCCAGTAACCGACTGATATAACCATCCAGATGAGGAATTGGGCTTTTTGGTGCTAAATCGAGAATAAAGGTTTCTGATTTCAGTTTCGCCAGCAGCTCCCGCATCGAGGTATTTTCCACCAGTTCACCCTGACGAATAATACCGATATTGCGGCACAGCATTTCTGCCTCTTCCAGATAGTGAGTGGTAAGAATAATGGTAATTCCCTGTTGATTCAGTTCCTTCAGGAACTGCCACATTGAACGGCGCAGCTCAATATCAACACCGGCAGTCGGTTCATCAAGAATTAATAACTTTGGCTGATGCATTAACGCACGGGCAATCATCAGGCGGCGTTTCATACCACCGGAAAGGCGCATCGCTTTCTCATTGCGCTTTTCCCATAGCTCTAAACGTTGCAGATAGGTTTTAGCGCGAGACAACGCTTCCTGACGAGGAACGCCATAATATCCCGCCTGGGTTATCACAATCTGCATAACCGTTTCGAATGGGTTAAAGTTAAATTCCTGAGGAACCAGACCCAACTGACGTTTGGCATTCACTAAATCATTATCAATATCATAGCCAAACACGCGTACATGACCCGCGCTTTTATTCACCAGAGAGCTGATAATGCCAATTGTTGTGGATTTACCGGCTCCATTAGGGCCAAGCAGCGCATAAAAATCGCCGGCTTCCACGTTCAGATTTATGCCTCGCAACGCTTTCACGCCACCGGCGTAAACTTTACTTAATTGCGATAACTCTAACGCGTATGTCATAAATTAGGGATTACCTTGTATTGATGCAAAAAAATAGAAACGGCCCGTAAAATACGGCCGTTCTTTATGATGCTAGCTTAATCGTTACATCAAAAGTTAACAAATTAAAAATTAACACTTTTGAAACATATCAATCGGGTATAACATAATCTTCTTGCTGTTATCCCTCTACCCAAGGGTCGAGCATGCTATTTTCACTCATGTTCATAGACGCCCGCTCCATCGGTATGAATAACCTGCAACACCATAAACGATAGTCAATCCGTGGTTCTGTTTTGAAAAGTATCACCATTACCTTATATTAACGCCATTAAAAACTACGAGCTATTAAACTGTATGAAAGAAATAGAACGACTAATGCATAATAATGAGGTCTGGTCAGCCAGTATCAGCAAGGACGACCCCGAATTTTTTGAGCGTTTGGCACTTGCACAACGGCCGCGCTTTTTATGGATTGGTTGCTCGGACAGTCGTGTTCCGGCAGAACGGTTAACCGGTCTGGAACCTGGCGAACTGTTTGTACACCGTAATGTTGCTAACCTGGTCATCCATACCGACCTTAACTGTTTATCCGTCGTTCAGTACGCCGTTGAAGTACTCGAAGTGGAACACATTATTATTTGTGGTCACTACGACTGTGGCGGCGTAACGGCGGCAATAAATAACCCGGAGCTGGGCCTGATTAATAACTGGCTGCTACACATTCGCGACCTCTGGTATAAACACAGCTCACTGATTGGTGAACTACCGCCAGAGAAACGTGCCGACCTGCTAAGCGAAATCAACGTCGTTGAACAAGTATATAACCTTGGCCACTCCACCATTGTTCAGTCTGCCTGGAAACGCGGGCAAAAAGTTCTGATTCATGGATGGGTGTACGGTATGCAGGATGGCAGATTACGCGATCTGGAAGTCAGTGCTAATAGCCGTGAATCCCTTGAATTATTGTATCGCAAAGCGATATCTAATTTGCTGCTGACGGACAGTAAGTAAACCCCAGCAGTAATACAATAAAAGCGGAATCATCGAAGAACGGTCATTCCGCTTTTATTTTGCTGTTAATTATTCGTCCAGCAGTACAACCTTACCAACATAAGGCAGATGGCGATAACGCTGTGCGTAATCGATGCCATAACCAACCACAAATTCATCTTCAATCGAGAAGCCAATATAATCGATTGGCACCGGGACTTCACGGCGCGATGGCTTATCCAACAGCGTGCACAGTGCAATAGAGTTAGGCTCACGCAACTGCAAAATTTCACGCACTTTAGTCAGGGTATAACCAGTATCAATAATGTCCTCAACGATCAGCACATCTTTACCACGAATATCTTCATCTAGATCTTTCAGAATCTTAACGTCACGATTGCTGCTCATACTGCTGCCGTAGCTGGAAGCAGTCATAAAATCGACTTCGTGATTTACCGTGATCATACGGCATAAGTCAGCCATAAAAATGAAAGAACCGCGCAGTAGCCCAACCAGGACCAGCTCTTTACCGCTGTCGCGATAGTGTTGATTAATTTGGGTGGCGAGTTCAGCAATACGTGTTTTTACGTCTTGCTCGGAAATCATAACTTCAACAATGTGTTTCATAGAAAAATCCGATCAGTTTACCTGAACGTAGATCCTTTGGCTGAAAGAAAGCACGAGAGTTTACCACAACTCTTTCGCTGGTGCGATGCACGCTTTGGTCGCCAGTGTTGTTGAAATAGTTTATTTATGTATAAAAAATAGCCGGTTAACTAAATAATTAACCGGCCAGATAATTAATTTTTTAACCCGGCGTCTTCTTCAACCTGACGCACAATGGCTTTGCCCATCCACTGAACGATATCCTGAATTTGATCTGAATCCAGGTTCCAGATGTCCTTAAATACCAGAAAAACTTCTGAACCATAAATTAATGAGAAGGCATGTTTCATACGGTTCAAATCTGCTTCAGCAACTCGATTTCTTAACGGCTCTGCAGCCATTTCAACTAAGCGCTTACGGTTACCCCGGACAAACAGTTTTTCTTTATCTGTTTCTTCATCCAGCCGCTGAGCGCGCAAATCAGCCCACTGCTGTAAAGAGACACGTAAAGCCGCTCTCAGCGCACCTTCATGTTTTTCCATCTGAGGATAAGCAAATGACAATAAAGCAGAAATTCTCTCACCTACCGTATCCTGCTGAGGTCGCCACTCTTGTATTGGCCCTAAACTTTCATCGACAATCGTCGAAACCAAAGCACTTTGAGTAGGAAAATAGCGATAAGCCGTCGCACGAGAAACCCCGGCTTCATTCGCCAGCTCAGTAATGGAAGGAAACCATCCCTTCTCAAGCATTTCCATTGCGGTAGAAATTAGCTTATTTAACGTACGGGCCCGAGCACGAGTTAACATTGGTTGCCCTTCATTTGAAGCGACTTTTTTTTCATTTTGTAAGTCATTTCTCATTTTTAATATGATACTCTAGTCTCATTATGGCTATTTTACATACATGGGGTACAGTATGTGACGTTTACTAACTATTACCTCGTCTAAATAAATTCAGAGCCAAGGAAGTGTTACGATGAAAAGAAAAACTGTTTATGTTGCAACAACTTTTGATACCAAAAGTGAAGAGGCTTTTTACATTCGAGACCTGATTAATGCAACTGACCTTTTAGTCACCACCGTTGATTTATCGACCAAATCTCCAGATAGCCAATTTAACACGACCTTTTCTGCACAAGATATCGCCGCTCATCACCCACAAGGAAGCGCAAGCGTGTTTTGCGGCGATCGTGGAAAATCGATGGTCGCGATGGCTCAAGCTTTTGAAAAATTTATGCTATCCCGGGATGACGTAGCAGGAATTATCGGCCTTGGCGGTTCAGGAGGTACATCACTGATTACCCCGGCAATGCAAGCGCTACCAATTGGTTTGCCTAAGCTGATGGTGTCCACCATGGCTTCCGGTGATGTATCAAACTACATTGGTGCCAGCGACATCGCCATGCTCTATTCCGTGACTGATATTGCCGGCCTGAACCGTATTTCTCGCCAGGTACTGGCTAATGCTGCTCATAGCATTGCTGGCGCAGTGAAGTTCGTTATTCCTGAAGTTAAAAATGAAAAACCCGCTTTAGGTCTGACAATGTTTGGTGTGACAACACCCTGTATGCAGGCCATTTCAGCCCAGCTAACCGATAAGTTTGACTGTCTGACTTTCCACGCAACTGGCACCGGTGGCACCGCAATGGAAAAACTGGCGGCCAGCCACTTGCTGGACGGACTGCTGGATATTACTACGACTGAAATCTGCGACCTGCTGTTTGGTGGAGTACTGGCCTGTGGCCCTGACCGTTTAGATGTCGTGGCGCAAACCGAACTTCCTTACGTTGGCTCCTGTGGCGCGCTGGACATGGTCAATTTCGGCAACCCTAATACCATACCGGCCCACTATAAAGATCGTCTGTTCTACCCTCACAATGCTCAGGTAACGTTAATGCGTACCACCAAAGAAGAAAACCAACAAATGGGTGAATGGATCGGTCGCAAACTGAATGCCTGTCATGGAGAAGTACGTTTTCTGATACCTGAAGGCGGTGTTTCTGCTCTGGATGCGCCAGGCCAGCTATTCTGGTCACCAGAAAATGATGCCGCTCTGTTTGAAGCCCTGGAAAAAACCGTGATCCAAACCGAACGCCGTCGTCTGATCCGCGTTCCTTACAACATTAACGATCCGCGTTTTGCCGATGAGGCTGTTAACCAATTTCATCAAATCTGGAACAAAAAATGAGGAGTCCCTATGTCACGTTTTACCCGTGAAGAACTATTGCAAAAATTTCGCGCCATGATTGCACGTAAAGAACCAATTATCGGCGGTGGTGCCGGTACTGGGCTGTCAGCTAAGTGTGAAGAAGCGGGTGGTATCGACCTGATTGTTAGCTATAACTCAGGACGCTATCGCATGGCGGGTCGTGGATCTCTGGCTGGTTTGCTGGCCTATGGCAATGCTAACGATATCGTTATGGAAATGGCTAAAGAAGTTTTACCGGTAGTAAAAAATACGCCGGTTTTAGCCGGTGTTAACGGTACCGATCCTTTCGTTAACCTTGATGTATTTTTAGACGATGTGGCTCGGGTTGGCTTTTCCGGAGTACAAAACTTCCCTACTGTTGGTTTGATCGATGGTAACTTCAGGGCCAATCTTGAAGAAACCGGTATGGGATATGGACTGGAAGTTGAGATGATCCGTAAGGCTCATCAAAAAGGCCTGCTGACTACGCCATACGTCTTCAGTGAAGCTGATGCCATCGCCATGACGGAAGCCGGTGCAGATATCATCGTTCCTCATATGGGCCTAACTACTGGCGGTAACATTGGTGCAGAAACGGCAATGAAACTGGAAGATTGTGTTCCAATGATCAACGCCTGGGCTAAAGCGGCTAAAAGCGTACGCAAAGACATTATTGTACTGTGCCACGGCGGCCCTATCTCCTCTCCGGAAGATGCGCATTACATTCTGGCTAACTGCCCGGATTGTGATGGTTTCTACGGAGCCAGCTCGATGGAGCGTCTGCCAACGGAAGTCGCACTGACGGATACTACGCGCCAGTTTAAGAATATCACTCGATAACGACGAAAAAGCCCGCCGGTATTGAACTGGCGGGCATAAGTTGATGACAAAATCTGATAGCTCAGTTTAATGTCTTAAGATAGCCAATCGTTGGTCAGCAGTCTTAGCTATTTATAAATCTCCGCAGAAACCCGCCAGTAAGGTGATGTATCAAAAGAGCGGGCGCCAATAACGCGAAAATAGATCGCTCCCGCTTTCTCCGCTTTCTCCCCTATCGCCTGTACCGCCTGATCTAATGTCTCGACTCTTACCGTATCGCTTATTACGCCAAGACTGGTCAGATTCATCTTTTCAGCCTGTTGGGTATTAATAATTTCAGTGATGGCATAGGCCGAATTAACACTTAAGGCGAGAAATGCAGCAGTCAGTATCGAAGATACCTTCATGGCTTTCATCCTTCAGGATTTTACATTCTGCTTATCATACGCTGGATTTTCAGGAGGGAGAAGCTATCGTGGAGCCGGATACCTGCCTGACGGCAGGTTATCCATAGCGAGGTTTAGCAATCAGAAATTAACGATAAATCTCTGCGGCAACACGCCAGTTATTTGAGTCATCATTAGAGTTAGCAGCAATGACACGATAGTAAGAAGCATGTTGGCTTTCCGCTTTTTTAGCGATAGCGCTAACTGCCTGATCCATATCAGCTACGCGAACTGAACCTGAAATAGTACCCATGCTTTGTAAGCTGGCGGCCTGTTGGCTGCTGACTTCAGTCGCTGCATAAGCAGAACCAACGCTAAATGTTAATAACAGAGCTGCTAAAGTGGTTGATACTTTCATGATATATACCTTCTTAAATTTTCAAATTTTTTGAATATGATTTTCAAAATAATTAAACTAAAAATCAAAACAAAATTTAACACATTGATTAAAATGGCTAATAACGAAAAATCTAAGTCAATTTAATTCAAAGCTTGAGTGAATAATAAAGTCAAAAATGTGATCTGGATTAGCTTTTAATGCTTATTTTTTTTAACATTTGCACAATTATCATTCAACAAAACCAACACATTTCAGTAAATTCACACACTTAACCCCTTTTGATTTTTAGTGCTATCAAAGTTGATTCTTTCTTTTTAATAAAATACTGTACCGTACAGTACGAATACGGAGAGAGAAATGGGATTAAGTAAAGAGGATCGCAGAACACACATTCTTCAGAAAGCCACTGATATCTTTCTAAATCATGGCTATGAGCGCACATCTATGGACGAAGTTAATGAGTGTATCGGTTGTTCTAAAGCCACTCTCTACAAGTACTTCAGCTCTAAACAAGAGTTGTTTATCAATGTAATTGACCATGCGGTTCATACCTATACTCAGGTCATTATTAATACCACCGCCCAGCTACAAAACCGAAAGATCGATTGTTGGCAATCATTACACAATTTTGGCGTCAGCTATCTGAATCTGCATTTATCACCGGTGATGATGAAAATTACTCGCATGATTATTGCCGAATGTGAACACACCGGCATCGGTGAATTAATGTATCAACGAGGCCCGCAAAAGGGTTGGATGAAAATATCAACTCATCTTGAGTCGCTTATGGAGCGCGGTATTTTACGTCATGCAGACCCATTTACTACCGCAATGCAGTTTAAGGGGTTACTTGAGTCAGGGCTCATTGATAAACAACTGCGTGGAGCGATTTCAAATGTAAGCGAAGAAGAGGTTCAGCGTCAGGCATCTAATGCTCTCGACACTTTTCGACGCGCTTATGAAATAAATCAGGATGCAATATCCCCAAATATGAAAATGGACGGAAATAGATCATGATTCAAACCAACATTATTCAAGACTTGGTTTTCTGGATTGAAGGCCATCTGGAAGAGCCGCTGAATGTTAAGCGCGTAGCCTCAAAATCTGGCTACTCTCAATGGCATTTGCAGCGGTTATTTAAAGATATTACCGGTGACTCACTGGCTTATTATATCCGCAAAAAACGTTTGCAAAGTGCCGCTTCAGAGTTAAAGCAGAGCAAAAGAAGTATTGCGGAAATCGCTTATCAATATCAGTTTGACTCACAGCAAAGTTTTACCCGGGCATTTAAGAAGATGTTCTCTACTACCCCTTCTGACTATCGCTACCACAGCTAAAAAGTACTGTCTGAATATTTTCAGACAGTACTTTTTGTCAAAAAATGAAAATGCCATAAAGCCGATCGTAACAATTAAAATTGTGCCAAAACTGGACAAAACCGCAGATACCCTATCAGAATGAAGATATAGAACTCGCTGTATCACAACGGTATAAAAAGATTTGTCATCGCCTAACTGTATGATACCGTCATTAACTTAATGAATTGATTATCTAGCCAATGAACAACAAATCTGTTTTTAATTTACCGTTATTATTACTGTCGCTAATTGGGTTTTCGTCTACCTGTCAGGCATTAACAGAGTCAGAAGCAGAAGAGCTCGCCGATCTGACGGCGGTATTCTTCTATCTGAAAAAAGAGTGCGGATATAAAGATCTCCCTATCCCTGAAATAAAGCGAGCTTTAATCTATTTTGCTCAACAAAATCATTGGGATCTGGCGAACTACAACCAAATTAATATGGAGCAATTAAGTCAGTCAAGTTATGAGGACTTAAACCGCATTCCCGTCGATAAAGATAAGAAGTGTGCAGCGTTGGCTAAAGACTCGTTTGGCATCATGAATAATTAATCAATACAGAACCACGCATTTAAGCTTATTGAGTCTATTCACCAGTCATTTCCCCCATTTGACTGCTGTTTTGCAACGCCAAAGATGATAAACCTTTCCTTTAGGTAACTTCAGGCTAATTCCCTCAATAAAACAATTAAATAGCCATTAATCGTGCATAATCCCCCCTGGTTCGCTATTATATTGCGTTAACTTTTTATCCAGCCCGGAGGATTAGCGGTGATGTCAAATAAAGAAACCTGGTTTGAAACCCTGTATAGCGGCTTTGGCCAGTTTTTTTCTATTAATAAAACTTTATATCACAGCAAAACGGAGCATCAGGATCTGATCATTTTTGAAAATGACCTGATGGGCAGAGTGATGGCACTGGATGGGGTCATACAAACCACCGAGCGCGACGAGTTTATCTATCACGAAATGATGGCCCATGTACCGATTCTGGCCCATGGAAAAGCCAAGCGAATTCTGATTATCGGTGGTGGCGATGGTGGAATGCTACGTGAAGTGTGCCGCCACCAGAGCGTTGAACACATCACCATGGTAGAAATTGATGAAAACGTGGTGGAATTTTGTCGTGAATATCTGCCAAACCACAATGCGGGAGCTTATGAAGACCCACGCTTCAATCTGGTGATTGAAGATGGCGTAAACTTCGTTAACCAAACCGATTTAAAGTTTGATGTGATCATTTCTGACTGTACAGATCCTATCGGTCCGGGGGAAAGTCTGTTTACCTCTGAGTTTTATCAGGGTTGCGCCCGCTGTCTGAATGAAAACGGCATCTTTGTTGCTCAAAACGGCGTGTGCTTTTTACAACAGGATGAGGCGATTAACAGCCACCAGAAACTCTCTACCTATTTTGAAGATGCCAGTTTTTATCAGGCTGCTATTCCCACCTATTATGGTGGCATCATGACCTTTGCCTGGGCCAGCCAGAATCCGCTATTACGTCAGCATGATTTAACGACGCTGGAATCACGCTTTAAATCACTGGGAATTCATTGTCGCTACTATAATCCGGCAATCCACGTTGGCAGCTTCGCCCTGCCCCAATATTTATTGGATGCACTGAATAAATAACACAGCTTTCTCTAACTATAAAACATAAGGCGGTGAACCAAATTGCATAAGCTAAAACTGCACGGCTTCAATAACTTAACCAAAAGCCTGGGTTTTTGTATCTACGATATCTGTTATGCCAAGACGGATTATGACAGAGAGCAATACATTGCATATATTGACGAACAATATAATGCAAATCGGCTGACTGAGATTCTGACGGAAACCTGTTCTATTATCGGCGCCAATATTCTGAATATTGCCCGTCAGGATTACGACCCTCAGGGCGCCAGTGTGACTATTCTGATCAGTGAAGAACCGATGGATCCGAGTCTGGTCGATCAGTCGGAGCATCCTGGCCCCCTGCCAGACTCGGTAGTGGCTCATTTAGACAAAAGCCATATCTGCGTACATACCTATCCTGAAAGCCACCCTCAGGGCGGCCTGTGCACTTTCCGGGCGGATATCGAAGTTTCAACCTGCGGCGTGATTTCTCCGCTTAAAGCATTGAACTACCTTATACACCAACTGGAATCAGATATTGTTACGCTGGACTATCGGGTTCGCGGCTTTACCCGTGATGTTAATGGGGTAAAGCACTATATCGACCACAAGATTAATTCGATTCAGAACTTTATGACTGATGACATTACGTCCCTCTACCATATGGTGGATGTAAATGTTTATCAGGAAAATATCTTCCATACCAAGATGATGCTAAAAGAGTTTGATCTTGACCATTATCTGTTTAATGCCAGACCGGAAGACCTGGATCAGCAGGAGCGTCAACATATCACTCGTTTGCTGCGTAAAGAGATGCAGGAGATTTACTACGGCAGAAACATGCCGGAAGTCATGGTATAACCAGATATGCACCACGCCCATTTGGGCGTGGTGGTACAGAAAGGAAATGTTGATTTACTGCCGACTATCATTGGCCTGACGTAACAGCGTTCGACTTTCGTTTAAGAAGCGCGTTGCATAGTCACCAAACCAGCTCTTCACCTGATTAAAACTCTCAATAAACTCGGCCTTATCGCCCGTCTCAATCAGCTTAATCGCCTCGCCAAAACAGTGATAGTAACGCTTAATCAATGCCCGATTATCCTCGGATGACATAATAATATCCGCATACAGCTGAGCATCCTGAGCAAACAAGCGGCCAATCATTGCCAGCTCCAGGCGGTATATTGGCGAAGAGAGTGACAATAGCTGTTCCAGATTGACCTTCTCCTGAGACAGGTTCAAACCATAGGTGAAAGTTGCAAAGTGGCGCAAGGCCTGAATAAAGGCCATATTTTTATCATGTTCCACTGCATCAATGGCGTGCAGCTTCGCTCCCCATACCTGTAATTGATCCAGCAGCCACTGATAGCTTTCTGCC
The DNA here is from genome assembly GCF_004295645.1 of Limnobaculum zhutongyuii. Lineage (NCBI taxonomy): Bacteria > Pseudomonadati > Pseudomonadota > Gammaproteobacteria > Enterobacterales > Budviciaceae > Limnobaculum > Limnobaculum zhutongyuii. The sequence continues at coordinate 3,911,847 of NZ_CP034752.1, forward strand.
CCTCTGCCATCGCAGTAAGCAATCACCTGTTTTGCCAGGCTGCCAACATCCGGGCCAAACATCGGGTGCAAACCTAAGACGGGCCCCTGATGCACTTCCAGCATTGCCTGTAGCGGTTGATTTTTTATTGAAGCGATATCCACCAGAATGCAATCATCAGGCAGTTTCGGTAAACGCTGGATAATTTGTTCGGTAATGTGGATAGGAACACTGACGATCACCATGCCGGCACCGGACAGAATGGTATCTGCTCTCTCCCAGTCCTGCTGTTCTAATACTCGAATTTGATAACCGGAAAGTTGGAACAGTTTGCTGAACAACTGCCCCATTTTGCCGTTACCACCCACAATGACAATTGGGCCCATCTCCGGCTTTAAGGTTTTAAAGCCTTTATCGTTTTCGCTGGAGTAGGATTCGCGCATGATCCGGCGAAGTACATCCTCAATCAGGTCGGGAGGAACCCCTAAATCGGCAGCCTCTTTACGGCGGGAAGCCAGCATACTGCTTTCACGTTCAGGAACGTAAATAGGTAACCCATGCTGGCTTTTTACTTCACCGACTTCTGCCACCAAATCTAAGCGTTTGGCCAGTAGTTTCAGTAGCGCTTTATCGACTTCGTCGATTTGGTCACGCAGTATTGTTAGTTCAGCCACCATTTTTTGTTGTTCTCCTGGGGTAAGGATGTGGTGTTGTTTTTATAAGCACTTCGTCGCCCTATGGCGACGAAGTGAAGTACTAATAAATTTCAGAGGATACTCCGGCCGTAATAACATAGTGCCCATATCATCCTGGTGCCCGGCTGGGGAGCCATTTGTACTTAGCATCGGAGTGCGTTGGCCAGGTCTTCCTACGGGCAGTTATGAAACACCTTGCGGGCCAGCGCTAGCGCTGTTCAAACAGGCTTTTGCCTGTTTGTCGTTGGCTTATGCCAGGTCGCCCTTCACGGAAGCCCCTCCCTCCGATAAACTATTTTAAAACATAAAACTAAATCATCAGACTTCGCCATTAAACAATAATTACGTCGCCCAAAGGCGACGTAATATAGCGGATTAATATATCAACAAATATCACAACAAATCACGGACAAACTAAGGTTTTTGCTTTGAGTTCCTGATGAACTTTGCGTAGTAAGGTGTCGGTAGTTTCCCAGTTAATGCAGGCGTCAGTGACAGAAACGCCGTAGCACATGTTGGCTCTTGGTTGTTCCGACGATTGGTTGCCTTCATTGATGTTACTTTCCAGCATCATGCCAATGATAGAGCGGTTCCCCGCCTTAATTTGCTCCAGTATGGAGAAAACAACGTCGGCCTGGCGGCGGAAATCTTTATTAGAATTACCGTGGCTACAGTCAATCATTACTGCCGGATTAAGCCCTGCTTTGCGCATTTGCTCTTCACAAGCCAATACGTGTTCTGCTTCGTAGTTTGGTGTTTTACCACCGCGCAGGATGATATGGCCATTTGGGTTACCCTGAGTCTGTAGCAGGCATACCTGACCAGACTGGTTAATGCCCATAAAACGGTGCGGCATAGAGGCGGCTTTCATCGCGTTAATCGCGGTCCCCAGGCTACCGTCAGTACCGTTTTTAAAACCAACCGGCATTGACAGGCCAGAGGCCATTTCGCGGTGGGTTTGTGATTCTGTGGTACGGGCACCAATGGCTGACCAGCTGAACAAGTCGCCCAGGTATTGTGGACTATTTGGATCCAGCGCCTCTGTTGCCAGCGGTAAGCCCATTTCGACCAGCTTCAGCAGCAGTTGACGAGCAAGGTGTAAGCCATGCTCCATATCAAATGAACCATCCATATGCGGATCGTTAATTAACCCTTTCCAGCCTACAGTAGTTCTTGGCTTCTCGAAGTAAACTCGCATCACGATGTACAGGCGATCCTGCGTTTCTTCTGCCAGCTTTTTCAGGCGATGGGCGTAGTCGATCGCCGCATCCGGATCGTGAATAGAACAAGGCCCACATACCACCAGCAAACGATCGTCACGGCCATGCAAAATGTTAGCAATCGTCTGACGGGCTGCAGAAATATTGGCTTCGTCACTGGCGCTCAGTGGGTATCGAGCCTTCAGTTCTTCTGGTGTAATTAAAACCTGCTCCGCACTGATATTGACGTTATTAAGTACATCTTTCTGCATAATCATAATAATTCCTTAAATCACCGCTCCTGTTAGCGGCAAAAACACCAGATAGTGATAAAAATAGAGTAGCACAAAATTGAGTGTAAACTTTTAAATCCATTTTTGTAAACATATTTTTACTCTATTTTTCAACTTAACAATTCTTGTCAAAAAAATCGAAAAATCACCCTGACAAATACTGTCTTCAATGACGAGAATTCGCAGATAACCTTCATCATGGTAAACTAGAGCAAATCAATGGAGGTTTTATGCTTAGAGCAATTATTGTTGACGATGAACAGCCAGCCAGAGAAGAGCTGGTTGAGCTACTTTCAGAAGTAGACGACCTCACCGTTATTGGTGAGTGCAGCAATGCTTTAGAGGCTATTCAGACCATCCATCGTTTACAACCGGATGTGGTTTTTCTTGATATTCAAATGCCCAAAATTAACGGTTTGGAGATGGCGGCAATGCTTGACCCAGCCAACATGCCCCACATCGTTTTTGTCACTGCCTATGATGAATATGCAATAAAAGCGTTTGAGCAACACGCTTTTGACTACCTGTTAAAACCGGTCGACCTTCAGCGTCTTTGTAAGACCATTTCTCGATTAAAAACCGCCAAAACCGTAAATAATAATTTACATCTAATTACCGATACCACCTTAAAACATATCCCTTGTTACGGACATAACCGTATCTTTTTGCTTCGGCTGGAAGAGGTGGAATATTTAAGCTCAGAATTGAGTGGTGTTCACGTCGTTGGTATGACGCAGAGTGGTTATACTCAGCTTACGTTGAAAATTTTGGAAGAAAAGACCTCTTTTACACGCTGTCACCGTCAGTATTTGATCAATCTCGATCAGGTCGGAGAGATTCAGTTACTGGAAAATGGCTCCGCTGAAGTTATCACCCGTTCCGGGAAACATATTCCTGTTAGTCGTCGTTACCTGAAACCGCTAAAAGAACAACTGGGACTGTCATAGCTCTGGGTAAGGTTTTCAATATGATGCCTAATCCTGATATGATGCGCCGGAACTTTAAGACAAAGGCAATGTGATGAAACCTATGATAACGATATTTTGTACTCTGCTGTTTATTAGCGGCTGTTCCAGCTCACCAGATGGCATGCCGGGCAGCTCAGATAACAGCGGGCCACCGTCAAAATGGTTTGAAATCGGTCACTATGAAGCCATCACAGGTAATGACGTTAAAGACAATACGGTGCTGTCCGAATGGTATGGCGAAGCGGAAATTAATCGCACCTCTTACTTACAAGGTTTTGCCAAAGGTCAGGATGAACTATGCCAGCCAGAAAAAATTGCCGATCTGGCTAAAACCAATAAAGAATTCCCGGCCAGTTGTAACAGCGTACCCAACGCTGAACAGCTGAAAAACAACTGGCAGCAGTTAATTGAGAAGTAACCGTTTTACCAATAGCTATCGATAAAAATATGACTCACTCAACGCCTGTTTGAGCGAGTCACGAGTTCTTAAGTAAATAAATTCGGCTTATTCTTCAACCGAAAAATAATGGAAATACAATGGCGAATCATTATTCACCAGACAGAAAATGGCTCCCAATTTTTCTTGCGCGCTATTAATTTTAGCGGTTACCTCGGTACTGACAGGCTGTTTACCCACCTTACCCTCAAAGCGTTCAATAATAACGCTCGATGAATCAATTTTTGCTTGTTTTAACAAAGCCACCATATCCGGATTATTCTTCATCATCTTTTTACCATAATCCAGACAGCTTTGTTCAACAGAGGTTGCCATTGCACCAGCACTGCATGATAGTGCGCCCAACATCAAAAAGATTTTCATCGCTCTCATTTACTCTTCCCTATTTTTCCTGTCACAGGCGCTACTTGTCTGTATTCGCGGTATATTTAACTGCCCTTAGCCTCTGTCTGGTTTCAATAAACAAAAACCTCATGCATATTCTGGTTATGCCGTCATTGGTGACTGACATAACCAGAATATGCATGAGGTGATTTAAAACAATCAAACGTAATTATTAATCATGATATAGTTACAGCTAATATTACTTGTGTTGTTTTTGATATAACTTGTTAAATTAATTGAGTTAAGCGGGTAATACTTATTTTAAAATGTTATAAAGCTCCTACGCCGGTTTCTGCTCAATCATCATTTCAAAATAATAATCCTGACGTCTGATAACAAAACCGTGGTATTTCTCTGACGCGATCAACTTCCGTGTTGGCTCTCTTTCGGAAGATCTATTCCGCTGATTCCCCCTTCATCCAGCACCTGTGTATAGCCCATTTCCTGAAGGATCTGTTTTGCCATTGCTGATTGGCGGCCTGAATTACAATACAGATGCAGCGTGTCATCCTTATTGTTTATCTGACTGGTAATTTGTTCTTTAAGCTGTCTCAATGGGACATTGATAGCACCTTTAATATGTTCAGCCTGATACTGTTCCGCTATTCGTACATCAACCCAGTGCTCCGCCGCCAGTACAGACGCGGAAAACATCAGCATGATTGTCATTAAACAACTTCTGAGCATTTCGCAATTTTCCTGAATAAGTTTGGTGAATAATGATAATTAAACGCCAGCAGCAGCCTTAATGGCAAATAAATTTAAGGCAGAGGAACACTATTATTCTCTCGTAACGCTGACGACATCAAATATCAACAGAACAACAACGGTCTATCGACACTAAATCTGGAATTAATTTTTTGCTACGCTGATAGATGCACCTGACCGTCCAATACACTTTCAATATCAGTAATATCTTTAAAAACACGCTCATTTATGCAGAATAAATATTCTGACAAACCAATAACGCTACCCTATTACAAACGCTTTAAACAATAATTCCATTAATAGAATTTCATTCCCTGTCAATTAATCAACAGCAAAACAATAAACAAATTCAAATAATTTGAAACATGTTCAATATTCACTCGGCCAATCATTGTACTATCGGACTAAAGCCAGCTGAACGGCCTTTGCCTACTCTAGAGGGAGTTCTACACCATGAAACTTGCCTTCACCAATAAAAAAGTCATTTACACCCTGCTTGCGCTTGCCGTGATTGCCATCTCGGCTTACACCTGGACTCGCCTGCAGGATAACGGCCCCGGAGACGGTTTTGTCAGCGGTAATGGCCGGCTGGAAGCTACCGAGATTGATATATCATCCAAGCTGGCCGGGAGAATTGATGACATTCTGGTTAATGAAGGTGACTTTGTGCGCAGCGGGCAAATTCTTGCCCATATGCAAATACAGGTGCTGGAAGCCCAACGAGCCGAGGCAACGGCGCAGTATCATCAGGCGGTTCATGCAGAAAAAAGCGCTCAGGCCCAAATAAAGCTGCAGGAAAGTGACGTACTGGCAGCCAAAGCCACCGTAGCTCAAAGGGAGAGTGAACTGGATGCAGCCCAACGCCGTCTGGCTCGTTCAGAGGTACTGGCAAAATCCCGCGCCCTGTCATTCCAACAGCTCGATGACGACAGAGCCAGCATGAAAAGTGCTCAGGCTGCACTAATGGCCAGCAAAGCTCAGGTAGCCTCAGCCGATGCGGCAGTAGAAGCCGCTAAAGCGCAGGCGATTGGTGCCGCTTCAAGCGTGCAGGCGGCACAGGCCACCATTGACCGGGTTCAGGCCGATATCATCGACAGTCAGCTTATTGCCCCGCGTGACGGACGAGTGCAATACCGTATTGCACAGCCAGGCGAAGTTTTAGGGGCCGGTGGCAAAGTATTAAATATGGTGGATCTGTCCGATGTATATATGACCTTTTTCCTGCCGGAAACCGCAGTGGGAAAAGTTTCTATTGGTGGTGAAGTTCGGGTGATTCTGGATGCCGCTCCCGGCTATGTTATTCCGGCTAAAATATCCTTTGTGGCCAGCACCGCCCAGTTCACCCCTAAAACCGTTGAGACCGCCAGCGAACGACAAAAATTGATGTTCCGGGTAAAAGCGCAAATCGATAAGCAACTGCTGCAAAAATATATCGAACTGGTAAAAACCGGTTTGCCGGGTATCGCCTGGGTCAAACTGGATGCCAGTGAACCATGGCCTGAAAATCTGACGGTAAATGTCTCGCCATGAAACAGCCACAACCGGTAGTACGACTGACGCAAGTCAGCTTACATTACGGTAAAACGCTGGCGCTGGATAATATCTCGCTGGAGATCCCGGCTGGCTGCATGGTTGGCCTTATCGGACCGGATGGCGTGGGTAAATCCAGCCTGCTCTCTCTGGTGTCCGGAGCCCGTGCTATTCAGGATGGAGAGATCAACGTACTGAATGGCGACATGCGCAGTAAACAGCATCGCGAGTCCGTTTGTCCGCGCATCGCCTATATGCCCCAAGGATTGGGCAAAAACTTATATCCAACGCTCTCAGTGGAGGAGAATCTGCAATTCTTCGCCCGTCTGTTTGGTCATAATGCCGCTGAACGCCGCCGCCGTATCGACCAACTCACCTACAGCACCGGTCTCTACCCTTTCCTTAATCGACCGGCGGGCAAACTTTCCGGCGGTATGAAACAGAAACTGGGCCTTTGCTGCTCCCTGATTCACGACCCTGACCTGTTGATTCTGGATGAACCCACTACCGGCGTAGACCCGCTGGCTCGTTCTCAGTTCTGGGATCTTATCGATCGGGTAAGAAGCGAGCAGCCGGGCATGAGCGTTATCGTCGCTACCGCCTATATGGATGAAGCCCAGCGTTTCGACTGGCTGGTTGCCATGGATGACGGGAAAATTCTGAAAACGGATACTCCAGCTCAACTTCTGGAACAAACTCAAACCGACTCACTGGAAGCTGCCTTTATTTATCTGTTACCGGAAGAAAAACGACGTAATCATGTGCCGGTAGAAATCACTCCGCTATCAACCGATGATAAAACAGAGATTGCCATTGAAGCGCAGGACCTCACCATGCGCTTTGGTGATTTCGTTGCCGTTGACCACGTTAACTTTCGTATTCAGCGCGGTGAAATATTTGGCTTTTTAGGCTCAAACGGCTGTGGTAAATCCACCACCATGAAAATGTTAACCGGTCTACTACCTGCCAGCGAGGGGCAAGCCTGGCTGTTTGGTCATAAGATCGATTCCAATGATATGAATACCCGCAAGCGGGTTGGCTATATGTCACAGGCATTTTCCCTGTATAGCGAGCTAACGGTGCAGCAAAACTTGCTGCTGCACGCCCGCCTGTTTCATGTGCCACAAGAGCAACAGGACCAGCACATTGAGGAGATGGCGGAACGCTTTGACTTAACCGGAGTAATGGACAGGCTACCGGACAATTTGCCGCTGGGTATCCGCCAGCGGCTATCGCTGGCGGTAGCAATGGTACATAAGCCGGAGCTGTTGATTCTGGATGAACCCACTTCCGGGGTAGACCCGATTGCCAGAGATAACTTCTGGCGACTGTTGATTGAGCTATCGCGGCGGGATCGGGTTACTATCTTTATCTCCACCCACTTTATGAATGAGGCGGAGCGCTGCGATCGTATATCCCTGATGCATGCAGGCAAGGTACTGGCCAGCGATCCTCCTGCTGAATTAATGAAAAAACGTGGTGCTGCTACGCTGGAGCAGGCGTTTATTGATTATTTGATCGATGCCGGATCCGGTACTGACACCGGCACTTCTGCCGCCAGACAGCCGGAACCGGCAGTCTCTTCTTCCACCAAAACTACAGAGCCTAAAAAACACCAGGCGTTTAGCATCGGGCGCACCATGAGCTATATGTGGCGTGAGACGCTGGAACTGCTTGGCTCGTTGATCCTGATGTTTGTTATCGGTTTTGGTATCAGTATGGACGTGGAAGATCTGAATTATGCCATTCTGGATCGCGACCAGACCGGTCTGAGCCAGAACTACGCCCTCAATCTTTCCGGCTCGCGTTATTTTATTGAACAACCGCCAATTCGTGATTATCAGGATCTGGACACCCGCATGCGTAACGGCGATATTTCGCTGGCAATAGAGATACCGCCTAACTTTGCCCGGGACGTACAGCGAGGCAGCGCCGCTCAGATAGGCGTATGGATTGATGGCGCCATGCCACAACGGGCAGAAACGGTTCGCGGTTATGTACAGGGTATGCATCAGGGCTGGCTGATGGATCAGGCCACTTATCGGCTGGGAACACCGGCAAAAGGCGTTATCGATATTGAAACTCGCTTTCGTTATAACCCCGATGTCAAAAGCCTGCCGGCGATTGTTCCGGCAGTGATCCCGATTTTATTGCTGATGCTGCCTGCGATGTTAACCGCACTGGCGGTCGTGCGGGAAAAAGAGCTGGGCTCGATTATCAATCTGTATGTTACACCGGTAACCCGCACTGAGTTTCTGATTGGTAAGCAAATTCCTTACATTTTGCTGGCAATGGTGAACTACTTCCTGATGGCGTTGGTGGCAGTCACTCTGTTTGATATCCCTATTACCGGCAGTTTCACCCTTCTGACTGTGGCGACTTTTATCTACTGTATTATCTGTACCGGCATGGGGCTGCTGGCCTCCACCTTTACCCGCAGCCAGATAGCTGCCATGTTCACCACCATGATAGCCACCCTGTTACCTGCCATTCAGTTTTCAGGCATGATTAACCCGGTCTCTTCGTTGGAGGGGGGTGGTCAGGTGATTGGCCAGATTTATCCGACAACTCATATGTTGATTATTTTCCGGGGTGTATTTTGTAAAGCGCTGGATTTCTCCGATCTCTACAGTGCGGTGTATATGCTGCTGATAACCGTACCAGTGATTCTTGTTTTAACCGTTTTACTACTGAAAAAACAGGACACTTAACTATGCAACAGTTATCAAATATCTATCGTTTAGGTGTCAAAGAGCTCTGGAGTCTGATCAGAGACCCCGCCATGCTGGTGCTTATCGCTTTTACCTTTACCGTTTCGATCTATACGGCAGCCAGCGCTATTCCTGAATCGCTGTATAAAGCGACGATTGCCATTGTTGACGAAGATGATTCCCCGCTCTCTCTGCGCATTAGCTCGGCGTTCTATCCGCCGCAGTTTGTGGCGCCGAAAAAAATTGAGTTGAATCAGGTGGATCCAGGGATGGACTCCGGCGATTACACCTTCGTACTGAATATTCCGCCGAACTTTCAGAGTGACGTTTTGGCAGGTCGATCGCCCGCCATTCAGCTCAACGTGGACGCCACCCGTATGAGCCAGGCATTTACCGGCAACGCCTATATTCAGCAAATCGTGATGGATGAAGCCACCGCTTTTGTGCAGCGTTATCGTGACACGGCGATTCCTCCGGTAGATCTGGCGCTACGGGTACGTTTTAATCAAAACCTGACCCAGTCCTGGTTTGGTGCCTTAACCGAAATCATCAATGACATTACTATGCTGTCGATTATTTTGACCGGCGCAGCACTGATTCGCGAACGGGAGCACGGCACCATTGAACACCTGTTAGTGATGCCCGTTACCCCAACGGAAATTATGCTGGCTAAGGTCTGGTCGATGGGGCTGGTAGTGATGGTTGCCTCTACCCTGTCGCTGATTTTTATTGTGCGCGGCGCGTTAAATGTTCCTATTGAGGGTTCGATCTTTCTGTTTATTACCGGTGCCGCGTTACACCTGTTTGCCACCACCGCCATGGGGATATTTTTAGCCACGCTGGCGCGCAGTATGCCGCAGTTTGGTATGTTGCTGATTCTGGTGTTGCTACCGTTGCAAATGCTGTCGGGCGGCAGTACGCCGCGGGAGAGTATGCCGGAGTTTGTACAGGATATTATGTTACTGGCGCCAACCACCCACTTTGTTGAACTGGGTCAGGGGATTCTGTTCCGCGGTGCCGGGATTGATGTGGTATGGACGTCGTTTTTGGCGCTGTTTGTGATTGGCTGTGTGCTGTTTGCAACTTCGCTGGCGCGGTTCAGGAGGACGATTAGTCAGATGGCGTAGTGGGAACATATCACTGCATATATCATTGAGTTAGCAGTGATAGCCCCTTATTTATCATCAAGTTTTAACTTCGTTCAACCCCGTCAGCGGCAAACAAATATTCTGAACATGATGTTTAAACAACTCCGGCAACCGCTCTAATACCCGCTGTTTGCCTGACATATCTGCACTTTTAATCGCATCCGCTAGCATGTCTACCGTCAGGCTTTGCAGCATTCTGTTTGCCACCGGCCAATAACTTAAGTGCCAGGGTTCCGGGTACATTCCCCCCTGATACATCCCATACGGTCTGAAGAAGCCATACTTTTCAATATTCTCATTCAACCACTGGTGCAAATCATAAAATACGCCGCCCTTGACCGTTTCCTGCGGTAGCAGTTGAACATGATAATTCTCTGGTGCTTTGGTTAAATCAACCACATCAATCTCGGTTCCCCACTGATGCCGGCTGGCACCCGGTAGAGCGGACCAGTTTAAAATACAGTCAATAATTTCATCTTCGTTATTGAGCTGTGAATAATCTCTTGGCTGTCCGTGAATATCATATAACGGCTTTTGCCCATTGAATTTGCCATTCCAGATTTTAAGCTGAGTCTCAAACCCTCTGAATGCGCTAAAAGGAAAGAGCGTGAAGCCATCTTTTTGGGCTGCATTTTGCAGTTCACAAAATGGTTGATAAACGTCTTTATTTACAGCAAAGCGCGGATTATTTAACTGAATAACATGCGATCGGGTTCGGCCGGTCAACTCCAGTTCATTCCACATAAAATACCCTCTAACCCAATAATATTAATCTCATCTTAAGGCCCAATTATTTTCAGGTAATAACCCGTTAAAATAACATCAGCACCAATATAATGAGTTTCCGGTATCAACAGAGATTTGGAATATTTTTCTTAATGACTGAATAATATACTGATAATCATCTGAAATAACAGAGCGGCTTTCTATCGCTAATTCTTTGGGATACGCATCATTAAACGATAATCCCCATCGGGTATAAAACTGTTTTCCAGTATCTAAATCGATCCAGACAACTTTACGAACGGGTTTGAGCTTTATATTAAATATACTGGCAAACTTACAAATCCAATTCGGATACAGATAAACTTTCTGAGTAACACGTTTACTTTGAAATAAGATATTATCTTCTGAGTCAATGATATACAGTCCATTCATATTGAACCCCATAGAATGAGGTTTGGAAAATAAAAATCTCCCTCCATATACCTCAATGTATTCATATATAGCCTGACTATCTTCCGCATTTATCAGATAAAGACTCGATTGCGTTTTTATATTTTGTTCAAACAATTCCAGTTCAAGTAAGGCCTTTTCAACACTTTCGATGCCAAGGCTCCCGCCATTAACATTAGGAAGCTGTGTTCCAAGTATGGGGAAATGCTCTATGCCCAGCTTGATTAAAGCCTGCTGAAATGACCTTAAGCCAGACCAATTACAGATGTGTTCAGACATATGCATAAATTGATGAGGACAACATTCATAACTCCATTCATCAACCTTCGCTTCTAAATCAGAATCTACGGAATACTCTGAATTCAGATGAATATATCCTTCCTCATCCAGAATAATCCATTCCTTGTCAACGGGAGGTGGTGTAGTTTTGCCCTCTTTAAGGCAATTACATGGAACAAAAGCATCTAATCCCATAAGTATTCCTTCACTTTAAATTCTTACATACTGCTAATCTTTCGAAAAATATCTGGTGTTATTACCGTCGATACTCCACCTTCCCAACCACCATCGGCCGGGGATTCAACCTCACCCAATCAACCGCAAATTCAGTTAATCGGTAAAGCTCATCCTTATCGCCATTACCGCCTTTAATTTGGGCCGCTATAGTTTTGGCTTCTTGCAGTTTGTCAGTGCCAAGCGCCCTTCCTGATTCAAAACAGACCAGCAATGCACTCAACATTTTGCGGAAATCCGCATCCCAATTCATTCCACCGTTATCCAGTATTTCATGAGATAAACGACCCGTAATGCGAATCGCCTCTCCCTGAAGCGTATCGGCATGACCGCTGGAAGGAACCAGCAGATCCCACAATTCCTGATGCGCCTTCTGCCAGCGTGGAGCACTGACAATAATATCGGAGACACCATCATACATCTGTCGTGTCGCTACGGGCGTCACATCAAATAAACGGTACAGCTTTAATAAACCGGCATCGGCTTCAGCAATATGGTCTTTAGAAAAGCCAGCACGATGAAACTCAAACATCTCACCGATACTGGTAATGCGCTCACGCATTTCTGATGAAATCGTATTTCCGGCATTCAGCAACAGCTCTGCAATATTTGCCATCCGCTCAATATCAGCATTGCGACAGCGATCGAGTGCTGCCGCCAAAGCAGTTCTACCCATACTGTCTTCTGCGTAAATATTGGCACCATGAGCAATTAATGTCTGAACGTGATGAACATGGTAAGCGCAAGCCGCTTTATGCAACGGGGTAGCATTCTGATAGTCTTGCGCTTCAATGTTTGCGCCCAATGCCAAAAGTAATTCAATATTACCGCACCAGGTACCCGCCTGCTCATGCAGTGCGGTGCGCTGATAATTATCTGCCGCTTCAATATCAGCCCCCTGCTCCACCAACCAGCGTGTCAATTCATCAGGGATCTTATAAAGACTTAAAGCCGTTCTCTTACCAAGCCCGCCACGAGCATCCAGCTCACAGCTATCGTAAAGTGCTTTTAATACCTCAATATCTCCGGCTTCCAGCAGTTCATTGATATTTTTAGGTAAGGTCTTTTTCTTTTTAGCCATCACGCAGATCCTTCTTCGTTTTCTTTTTCGTTTTATTAAGCTATCTAATGTGCCCGTGGATTTTTAACATTTCAACGTTTAAATAGACTCCGCCATACTTCAAGAGCTTCACGCTATATATTTACCGACGAGGTTTACGAGTACTGAAAATAATCAATGGAATGGCGATGAAATAGACCACCACCACCGAAAGCCAGATAGCGCCCGGCCAGTCTTTCTGAACCACAAAGTAAAATGTTGAGAACGCCAGTGGCCCAACAACAGAAGCCAGGCTAACCGCCGATGCCAGTACTCCCTGAAACTGCCCCTGACTATCCTTGTCAACCTGTCGGGTAGCCAGTGCCTGAAGCGCCGGTGAACCAATACCCCCCAGCGCAAACAGCGGCATAATGGCGAAAACCATCCAGCCCTGACTGATAAACGCCAAAATGATCAGCGCCACGCAAGAACAGGCAACACCAACCAGCACCGCTCCCCGTTCACCAAATAATCGGGTCGCGGGACCGGGCAATAGCGCCTGCACCAATGTCTGGCAAATACCGAAGGCACCAAGAGAGAGACCAATCCATAAGCCATTCCACTGAAAAGTATCAAATCCCCACAGTGCCCAGCAGGTACCATAAACCTCGCCCGTCGCGCTTAAGATGAAGAACACCAGCACAATCGGCAGAATTCCTTTCATTGAAAATGCCCAGCGCAGTGGACGTAGCGGATTAAGTGCCGCCAGATTAATTTTTTGGCGGTTTGGCGTGCGTGATTCCGGCAGGACGAATAGTGCCAGCATAAAGTTACAGGCGTTTAGCAGTGCCGCCGCGATGAAAGGAAGCCGTATCCAGTAATCACCCAGCAATCCACCCAGAACCGGCCCGATAATAAAACCGATGCCAAACATGGCATTAAACAAGCCAAAGCGACCGGCACGCTGATCCTCTGGCGTAATGTCGGTGATATAAGCCATAGCGACAGAAATATTCGCACTGCTCAGCCCGGCAATAGCACGACCAAGCAACAGCATCCAGAGATGGGGAGCAAATGCCATAATCACATAGTCAATTGCCGCTCCGGCCAGGGAAATCAGCAGCACCGGCCGCCTGCCCAGGTTGTCACTCAGTGCGCCAAGTACCGGCGCAAAAACAAACTGCATTGCCGCGTAAAGCGCAGTCATTATGCCGATATAAGGTGCAATATTCTGAGTATGCGTCACCTCTTCAAGCAGGCGCGGCAAAATAGGAAAAATAAGACCGATACCCGCAGCATTAAGGCAGATTGCCGCGAAGATAACGATAAGGGGTTTATTCATCGATTGAATTCCAAATAATACTTATGCAGCCAATATTGCTGCGCAAAATCAGCAAATCAACTGAAATCTATTTAACAGTGTAGGAGATCCAACAAGAGCCATGATCTGACGCGCGATTTGCCTTTTGGGTTGGTTTGAAGGTGGCCATGATAGGGACGCCTTATGTTTAAGTCAGTTATTTCTCATCAGAGTAGTTTTTGATTTCAACATGAAAATTATTAAAATCAGGATCGTCTAAATTACCACCGTGCCGGCAAAATAGCCCTGCGGGCAGTGATTTCATTTTAATTTCCTGATTCTCATTAATAACCCCACCATGTGCCAGATATTCAATAAAACGATCGAATAATTCTTTTATCGCACTATGATTTTCGGGATGCACTCCATGAATACTCAAATCAGGTCGGCCAAATTTACGCATTCCTCTGGTATGCCACCAGCCAGCGTCATCACCTTCTTCCGAAACCAATATAGTTACATGTTTATGAGGTTGAAATTCGGGAGTATCAAAAATTGAAGTTCGCCAGTCAGCGGCAGACCACCACATAAAACTTTGAGGATCAAACACGCCAACCCCATCTGACTCCAGTAATGCAGTAATTAACCCTATAACATTACGGAAATAATTCAGATCGCTATCATCCGCACAGTGGCCCTGAATAATGACACATTCTGTTTGAGTGCTAATCTCATCCGCTAAAGCAGGATTTGTTGTCTGAAGCTCTTCCCAGAGATAGCCCTGTTGAAATGACGTTATCACATCAGGATGTTTATCCGGCCCATAAGCAGAGATGCCTATTCCCTCAGGAATACCATCACAGCGATGTCTGATACGGGAAAGGCTGAACTGCTCACCGACAGAAGCACCAAAGACAACGTAAAACAAGTAAGGAACCTGATCCGTAGGGGAATAATACCGGCGTGGCCAGGGGGTTAACTCATTTTCCATAATGATTTATATTCTTATTCGTTTATATTCAATTAGTTATTCGGTACAGCTATCTGAAATGTATCATCCCATAATGCCAACATCTGAATACGGACAATCAACATGTTAAATTCCTTCTCAGATAAATCCGCCACCTTGAAAATAAATGCATGAAACCAGGGATTAACATGACTGCTATCGATATCAACCTGACAGCGATGTTCCACATCAGTTACTCCACTGACTTCACGCAGAGCGCATACTAAATCATCACCAGCATCATCGAAATTACCGTGACCATAAATACGCTCAATCTGTGATAGAGATATACGAATAGTACGCCAAAATGGTACTGGTGATTTCAAAGAATACTTCCTTGAATTGTTCTCATTTATAACCGCCATTTTTTCATCGACTTTAATGTTAACTCAGCCAGATAGCGTACCGTTTCGTCTTTGTCGTTTTTTGCAAGAATAGTAACCTCGACCTGAATCGGTTTGATAACATCAATTCCAAGTGATTCTCCAAGCATACGATTATCCAGCACACTGACGGCGTGACGACGAATGACTGGGTGAGGTGATAATAGCCCTCTGAGCGCTTCTGGAATTTCTGCAGCAACTATTTCGCAATAGCTACTGCCAGGCTTCAGAACGTCTTCAGCCAAAGTGATACTCTCAGGATGGAGCTGAAACAATTTCTCCAACGGTGAATAATCCAGATGCAATGATTTTGCACCACGATCGCGGAATGCACGGAAATTAGCGCAACATCCTACGACAATAAACTCTAAAGCTTTGGACATTTCAGATTGTGCGAGCAACCAATCAAAATCCCCCAGATAGCCTAAAGCAGAAGCACACCAATTTGCTGTACTTTTATTTCTGGTTAATAGTAGCAACTCACGAAGTTTAGCGATCGTCTCAACATTTGGCTCACCGATTAACCCCAGAATCATCGCTATCTTCCAGGCTCGATCATCATCGGCAAATAATTCAAGCAAGGCCGGTATCGCTGGGGCCCCGCATGCTATCAACCATTGTTCAGCTTCTTCACAATTAATATCTTCATAATATCCAAGGCGCCCTACATAGTAGGTCGTCTGTTCCGCCAGCGGCAGAGTCGCTACACGTCGACGCTCTTTTTCTGTAGCATCCTGTTCGGGAAAGTGATGCAAGAATTGGCGTGCTGACATACACTTCCGGGCCAGTTCGGCACCACCTTCTTCATCATAAAAAAACACCACAAAATCCTTAAGTACGCGGGATCTTTAGCAAAGTGCTTATTTAAAGCCACAGCGACCTGTACGACAGTAGTCACAAATCTCTCTTCTGCTTTGTTCCACATGGCAACACTACCTCGATTAGAATAAGTCTCTAATTGAGTCTCGTAATTGGTTAGTCTCCCCTCGCCGTAATCTTCTGGCTCCCAGTTCCAATGCCAGTCAGCAGGATTCCACTTAATGCTATAGAATCCTTCATCTTTCTGTTTTCGGTTAGGGTATTCTTCATTCAACATCGCTAGGTTATTAGCTGCCAGCGACGGCAGGCTAATAATGCCCTCCTGCTCGCGATAGCTGGCAAAGAACGCCGCTGCATAAAGTGGTGCGACTCCCTCCGACAATAATGCTTCTATCTTTACCTTTGCTGATTCAAAAAGGGATGATTTGAAGGCTTTCCAGTCCATTGAATATCCTTGATATATTAGTCGATAACCATTATTGGTGACTATTGATTGCATCATTTTATATCAATACAAAAAAAACCCGCAATTATGCGGGCTTTTTTGTATTGATATCTATCGACATTGAATTATGCCGAACGCGGGATCATTCCCACTCAATCGTCGCCGGTGGTTTACCCGAAATATCATAAACCACACGAGAAATACCATTCACTTCATTGATAATCCGGTTAGAAACCCGGCCAAGGAAGTCATACGGTAAATGCGCCCAGTGAGCGGTCATAAAGTCGATGGTTTCCACGGCACGCAGCGAAACAACCCAGTCGTACTTACGGCCATCACCCATTACGCCAACCGAGCGAACCGGTAAGAACACGGTGAATGCCTGACTAACTTTATTGTACAAATCTGCTTTATGCAGCTCTTCAATAAAGATGGCGTCAGCACGACGCAGCAAATCGCAGTACTCTTTCTTCACTTCACCCAGCACACGAACCCCTAAACCTGGGCCCGGGAATGGATGGCGGTACAGCATGTCATATGGTAAGCCCAGCTCTAAACCGATCTTACGCACTTCATCTTTAAACAGCTCTTTCAGCGGCTCCACCAGCCCCATCCTCATCTCTTCCGGCAAGCCGCCCACATTGTGGTGAGACTTAATCACGTGAGCTTTACCTGTCGCAGAAGCGGCAGATTCAATCACGTCAGGATAGATGGTGCCTTGTGCCAGCCACTTCACGTTAGTTTGTTTCGATGCTTCTTCATCAAACACTTCCACAAACACGCGACCGATCACTTTACGCTTGGCTTCCGGATCGTTAATACCAGCCAGCGCGCTCAGGAAGCGCTGCTCCGCGGGTACGTGAACAATGTTCAGGCCAAAGCGGTCACCAAACATATCCATCACCTGCTCTGCTTCATTCAGACGCAGCAGACCGTTATCCACAAATACGCAGGTTAAACGTTTACCGATAGCACGATGCAGCAGCATCGCGGTTACCGATGAATCAACGCCGCCGGACAGGCCGAGGATAACTTCATCTTCACCCACTTGCTGGCGAATACGTTCGATAGCGTCATCAATAATTGATGCCGGAGTCCACAGTGCTTCACAGCCACAAATATCCAGCACAAAACGTTTTAACAGGCGTAGTCCCTGATTGGTGTGGGTCACCTCTGGATGGAACTGCAGACCGTAAAAATGTTTTTCTTCATTTGCCATAATGGCAAACGGACAGGTATCAGTGCTGGCAACAGCGGTAAAACCAGCCGGGATGGCGGTAACTTTATCGCCATGGCTCATCCACACGTCTAACTGTGGTTTACCTTCTACCGACAGAGAATCGCGGATATCGCGCACAAATTCGCTGTCATGAATGATATCAACCTTAGCGTAACCAAATTCACGCTCGTCAGAGCCCTGAACTTTGCCGCCCAGTTGCATTGCCATGGTTTGCATACCATAACAGATACCCAGAACAGGAATACCGGCGTTAAATACATATTCCGGTGCGCGTGGGCTACCGGCTTCGGTGGTGCTTTCCGGACTGCCGGACAGGATAATGCCGGTTGGATTAAATTCACGAATTTGCGCTTCGCTGACGTCCCATGCCCAGAGTTCGCAATAAACGCCGATTTCACGGACGCGGCGGGCAATTAACTGGGTGTACTGAGAACCAAAATCCAGAATCAGAATGCGTTGCTGATGAATGTTTTTTGACATGTATCGCTTTCCAAAAACGGTAATGTGAGGCCTGATAGCAGACCGGACAAGAAGAAATTGCCCGGTATTATAGCGTTGTTGGCAAGAAGAATACGAGAGGTGAATATGGATAACTCACACTCCCGCTTCAATTTATTGGCATTCAGAAGAAATCTGAATTAACCCATACGGTAGTTTGGTGACTCTTTAGTGATGGTCACATCGTGCACGTGGCTTTCCTGAATACCTGCGCCAGTGATGCGTACAAACTCAGCCTTGGTGCGCAGTTCATCGATGGTGCCACAACCAGTCAGACCCATACAGGAACGTAATCCACCCATTTGTTGGTGAATAATCACTTTCAGCAGGCCTTTATACGCCACGCGGCCTTCAATGCCTTCCGGTACTAATTTGTCTGCCGCATTGTCGGTCTGGAAGTAACGGTCTGAAGAACCTTTAGACATCGCACCCAGCGATCCCATACCGCGATAAGATTTGAAAGAGCGGCCCTGATACAGTTCGATTTCACCCGGAGACTCTTCAGTACCGGCTAACATCGAACCGACCATGACACTGGAAGCACCGGCAGCAATGGCTTTAGCAATATCACCAGAGAAGCGAATACCGCCGTCGGCAATGACCGGAATACCTAAGTGACCAACCGCTTCTACCGCATCAGCAATAGCCGTAATTTGTGGTACACCCACACCGGTAACGATACGGGTAGTACAGATGGAGCCAGGGCCAATACCTACTTTCACCGCGTTAACGCCAGCCTGAGCCAGCGCCAGAGCACCCGCAGAAGTTGCCACGTTGCCACCAATAATCTGTAAATCAGGATAAGCGGCGCGAGTTTCACGAATGCGTTGCAATACCCCTTCAGAATGACCATGAGAGGAGTCAATCAGCAGCACATCAACACCAGCCTCAACCAGTGCGGCGACACGCTCTTCATTACCGGCACCGGCCCCAACAGCAGCACCTACACGTAAACGGCCCAGCTCGTCTTTACAGGCGTTAGGTTTACGTTCGGCTTTCTGGAAATCTTTAACCGTGATCATACCGTGCAGATGGAATTTATCGTCAACCACCAGCGCTTTCTCTACGCGCTTTTCATGCATTTTTTGGAATACGGTTTCACGATCGGTCGCTTCGGTTTCATTCACCGTGACCAGACGCTCTTTTGGCGTCATCCATGCGCTAACCGGTTGATTAAGATCGGTAACAAAACGCACGTCACGACCGGTGATAATACCCACCAGTTCGTTATTTTTAGCCACTACCGGGTAACCGGCAAAGCCATTAATCAACGCCAGTTCTTTCACTTCACGAACCGTCGTTTCCGGCGTTACGGTGATAGGATCGCTAACAATACCGCTTTCATGTCTTTTCACCCGGCGAACTTCTTCCGCCTGGCGTTCGATTGACATATTTTTATGAATAAAACCGATACCGCCTTCCTGTGCCAGAGCGATTGCCAGGCTGGCTTCAGTAACGGTATCCATAGCGGCAGACAGCATAGGGATGTTTAAACGAATTGTTGAGGTCAACATCGTTGATAATTCGGCAGTATTAGGTAATACCGTGGAGTGTGCAGGGACGAGCAGAACGTCGTCAAATGTCAGGGCTTCTTTAGCAATACGTAGCATGGGCAATATCTCACCGGGTTAGGGGTTTAGAAACAGATAAAATATTGCCGAGGAAGTATACAGAGATATATACCTCCACACCACACTTTTTTCAAAAAAAACTTGATTAGCGCGTATAGCTATGTAGTATCGACTAATTAAGTCGCCGTTATCGAGTTTGATCTCCGTCACATTATGTCGCTACCTTCATCTCCTCCAATCTTTACCGTTAGCCGTTTAAATCAGACGGTTCGTCAGCTATTGGAAATGGAGATGGGTCAGATATGGTTATCCGCAGAAATCTCTAACTTCTCTCAGCCTTCATCTGGCCACTGGTATTTCACCCTAAAAGACGATAGAGCTCAGGTGCGCTGCGCTATGTTTCGCACCGCTAACCGCAAAACCACCTTCCAGCCACAAAATGGCCAGCAGGTTTTAGTGCGTGCATCGATAACGCTGTATGAACCACGCGGTGATTATCAGCTAATTGCCGAAAGCATGCAGCCCGCCGGTGACGGTTTATTACAACAGCGATTTGAACAGCTTAAACAGCGTTTGTCTGATGAAGGATTATTTAATCCTGCACGTAAACGCCCTCTTCCATCTCCTGCAACCTGCATTGGTATTATTACTTCGGCTTCTGGCGCAGCGCTGCACGATATGTTGCAGATCCTGCAGCGGCGCGATCCGTCACTGCCAGTGATCATCTACCCCACTATGGTGCAGGGTAGTGAAGCCACATTACAAATTGCCCGAACCATTGAGCTGGCCAATCAGCGCAATGAATGTGATGTATTAATTGTTGGTCGCGGCGGCGGATCTCTGGAAGACCTCTGGTGTTTTAACGAAGAGTTGGTTGCCCGTGCTATTTTTAACAGTCAGATTCCTGTTGTCAGTGCCGTGGGTCATGAGACCGATGTGACTATTGCTGACTTTGTTGCAGACCTGCGCGCTCCTACGCCATCGGCGGCGGCAGAGCTTATCAGTCGTAATCAGCCTGAATTAATCCGCCGTTTACAGTCGCAACAACAGCGATTAGAAATGGCAATGGATTATTATCTGACCCATTTGCGTCAGCGTCTTACTCGTCAGGACAGCCGCCTGCAACAGCAGCACCCACAGTTAAGATTATCCCGCCAACAAACGGCGTTATTGAAACTGCAAAATCGACTGGAAGAAGGAATGCAAACCCGCCTGCGTTTAGCAAACCGCCAGACAGAACGTTTACAGCAGCGTTTATTACATACCCAACCGCAGGTTAAAGTTCATCGTTGCCAGCAGCAACTGCAACAGTATCAATACCAGTTACAACAAGCGTTGGAACGTCAGCTCAATGGCGCCCGTCAACGTTTTAGCGTTGGCTATTCACAGCTGGAAGCAGTCAGTCCACTGGCAACGCTGGCCCGAGGTTATAGCGTCACCACCGCAGCCGATGGAAAAACGCTGAAAAAATCAAAACAGGTAAAAACCGGCGATACGCTGAAAACCCGTTTGAGTGATGGTTGGATTGAAAGTCAGGTCAGCGGTATTTATTCAACCAATACTAAGTATTAAATCATACCGTCAGATCTCTGAGATTAAATATTGAGCTTTCCCAATCGTGCTCGTTGATGGTATTCGCTGTTAGCTATTACGACCAGAGCCTCCACCAAAATTAAGATAACTTGTCTTCAACATATTGCAATGTAATACGCTTCTTCGATATTAACCCATGACCATGCTGGCAGAAGTAATCTACCGCGCCGCAGGCCTGCATCTTTTCCAGTGGTTTATTGCAATCAGGACAAAGGGCAATTTGCTGATAGGCCTTACGGCATCCTTCACAATAGAAAGTATTACCCAGTTTCCAGAGCATCGCGCGGTGACAGTGGGGACAGAGTGCATCCATTAGGGTTCCTCGCTAAACCAGTCCGCTCCCTCTTAATAACAACAAACCAAGAGCAGTGGTGAAAAATGACGCCAGAGTCGTCAGCGCAATAATGTTAGCCGCTAAGGTGGGGTTTCCCCCCATCGCCCGCGCCATAACATAGCTGGCTGCTGCCGTCGGCGTCGCTGACAGTAAAAATATAACCCCTAATGGCGCACCACGGAAGCCGTATAACCATCCGCCTAAAAATAGCAGTAGTGGAACCACAAGAACCCGGGCCACACAGGAGAGCATCGCAACATTTGATGAACGGAACATGGCACGAAAGTCCAGACTGGCACCAGTACATAGCAGTGCCAGCGGTAGCGCGATACCAGAGATATAATTGCCGGTCTTAGTGAATACATCCGGAATATGGATAGAAAAAATAGAGAATGGCAATGCCAGTAAAATACCGATGATCAACGGGTTAGTCACGACACCACGAATAATACTGGCAAAACTTGGTCTGCCATTAGGACCGGTTGAAAGACTGCGGGCAAGCGTAATCACCGATAAGACGTTATACAGAATCACCGTGACAACGATATAGAATGATGCGACAGAGACACCTTCGCTCCCAAATGCCATTGACGCATAGGCAACACCTAATATTGCCGCATTTCCCCGAAAACCACCCTGAACAAAGATCCCCCTTTCCCTGCGATCTTTAACCAGATAAGGAGCCACCAACTCCAGTAATAAAAAGCTACCAAGAGTTCCGATAGCGGCATGCATCATCATCGGCAAATGGCTTTGAAAGTCTTCATGATTTCCTGCAATACTGAAAAATAACAGGCAAGGCAAAGCAATATTAAATACCACTCTGCTGGCGGTATCGCAAAATTGATCGTCAATCAGGCGAAGATGCCGCAAGAAAACCCCCAGCAGCATCATTAATAAGGTAGGAACCGTTACGCTAAAAGCGAAGCTCCATGTTTCCCATGACATCATTTTTGTTTATTCCTTTAAACAACCTAACAAAGCCCGACGTTTATAAAAATATTATTATTTTGTAAGGCTAAAACCACCGTCTCACCATTCTATCCTGCAAAATAAATAAGTAAACACCACACATTTGACTAAGTTTTCAGATAAAAGGCTTAAATAATATTATCCAAACGAAACTATAAATAATTGAAAGTATTTGCCGGACAAAAAATAAGTTTGTCCGATCGCAAAATTCATCTGCGATAAATGGTCACTGTTGAGTATAATAATTGCTCGGACGTCAGCGTTTACGGGCTTACCCTCCTCCTCAGCCCCTGCGTGATACAACACTTCAAATATGAAACCTGACGATAAAACTGATGATAAGGAATATCTTTCTATGGAGAACCACACTCCCAATAGCGCTACTGTTTCGGGCAATCACTACAGGAAGCATGCCTGATGAATGAGCCTTTGTTACTACTTACTATTATCCTGTTTGTTGCTGCAGTCACAGTTACGCTGTCAAAAAAAATCGGCTTGGGTTCGATCCTTGGCTTATTGATCACCGGTGTGATTATCGGACCTCATACTCCGGGTCAGGTAATTCATAAAGAGCATGTTGATAATATTCTGCATGTTTCTGAATTTGGTATTGTCCTGTTGCTGTTCATCATTGGCCTGGAAATGCAACCGAAACGCCTGTGGTCCATGAGACGAGTAGTTTTCGGTCTGGGTTCGCTGCAAATTTTACTTTCTGGTGCCGCTATTGGTACCTACTTCTATTTGCTTGGCAATTCAGCCAACGCGGCCATTATTATTGGTTTAACGCTGGCCCTCTCTTCTACTGCATTCGTGATTCAAATATTGCAGGAGCATAATGAGTTCTCCAGCGAACACGGACGCATTGGTTTTGCTATTTTGCTGATGCAGGATTTAGCCATTGTTCCGTTACTGGCACTGGTTCCATTGCTTTCTGATAAGATTGCGGTGCTGCCAGATGATTCCCCGATGTGGATGCAGACCATTTCAGTTATTGGTGCACTGCTGCTGGTTATTATCTTTGGCCGTTATGTGGTGCCTTGGTTACTGAATCGAATGGCGCGTAAAGGTTACCGGGAAAGCTTCTCGCTGTTTGTTATGTTTGCCGTAGTATTGGCCGCTTATGTGATGGAACACTTCGGTCTGTCCATGGCGCTGGGCGCATTTATTATGGGTATGATGCTGTCTACTTCTAAATATGGCTTCCAAATTCACGCCAGCGTTGAATCTGCCAAAAGTCTGCTGATGAGCATCTTCTTTATTTCAGTGGGTATGTCCATCGATTTCGTGACGCTGGCGCAAACTCCGGTGCTGTTTGTCAGTAACGTTGCGGTTATTCTGCTGATCAAAATTATTATTCTGTTTTTACTGTCATTGCTGTTTGGCACGTCAAAAGAAGCCGCCACTAAAGTGGCTTTCCTGCTTTGCCAGGGCGGTGAGTTCGGTTTCGTATTATTTGGTGTGGCGAAAGCCTTTGGGGTGATTGACGATACCACCTTTATCATGGGCATTGGCGTCATCTCAGTAAGTATGGCGTTTACGCCAAGCCTGTATGCCTTTGGCTGCCGCCTGACCAGAAGAGGCGTACTGTCTGAAATTGACCACACATTGACGCCAGATGAAACCGCCAATAATGCACGAGTCGTCGTGGCAGGTTACGGTGATACCGGCCATGTACTGGCGCAAATGCTGCAGGACTCCTCAATCCCTCATATTGTGATAGAGAAGAATCCGGAAGTGGTGAAGAAAGCCCAAAAAGCAGGTATCCCTGCCTATTTTGGTGATATCACCGATCCAAAACTGCTTAACGTGATTGGCGTAGAACAGGCGCAAATGGTAATTGTCTCTATCGACCATAACGCCAGCGCGCTTAAAGCGGTATCAACCCTGCGCTCACTTTATCCAATGCTGAAAATATTAGCCCGGGTACTGGATAAAGATCTAAAAGATCAACTGCTGGAAGCCGGTGCCAACTGGGTAGTTATTGAAACGCTGGAGAGCAGTCTGCACATTGGTGCCGAAGCGCTGAAAGTTCTGGGTGTGGCGGATGAAGAAGTCTCCGAGCTGGTTGATTCCCTGCGTAAAGATGAGATGATGGCAACGGTAGAGGAACCGGAAAATGACGATGCTGAAGCTGAATCAAATACGGTAAATGAACCTATCGTTACTGATACTGATTTCGAACTTCCATCCGATGACGATGATAAGACTCTGGAACCACATCAGCGATCAGAAGCTGGTTGATAAGAGATATTTATCACAGCAACTCTGTTGAATCAGAGTTCTGACAAACAAAAGGGGCGCATATAGCACCCCTTTTACTTTCTTAAAGACTTACTTGCCACGACTCTTAATATGCTGCATCAGGCGACGACGCTTACGCTGCTGGGTTGGCGTCAGCTTATTGCGACGGCCCGCAAACGGGTTATCGCCTTCTTTAAACTGAATACGAATTGGTGTTCCCATCACTTCCAGCGAACGGCGGAAATAATTCATCAGATAACGCTTATAGGAATCCGGCAGGTCTTTCACCTGATTACCATGGATAACCACAATCGGCGGGTTATATCCCCCCGCATGAGCATATTTCAGCTTCACACGGCGACCGCTCACTAATGGTGGTTGATGGTCATCCTGCGCCATTTGCATAATACGTGTCAGTAAAGAGGTGCTCACTCTGCGAGTTGCGCAGCGATAGGCTTCCTGCACTGA
This sequence comes from Limnobaculum zhutongyuii, assembly GCF_004295645.1. Classification (NCBI taxonomy): domain Bacteria; kingdom Pseudomonadati; phylum Pseudomonadota; class Gammaproteobacteria; order Enterobacterales; family Budviciaceae; genus Limnobaculum; species Limnobaculum zhutongyuii. The sequence continues at coordinate 3,937,520 of NZ_CP034752.1, forward strand.
CTCAAACAGATTACCTACACCGCTACCATGCAACGCTGAGATAAAATGAACTCGAGCAAAATCAACAAAGCCCAAACGCAGATCCAATGCCTCTTTAACCTGCTCTTTGATGTCCTGAGACAGACCATCCCATTTGTTTACCGCAATAACCAGTGAGCGCCCACTATTAATGATAAATCCCAACAGAGAAAGGTCCTGATCGGAAATGCCTTCACGTGCATCAATCACCAGCAATACTACGTTAGCGTCTTCAATGGCCTGCAAAGTTTTAATCACGGAGAATTTTTCTACCGTTTCGGTCACTCTTGCACGTTTCCGTACGCCAGCAGTATCAATCAGGATATATTCACGTTCATCACGGGTCATCGGAATATAGATACTATCGCGGGTGGTTCCCGGCATATCATAAACAACCACGCGTTCTTCACCCAGAATTCGGTTAGTTAGCGTGGACTTACCCACATTAGGGCGGCCAACGATCGCCAGTTTAATCGGTAAATTTTCCAGATAAGAGGAGTCTTCTTCTTCCTCACCTTCTGGTGCGTTTTCATCGAACTCTTCATCCCAGATATCGGTACCGATATCCGCAAACTCATCATCCGGATTTTCTGACTCAGCAGACTCATCTTCTTCAACTACCGGGCCCAGCACCTGCTCAATCAGAGAAGTTACACCACGTCCGTGAGAAGCTGCAATCGGATAAACTTCCCCTAATCCCAGCGCATAAAAATCGCCTACCGCACTGTCAGGATCCAGACCATCGGTCTTATTCGCTACCAGGAAAGTCGCCTTCTCGCGCATCCGCAGGTGCTGAGCAATGCCCTGATCTGCTGGCATCAGCCCGGCACGAGCATCCACCATAAATAAAACAACATCAGCCTCTTCAATCGCCAATAGCGACTGACCTGCCATATGGGTTTCAACACCGTCTTCGGTTCCATCAATACCACCGGTATCGATAACGATAAATTCGTGGCCAGCAGATTCGGCCTTACCGTATTTCCGATCGCGGGTTAATCCCGGGAAATCAGCAACCAATGCATCACGAGTACGCGTTAAGCGGTTAAATAGCGTGGACTTACCCACGTTGGGACGCCCGACCAGCGCGATAACAGGGATCATTATTAAAGCCTCTTTCTTTATAACTATATGATTTTAAGATGGTTAATTAAAAAACATCACCAGCTTTATAGAAGACGAAACGGCCCCTGGTGTCAGGAGCCGTTTTTCAACCGGCATAATTCAATTACATCATGCCTTTTGGATAATCATTAACTCAGCGGCTATAGGAGTAAACACTACCGCCACGAGCCTGAATCACCAGTCGATCGCCTGCAACGATTGGCGAAGACAGGAATCCATCACTATCCACTTTATTTTGTGCAACAAACTGACCGGTAGCGCTATCCATCCAGTGCAGATAACCTTCTGAATCACCGACCACTACATAGCCATTAAACAGCACTGGTGCAGTCAGTTGGCGATGTAACAGATCGTTTTGTGTCCACATGACGGTTCCGCCATTTAGCGTCAGAGCAACCACTTTATCATCCTGATCTACCAGGAAAACGCGACCGCTGTCGATAAAGAAATCATTAACTGAACCCATATCGCGTTTCCAGATAATCTGGCCTGAACGCAGGTCCATGGCAGTGAAGCTACCGTTATAACCCTGAGCATAAACTATGTTATCAACGATCACCGGCGTGCTATCTACGTCAGCTAAACGGTCAATTTCTGTTGCACCACTTGGCTGAGAAATACGCTGTTGCCAAATTAACTGGCCTTGATCTAACAGTACGGCATTCACACGACCGTTATCACCACCAACAACGGCAGCACCATGTGCTACTGCTGGCGCTGATTCACCGCGCAGAGAAAGCAATGGCATACCGAGGTTAGCGGTCCATTTAATGGTACCATCAGCTTCGCTTAACGCCTGTAGCATACCGTTAGTGGTATGAACCAGCACTAAGCCATTACTCACTACAGGGCGAGATAATACTTCACCAGCAACCAACGTTTTCCATGCCAGCGCGCCATCGGCACTGTTAAGGGCATAAACGACAGCATTTTCGCTACCGACATAAACATGTGCGCCCGCTGCGGTTACGCCACCGGATAACATCGGTGATTTAGCAGAAGAGAAGAAACCTGCACTTTCAGTCACGTCAGCTTTCCAGATTTGCTTGCCGCTATCGGCATCCATCGCTTTAACCTGACCATTACGCGCTGCCGCATAAATACGGCCGTCCTGCCAGGATGGACGCAGATGAGAATAGTATTCACCAACACCATTGCCGACAGAAGTACTCCAGTGCTTGTTCGGTGAGAATTGGTTACTCACCTGTGGCAGTGGTGACATTTTTACTGCATCATCATCGCCGCCAAACAGCGAACAACCACTCAACATGGTTACAGACAGCAATCCTACGCAAAAAATTCTACGTAATTTCATTCAAATCCCCTTAGGCGGCCAGATTGTTCAGTTTAATACGCAGTAACTCTTTCAGTACCGGCGATGGATTATCTTCAAATGCTTGCGTATATGCATCACGCGCACCTTTTGTATCACCTTTGGCCACTAAAACATCACCACGAATTGCCTGAGCCTGTGCAAACCAACCACCTTTCTGTACTGCATCCAGCGTTTTTAACGCATCATCAAACTGCTTCTCTTGCAGTTGAATACGCGCCAGACGCAGATTGATGGCTGGCAATAGATTATCGTCCTTGGTATGAGTTTGCGCCCACTGCAGTTGTTGCTTAGCTTTGGCAAAATCACCCTTCTCAACCAGGTCCTGAGCCAGTTTCAGCGCACCAAAAACACCATAGGTGTTGCCATTAGCCTGAACAAATGCCTCTAAACCCGCCGTATTCTCGCTTTGCAACATAGCATTATCAAAGGAGACCGAAGCAGTCGTTAAGCTGGTATGCTGATGTGACTGCCAGTAACGCCAGCCAAACAGACCACCGATACCTAAAACGACACCCACTACGATAGCTTTTCCATTTTCACGGAAAAAGTTACGCACCGCATCTAACTGCTCGTCTTCATTGTTATAGATTTCCACGGTGTCCCTCTTGATTAACCGATCAATGTTGCTAAATGCGCCGCAGCTTCAGCCTGCGTCACAGTTTGTTGTTCGCCATTGCGCAGATCTTTCACTACCACCTGCCCGGCTGCTACTTCATTTTCACCCAGAACCAGGGCCACTTGCGCTCCCCACTTATCGGCACGGGCGAACTGTTTTTTAAAGTTACCACCACCGTAGTTGGTCATCAGACGCAGCTCAGGGGCAGTATCACGAATAGTTTCAGCCAGCTTCATGGCCGCAATTTGCGTACCTTCGCCGGAAGATATCAGATAAACATCCACTGGTCGTGCGGCTTTAAACTCCGGGTTAACCGCCTGCACTAACAGTACCAGACGTTCCAGCCCCATTGCAAAACCAACACCCGGTGTTGCATGTCCACCTAATTGTTCAACCAGACCATCATAACGACCACCGGCACATACTGTACCCTGAGCACCTAAACTGGTGGTTACCCATTCAAATACCGTGCGGTTGTAATAGTCGAGACCACGAACTAAACGTGGATTAATTGTATAACCGATACCAACATTATCCAAAAATGCGCACAGACCGGCAAAATGTTGTTTAGACTCTTCGTCCAGATAATCCATTAATGTCGGAGCGCCGTTTAACAGCGCCTGAACGCCGGCATTTTTTGAATCCAGTACCCGCAACGGGTTGGAATACATACGGCGTTTGCAGTCTTCATCCAGCTTATCTTTATGCTGTTCTAAAAACGCAACTAATGCCTCTTTATAATTGGCCCGGGCTTCCAGTGAACCGATAGTGTTTAGCTCCAGAGTAACGTGTTCTGCAATACCCAGTTCACGCCACCAGCGAGCCGTCAGCATAATCAGTTCTGCATCGACATCCGGTCCGGCAAGACCAAATACTTCGGCACCCATTTGATGGAATTGACGGTAACGGCCTTTCTGAGGACGTTCATGACGAAACATCGGCCCTAAATACCACAGACGCTGTTCCTGATTGTAGATAAGACCACGCTCAATACCGGCGCGAACGCAACCGGCAGTCCCTTCCGGACGCATGGTTAACGATGTCACCTCTTCACCATCGCGCTCGCGATCGTTGAAGGTGTACATCTCTTTTTCTACTACATCAGTAACTTCACCAATAGCACGCTTAAACAACGGGGTTTGTTCAAGAACCGGCGTGCGAATCTCACTATATCCATAAGACTCAACAACACGCTTAATAATGTCCTCAACTCGCTGCCATACTGCGGTGTCTTCTGGTAAATAGTCATTCATACCACGTACAGATTGAATTTTCTTTGACACGTCAATTCTCTATATTCTTTAAAATTTTGTTGATTATAGGAGGTATTCCCTCTCCACATCAATGCAAACAGGCGGTTATTACACAGTAACACCGCCCGATTAATCTGTCTTTTTACCAATCGTCACTCATATTGTCACGATTTCTCATTAATCCTGACTGATATCGATACGCTTGGATTTATCCAGCATGCTGGCTCTGGCGCGGATCTTCGCTTCCAGTTGGTCGATCATATTATCGTTATCAAAGCGTTCTTTCTGGCGCTCACCATTTTCATAGTAACCGCTCTTATTATGACCGCCCGTTACACCAATATCAGATACCAGTGCTTCACCAGGCCCATTAACCACGCAGCCAATAATGGAAACATCCATTGGCGTGATAATATCTTCCAGACGCTGTTCCAGTGCGTTAACCGTACCGATAACATCAAATTCCTGACGGGAACAGGTTGGGCAGGCAATAAAGTTGATCCCTCTGGAGCGAATACGTAGCGCCTTCAGAATATCAAAACCAACTTTCACTTCTTCTACCGGATCTGCCGCCAGTGAAATACGTAATGTATCACCAATGCCTTCAGCCAATAACATGCCTAAACCAATCGCCGACTTCACCGAGCCACTACGAGCACCGCCAGCTTCAGTGATACCTAAATGCAAAGGTTGTTCAATTTGTTTTGCTAACAGGCGATAAGATTGCACCGCCAAAAATACGTCCGAAGCTTTAACGCTAACTTTAAAAGCATCAAAGTTCATACGGTCAAGAATTTCAACGTGACGCAGAGCAGACTCTACCAGCGCTTCTGGCGTTGGCTCACCATACTTTTCCTGAATGTCTTTTTCTAACGAACCGCCGTTGATACCGATGCGGATAGGAATGTTTTTGTCACGAGCACAGTCAACAACGGCACGAATGCGATCTTCACGTCCGATATTACCCGGGTTAATACGCAGGCAATCCACACCGTACTCGGCAACCTGCAAAGCAATACGGTAATCAAAATGAATATCCGCCACCAAAGGAACTGAAACTCGCTGTTTAATCAACTTAAACGCTTCTGCGGCTTCCATGGTTGGAACAGAGACTCTGACGATATCCACGCCAACCCGCTGTAGTGACTCAATTTGCTTTACCGTTGCCTCTACATCAGTAGTGCGAGTATTGGTCATTGACTGAACGGCGATGGGAGCCCCATCGCCAATAGGTACGTTACCTACATAAATACGTTTTGATTTACGACGAACAATCGGCGTTTCATTATGCATTATAAGCTCTCCCCGAAAACTACCACGACTGGTTAACTTTGTTTGTTATTCAGCCGCTAACGTCAGGCGAGCAGTACGACTTGAACTTTTATACGGGCTCATATCGACAGGTTTGCCTTTGTAACTAATTTCTACTCCAGCTGGCGCTCCCAGTTTAACCCGATAAGGGGCTTGTCCGGAGAGTGACAACTTACCATCTTTTCTCTGTAAACCACTGTACAGATTTTGACCTCTGGCATCGATCACTTCTACCCAGCAATCCTGAGTAAAGGTCATATAGATATCATTGGTATCCTGTACCGGTTGTGCTGTCGTACCTGTTGCAGCTTCTGCTTCGGCAACCTGAGCTGCTACCGCTTCTTCCAGCGTTGGCGCAACATTTTGAACAGATTGGGCCGGAGCCTGACCAGCATTATTAGCGGCAGGCGCACTGTTGGTGGAATCCGGATTCACAGACGGCTGAGACGTGGTGGTATTAGAAGACGTGGTATCAGGCTGGTTAGTGGACAACAAAATTTGGTTTTGCTCACCAGATGACGGGGCCAGATCGTTTTGTTGTGCTTTGTGATTTTCCCACCACCAGGCTCCGGTTAAACCAAGTACTACGAATAAAATCAACCAGGTAAACAGGGTTAACCAACGATCAATTTTTTTACGTGGTTTACCCAGCGTAAAGCCTTTAATTCGATTAGTTTCAACAATATTCTTTTCTACATTACTTTTTGGCAGCAATGCAATTAACTCATCCTCTGGCACCTGAACCAGCTTGGCATAAGAACGGATATAACCTTTGATAAAGGTTGGCGCTAAATCCAACGGATTTAAACCATCCTCCAGTTCTCTGACAGTACTCACCTTCAAACGCAGTTGCTCCGCCACCGAACGTTGGCTGAGGTTCAATGCTTTTCTGGCTTCGCTGAGTCGGTAACCGATTTCAGCCAGTGGTGTCTCTCTTTCTTTCGGTGTATCAGTATTCATGAGCTAAGAATAATTGGTATTGTTTTGATTGTGAAAAACCTTGCGCCAGTTGCTTACCATAACGTTTTATATCGTTTACGCGATTATCTGACGCCGCAAATTGAATCTGTATCCATAAACTTTCAGCACTGACAGGAAGTTCTTGCTGATAGAGGTTAAGCAATGTCTGAGCCTCTTCACGTCTGCCCTGCTGCCAGTAGCGAGCCGCAGTATTTAATATCCGCACACCCTTTTCTGGATTTTGTTTTAATGCCCGGCTTAATTTTTTATCTGCTTCATCTGGTTGCCCGGCCTGCAATAAACAATAACCTGAATACTCAAGGCTATTGGAAACATCATCGAGACGCTCAGTGGCTGCTGCCAGCTCGAAATAACGTTGCGCCTCATCATACTGCCCTAAACTACAGAGAAACGCACCGTAATTATTTAACACATCGCCATTCTCTGGCGCTAACTGCAAAGCCGTATGATAGCGGGAAGCTGCTTGTTCATTCTCCCCGATGCCCTGCAGATATAGCCCCATACCTAGCTGTGTCCGGTAGTCTTGTGGAGCATAATTCACTGCCCGTTCAAGATTTTTTCGTGCCGCTACCGTATCACCCTGTGATAAATAGGCCATACCTAAGGTTAGTCGAATCTCTGCAGCCTGCCCCATATCAGCGGCATGTTCTTCTGTTCTCTGACTGTTACAACCCATCAATATTCCAGTCAGTAACGGTATAGATAACAATATCTTCTGCATTGATTTTACAGTCCCTGTATCTACAACGTTCTATACTACAACAATAATCTACTTTCATATATTGTTGTAACACATCATGTTTTAGAGTGTTTTAATTGAAATAGGTTCCCCATTCATTTTCTTTTTTAAAGTACGCTTGGTTCTGTCGATAACTTCACCCGCTAATTGGCCGCAAGCCGCATCAATATCGTCTCCACGGGTTTTACGCACAATAACAGTAAAGCCGTATTCCATCAGTACTTTAGAAAATCTGTCTACCCGACTATTTGAGCTACGGCCATAGGGGGCACCGGGGAATGGGTTCCACGGAATTAAGTTAATTTTCGAAGGAGTGTTTTTCAAACACTCAGCTAATTGATGAGCATGCTCTGTTCCGTCATTGATGTGATCAAGCATCACATACTCAACGGTAACTCGCCCTTGGTTAGCATTAGACTTATCCAGATAACGGCGAACCGCCGACAGGAAGCTCTCAATATTATATTTGCGGTTGATCGGCATGATTTCATCGCGGATCTCATCGTTAGGTGCGTGCAGTGAAATGGCTAACGCCACATCGATCATCTCACCCAACTTATCCAGAGCAGGCACCACACCTGATGTCGATAAAGTTACCCGGCGTTTGGACAGACCAAAACCAAAGTCATCCAGCATAATTTCCATTGCCGGTACCACATTGGAGAGATTCAGCAGAGGTTCACCCATGCCCATCATCACTACGTTTGTAATTGGACGCTGACCGGCAACTCTGGCTGGCCCTATCACTCTGGCTGCGCGCCAGACCTGACCAATAATTTCTGATACCCGCAGATTGCGGTTAAAACCCTGTTGTCCGGTTGAACAGAACTTACATTCCAGTGCGCAACCAACCTGTGATGACACACACAACGTTGCCCGATCGTCTTCCGGAATATATACCGCTTCAACCTGTTGGTCGCCAACCGCCAGAGCCCATTTAATCGTACCGTCCGCTGAACGCTGTTCTGTTACTATCTCAGGTGCCCGAATTTCTGCGACCTGTTGTAAACGTGCGCGCAGAACTTTATTAATATCCGTCATCTGCTCAAAATCGTCATAACCGAACTGGTAAATCCACTTCATGATTTGATCGGCACGGAATGGTTTTTCGCCTAAAGAAGCAAAAAATTCACGCATCGCCTGACGGTTAAGATCTAATAAGTTAATTTTTTCTGACGGATTGGCTGATAAAACAGGAGCGTCAGATGACGTTAAAATCTGCTCGGACATGGTATTGAAGGCCTCGTTATTACACTTTATGGCGCTAGAAAATCTAGAGAATGTAAAGGGTATTAAAGTTATCCCTGCGATATTTTATTTACAGAGAGTTATGCGGGCAGCATTGTACTGCTTTTAGTGAAACGTTTCTATGCACATCAGTATAGTTAAAAGTGAATATCCAGTCATAATCAGGAGTGGTCATAAATATCATTTGATATTAAAGGACTTTTATCATTCCCCCTGTAATTCTGTCACCAACTGATACACTTATTTACCGCTGAAATGAACCTGAAATCAGTAAAAGCCAGAAAATTAACTCTCTGGCTTTTATATTAAATCGTTCAGATTAACGAGTACGCGGGCAAACCTCATTATCACTGAAGAAATAAGCAATTTCACGTGCAGCTGAAGCGGTAGAATCAGAACCATGAACTGCATTTTCAGTCATGCTATCCGCATAATCAGCACGTAATGTTCCGGCTAATGCGTTGGCGGGATTAGTCGCCCCCATCAGATCGCGATAACGCTGAACCGCATTTTCACTTTCCAGTACTTGCACGACTACCGGGCCAGAGGTCATAAAATCCAGCAGACCATTGAAGAACGGTTTTCCATCATGTTCCGCGTAAAAACCTGCCGCCTGCTCTCGAGTCAGGTGTAGCATTTTTGCAGCAACAATGGTGAATCCTGCATTTTCAAAACGCGAGTAAATAGAGCCAATTGCATTTTTAGCAACGGCATTGGGTTTAAGGATGGAAAAAGTACGTTCGATAGACATATTCACCTCGGGGTTACTGATAACTGTTCTATATATATTTTAATTTGTAGGGTAAATCATTGTAGCCAGACGTAATTCGCGGCTGATTATACGAGCAGATATCAGACTTGCCTATCTCGGATGTAACATTTTTTTAAAATAAACCGAAGTTAGTACACATTTTTGGATGTATACCGCATTTTTAGCGCAGAATAACGACAGATTGAGACTTGAGGTGCAATTTTAAAGCAAAATACGATGAATTTAGTCTCGAGGAAATTTCGTCCACTAACAGTACAGAGTCTAAATTAGCAAATGTGCAAGTGGCCGAGCAGGAGGCGTTAAGGCGAACGCCTCCTGCACCTCCGCGACTTCCCTCCGCCTTCATTCGGGCTTACGCACCGGCACAGAGCCGCTCCCTACGTCGCTGTGCCTCGCCGAACATCCATGTTCGGCGTGCTACCCTCATTCAGTTGTCGGCTGAATTCCAGTGCTCTGAGAGAGAGCAAAAACATAAGATCAAGAACATAAATATTACTCTAATACAAAACCCACACTACTCACCTGCCCACTCTCATCCAACACGCTAATCTGATATTTACCGGAATTCGTCAGGGTATGAATCATTGGTTTGTCTTCTTCGGTTTCCATCAGAGATTCACCGTTAATAAACCACCAGCGTTTACCCCGGCCCCCCTGAGTATCCAGACGCAGATCGAGAGATTGTGTCCCCGGAATGAGTTTAAGAATCGCTCCGTCTTTTAACCCCAAAATCAACAGCGGAGGGCTGACATCGTAACTGATAGGTGGGCACTGGGTATCACGTTCCGGCAAGCGGCTGGCGCGACGTTCTGACGAAGGTAACCAGGTTTCTAATGCAATTGGCCACAAAGCTATGCGACGTGATATGGCACCACTACAGTCCGGAGCGACACGTTTCCCTTCGGCATTAACCCACAGGTTTAACCAACCACCAATGCCAGTATCCTGCCCGATAGCAGACAGCGTCGGCGGGATCGTACCGTCCAGAATCCATGCCTGACGACGCTGACGGCAGTTAGTATCACCAGTGTCCAGAGTTTGCCCCTGAGGCCAGCAAATAACTGCACGACTGACAGAATAGGGACGCGGATCCTTCGGCCAATTTTTCGCTAACTGACTATTACGGTTTATCAGCAAGTGGTTAATTTGATGCAGAATCGGCACCGCAGTCGCATATCCAAACTGACCTGCCACCGGAGTACCATCCGGACGTCCTACCCAAATACCAATCAGATAGCCACCGTTCATACCAATGGTCCACGCATCGCGATAGCCATAACTGGTACCGGTTTTCCATGCCAGCGGGGTAATATCTGAAATCTGACTATCGGGAACCGGACGGCCTTCCCCAGCCATAATCCGACGAACGATCCATGCCGCGCCGGGAGAAACTAACTGACGCTCCACCAGGGGATCTTCCGGCCGATAACGTAATGCCGCAACTTTGCCCTGCCGCACAAAGGCACTATAACCGCTAACCAACTGATCCATCCGCATACCGGTTCCCCCCAGAATCAACGACAGATTAGGATCGCTGTTAAGCGGGAAACGCAAGACAATACCCGCATTGCGCATATTGCCGGTAAAGCGTTTTGGCCCATAGGCTTCCAGAACCTGAACCGCAGGCAGATTGAGTGAACGAACCAATGCATCGGAAGCGCTCACCGGGCCGCTAAATCCGGTATCAAAGTTTCCAGGACGATAATCACCAAACTGACGGGGTACATCCTGTAACAGTGACTCTGCATGGATCAACCCATCATCCAGTGCCATCGCATAAGCAAAAGGCTTCAACGTTGAGCCGGGAGAACGCCATGCGCTAATCATATCCACATGCCCGAATCGACTACGGTCGTTGAGATCCGCCGATCCGATATAGGCTTTTACTGACATGGTTGAATGATCAACCACCAAAATACCCATAGAAGTACTGGGAGGTAGCTGACTCTTCCACCCCATGACCATATCTTCAAGACGCCGCTGTAATGAAGCATCAATAGTGGTATGAATCACATCGGTACTGCTTTCTGCCAATAAACGTCGGGAAAGCAATGGAGCCAGTTGCGGAGCCTGACGCTCTGCCAGCCAGACACTCTCTTGCTTAATATCGTCTACCTGCGCCTTATCCCAAACGCCATATTCTTCAAGACGATCGAGCACTTTATCTCTGGCAGCTTGCGCTCGCTCAGGATAACGATCGGGGCGTAAACGACTGGGAGCCTGTGGTAATACTGCCAACAGAGCCGCTTCTGAACGAGTGAGCTCTGATGGAGGTTTATCCAGATAGGCCCAGCTTGCGGCGCCAATACCCTGTAATGTGCCGCCGTAAGGTGCACGATTGATATATATCGTCAGTATCTGATCTTTGGTGTAATGCCATTCCAGCTGCAACGTGCGGAACACTTGCCGCAGTTTGCCAACGAATGTTTTATCATGAGGTTCAATCAGGCGAGCCACCTGCATTGAAAGCGTACTACCGCCGGAGACAATACGTTGGTTAGTCAGGTTCTGCCACAGAGCTCGCATAATGGCTAACGGGTTTATTCCCGGATGAGAATAAAACCAGCGATCTTCATAGGTCAGCAAGGCTTGCAGATAATAAGGAGAGACTTCATTCAGCGAAACCGAATAGCGCCATACTCCATCCGCATCGGCAAACCGCCACAATGGCGAACCATCTTCAGCCACGACTACCTTGGCTACTTGCACATCCGGCGCAGGTAAAGGCCAAATCTTATCCGCCAGCCATAGCCCCGATGCCGTAACAGCAATCAATACCACTACGACAGCAGTTAGCCTGCGCCAAAAACGAAATGTGAACAATCGGGAAAATAAACTACGCAATTCAGTTACTCATACAAAGCGGAAATTAGCTCGACAACAACAACAACAACAATATCAAACCAATATTATTAGCAGAGTTAAACGGAGGGAGACCTTTCCGTTGGGGTCGACTTGGCGTAAGCCAACGAAGTGCCCCTAGGGAAGGTAGGCCCGACGCACACCAGTGCAAAGTACAGATGGTCTTCCGGCCGCACACATAAAATAATATAGGCACTATGTCCTTACGGCCGGAATATTCTCTAACGCCAATTTAAATAAGCATAAGGGGGCGATGCTCCTCGCCCCACTTACACCACTATTTAATCTCCAACCTCGCCGGCGTCGACCCAATCGCATGCCACTCTGGCTTATACATGGATTCTACCTGTGGAGCAGGAACACTATAGGTACCCGGTGTTACCGCACGAACCAGATACAACAGCGTTACCGGATTGCTCTTCGAGCCATCCACCTTAACGGCTGCAACATAACGGTCATCACGGTATTCCTGATACTTGATTTCAGCGCTTTGCATCTTGGTTTGCAACGCCATCAATTCTCCGGCGCTTTCACTCAGGCTGGCGCTGCTGCTACCCAGATTTTGGTTTTCCAGTTCAAAACCTGCAGGTAACAGATCGACTACCAGCGCATCGTTCACCTGATTGTCAGCCCACAGATTCAAATGCACCACTAACAGCTGACCGCTGCTCACATGATCCAGTGAAGCGCTAGAGCCATCCAGATTGAGGAAGTTACGTTCAATATGCAGGCGATTACTTACCGGAGCCGGCTGTTTCAACGGATAACCGGTAATATCAATACGTGGATATACCGTTACGCTACCGCTGTTAGTCAGATTGATACCTTTCACCAGCTGGGTGGCATCATACAGAGAAGAAATTGACTTGGTCTCTTCGTAGTCTTTACTTTCAACACCTGAGACTTCCACTTCCCATTCTGCTGATTCACGTTTAGGCAGATCACGCCCCGCCAGATAAACCGCGTTACGTTCTTGCGTTGACAGATAACGGTTGGAAACCAACGCATCTGACAGCGACATTAATGCACTATCCTGTTGTTGAGGTAACAGGTGATACTCATTCAACAGCGCCAGAATCAAGGCATTATCGCGCAGGTCACTACCGTAGTCGCCTAACCAGGTGTTACGGTTAGCGCCACCCATTGCGGTACCCTGCTGGATCAATTGAGTGGCTTTTGGCATATCGCCCATCAATTGCAGAGCAACACCTAACTGAACCAGTGGTAAACCAGACATTGCCTCGCTACGACGTTCATACAGCTGTCGTAATGCCCCTAATGGTGCCTGTTGCTGACGAGCCAGTACCAGTCCGGCATATGCCTGCACGCTAAACTTAGCGGCATTGGTCGCTGAAGCGTTCGAAATATATTGAGGTTCGATTTGATTGCGATCCTGCAGATAACGCAGCAAACGCTGGTTAGCTTTATTCAACGCATCTTCTCGTACTGAATAACCTTGCTCACGGGCACGAACCAGGAAGTCAGTAACGTATGCGGTTAACCAATATTCTTCACTGCCTTCACGTTCCCACAGAGAGAAGCTACCATTATCTTTCTGCATGCCTAACAGGCGCTCAATACCGACGTCAATATTGCGACGACGCACATCATCACTGTCACTCTTAATGCCTAATGCCGCCAGTTGAGCCTGATTGCTATACAGCGATGGATACAATCCACTGGTAGTTTGCTCCAGACAGCCATACGGATAGGCAAACAGTTCGCGAATATGCTGAGCCACATTTAGCGGCGGTACCGCGGTTAATGACATCTGGCCTTCCACAGTTGGCGTGGATAGCCCCAACAGTGCATCCTGTGGCAATGCCCAGCTTTCACCGGCACGCAGTGTCATCGCATAGCTGTTAGTCTTCGCCGGGGTTGCAGGACGAACGCCCAGCGTCCAGTGACGTTCAAACGCCGTTGAAGGCTCGCCCGGCAATACCAGACCATTTACCCGAACGGTAACATCACCCTGACCAAAGCCATTTAATGCTTCAACCGGAATGCTCAACGTCTTACGCTGACCTTTAGTCAGTTTAACCGTTTGCTGTGCAGCACCGGTTTGTTTCACCAGACCTTTGGTTTCAACGGTCACATTAAGAGACTGTTCACCATCGGTCAGATTACTGAGATCCAGTGCCAGAATGCTGCGGTCGCCACCGGCAATGAAACGAGGCATAGACAGTTCAGCAATTAGCGGTGCAGCAACGATCATTTTACGTTCTGCACTGCCAAATTCTTCATCACTCCAGGCCTGAGCCATTAGTCTGAGCTCGCCGTTAAAGTCAGGGATAGGCATCTGAATTTCACCTTCACCCTTATCGTTCAACACTACTGGCATAGCCTGTTGAGCGACGATTTTCACTACCGTAACTGGTTTTTTACCACCGCGAGCCAGAGCATCATCCTCACCGTCACCACCGAAGCTCAACTTAGCAGTTTTACCTTTCCCTTCAATTAACTGACCGTAAATATCCATCTGGTCAACGCTATAGCGTTTACGACCAAAGAAAGCTTCGTAAGGATCTGGTGTAACGTAATTGGTAATGTTCAATACTCCGCTGTCTACTGCGGACATCAGAACGTTGATTGATTTAGGTAACTCGCCATTTTTGACAGACGCTTTTACTTTTACCGTCAGCGTTTGGTTAGGGCGCATACGCTCTGGTGCATCCAGCGCCAGAGTAATCTTACGGTTTTCATCCACCAACGGCAGATGTAACAGCCCTACAGCACGCTTTGGCGTAGCCTGTATATTCTTATCACCAGGACGAACCACTAACGCGCTCAGGTAGAGATCGTGGCGATTCCACTCTTCATTAATTGGTACGTTAAAGTTAGCTCCGCCAACCGGCACTTCAATCTCTTGCCACCATAAAGGCCCGTCGCTGGATTCCAGCATCAGATAGCCTTTACCGGCAGTTGGTGCTTCAACGTGCAGATTAACCTTCTCACCCGGACGGTAAGCAGGCTTATCCAGTTTCAATTTGACCTGATCCGGACGTAACGCACCGGTACCATCGGTATTATCCTGCCAGCTATAGCCTGCCCAGAAACGCAGGCTGGTCACCATTCCACTATGAGGATCTTCAACTTCCAGTCGGTAAGAACCCCACTCCACCGGGTAGCTCACTTTAGCTACCTGATCGGCACCGATGGATACCGTTTCCTGATTAATAATTAAATCTTTTTGATCGTAACGGGAGCTCCAACCATCGCTGGAGGACCATTCCCAGTAATAATCCCGACGCTCACGAACCAAACGCACATTCAGACCATCTGCCGACAGTTTGTTACCTTTCGCATTGGCATAAACAATATCGAAACCCGCTAAGCTGTCAGAGTCCACCATAAACTGAGGTTTATAGTTATTGGTTTTGTAATCGTAAACTTCTTTTTTGTTAAACAGCGGGCGGATACCCGGCATGTTAGTGGCTGGCCAGATAGCCTGCTCGGCGCGACGAGTCACAGGGCGACCACTGGATTCCATCAGGCTGGCCTGAATAATCACCTTCATCGGCGACTTACTTTCAGCCCAGTCGCTTGGTACTGTTACGCTGGTTAGCCCTTCAGAATCTAACTTCAGGTCAAATTCATTGAGTGAACGACTCAGATTGGTGTCCAGAACCGAACCAAACTCATAGCCTGGTAATTTCGCTACCGCATCACGGGCCGGACGCAGGAACATTTTCCCCTGCAGGCGGTTGCCTGCAGCTGGTGCACCGTATAAATAGCGGCCAGTAACATCAAAAGTAATTTCCTGAGAAGGAGCAACCGGGACATCTTCAACCGATTTCAGCTCCAGCGCCATGCGCTCAGGCAGGAAGTCTTCTACTTTAAACTTATAGAAACGGGGCTGTTTGTCCCCTAAGTTGATGCGTAATGACCATTCGCCCGTTGCAGCATTATTAGGAATGTCATACATAAACTGATAGAAGCCGTTCTTTTTCGGCTGCCAGACAAAGCTGCGTGTAACCTGATTATCTGGCTTAAGCACATCCACTTTTACCGGTTGGTCAGGCAGCTCTGCACCATCAGAATCGCGCAGTAAACCGTTAACAATCAGCGTTTCGCCCGGGCGATATAAATCTCGTGGACCAAAGGCGAAAAATTGGGTTGCGAAGCCTTCTGGTCCGGCAATATCAAATTCCGACAGATCCAGAGCCGCTTTACTCAGATCGATTAAGCTGGTTTGCCCATCTTTAGTGGCCAGCATAATTTTTGCTTTATCATCTTTAATCAGTTGAGCGTGACCATCAGACGAGGTTTTCGCCTGTGCCAGTGAGTTGCCTTTTTCGTCAAACAGCTCAACTTTAACCCCGGATACGCCTTCACCGCCCTCCAGCGCCTGGGTAAACACATCCAGACGATCGTGATAACGGTGTAAAGAGATACCAATATCGCTCAGGGTGAAAATAGTCACCGGATTACTGTATTGATAAGCACCCGCTTCCTGCATCATTGCCAGATAGACACCCGGCTGTTGCAGTTCTTTAATGCTGTTTAGCGGCAGCAACACTTGCTCACGCGTATTGCGCTGCGGGCTTAAATCAAAACGACCGGTATAAGCCAGATCGACTTTTTTCAGAAATTCCTGAGATTCCCAGTAACTTTTTGCTCCGGTTCCTTCCCAGTCAGCCAGGAAGCCTGAAAGCATTTCCGGCTTAATGCGGAAAAAGTTAACGTCAACTTTATTCACGTTCAGGGCAATGACCGGAAGCCCGGTGATCACTTTGCTTGGTAACAGGGAACCGCGACTGGCAAAGCCAATGGAAGGCTCAATATCACGGGTGGTTAACTTTTGCTGGAACTCTTTGTCCAGCTTCATTCCGTTAACGCCACTCAGATTTTTATTAACGGTCAGAATCAACTTACGGGAAGGTTCCAAATGACGAAGGCGTAACTCCATCATATTGTCCGACACTTCCCATGCGCCATCGACTTTACCGCTAGCCTCATCCACCAGATTCAGTAAAGAAGCAAAATTCTGATTCGCCGCAAGCGGGATTGAAAAAGTCACCACCATCGCACTGGCACCGTCCAGCTGGACTTCAGAGGCATCAAGGATAGTAAACGACTTACCGGCATAGCGAGACGCTTGCTGCTCTGCAGCTGGCGTAGCTTGTGGAGTTTCCGGTGCTGCATGAAGCGGTAAAGAAGCGAAGCCAAGACATGAGGCAAGAAGTAGCCCCTTCAGCCTCCAAAAATCAGAATTTCCCTGACGCATAAGCGATTCTCTCTGAGATAATGTAGATAAGTAAGTTAGCCGTAAATAAATATGATTCTGAAGAAATATTATACTAGTAAAGCATAACCCTAAAACTCATTAATCACTAAATCTCATCGCTAATGGTAATGGCGGATTAAATCGTCGCTTTAATCTGGCAAACCACGTTTGAGAATCAGTATGACTATAAAATGGCGGCTGGTTAACCATGCCTGTCACGATATTGTGAGTCGAAGTATCACTGGCAGATAAATGCGTAAGCTCAATGCCAACAGGTAACAATTGAGTAGCCAATACCTGAATATCATGCAAATGTTCATCGCTGGCTTTGCCATTACCACTGTCTAATAGCATCAAGAGCGACCAACGTTGGCCAAAACCTAATGAGGCAAAACCCAATCGGCAATATTGGATGTCACGGTGTTCTGCACAATATTGGTATAACGCTTTAGAAAATATGGTCGGCATATCATTAATATGAATACCCTGACTGGAATCCGCTGGTAATGGCTCATTACCCTGCTCTTCCAGTTGAAGACTCATTGTTAAAAAATCAAGAAGCTTATAATCAATCTGCTCAAAATTATCCGCATCACTAATCAAAATAACATCAATGCGCTGCTGCTGTGAAAATCCCATCAGCGTCACACCACGTACTTCGATATAGCTCCCAGTTTCAGGATCGTGAATCTCGGGTAACGATTCAGGTGGAACGCCGGGTTCACTCCCCAGATAAGCAAACAGGAAGGGTAATTCCGCATCATCCACATAATTAAGCCCAACATTCAGCAGGCCTTGATCTTTCTGAGCTGGGCTACTCTCATTCAATATCCATATCCGTTGATCATGAAATTCACGAGCAAACTGCAGGTATTTTTGTTCAGAATTGCTATTGTCAGCAGAATTTCTCAGTTGACGTAACGAATGAAGAATAGGGTAGTCCATAACCGAAACCTCCTTGTTAAGCCTTACAAACTCAAGATTGGTGAAGCATTATATAGGATGATAGAGAGTTTCATTGATTAAAAATACACTTAAATAATATTTACATCACACATTAATAATCCACAGTGACTTTCATAACATTAAAAGATAGTTATAGAAAAATACTGATGGCAAATAGATAACCGCGATGTAAAAAAATAGGCTGTCTCTGATAGAAGAGTCAGCCCATTATTCAATCAGTCATCAATAACGCGGGTACCCAACCCGCGTTATCAACCTATTTCATTATGACTTTTGGCTTAATAGCAAGTTGGCAATTGTCCGAACACCTAGCCCCGTTGCTCCTGCCGACCATTGATCCACTGCACCTTTACGATAAGTTGCCGAACAGTCGATATGAATCCAACCCTGCTGATAATTTTTCACAAAGTGGGACAGGAAAGCGGCTGCGGTGCTGGCACCAGCGGTATAGGCCGCACCTGCCATATTGTTTAATTCCGCAAAGTTTGACGGTAATTGGCTACGGTGGAACTCGGCCAGCGGTAAACGCCAGAACGGTTCATTTTCGCTATTAGCACTGTTCAACATCTCGTTTGCCAGCGCATCATCGAAACTAAACAATGCATGATAGTCATTTCCTAACGCCATTTTTGCTGCACCGGTCAGGGTGGCGCAATCAATAATCATCTGCGGATTTTGTGCTTCCGCATCAATCAGGCCATCCGCTAACACCAGACGTCCTTCTGCATCGGTATTCATCACTTCAACGGTTTTACCATTGCGATAACGGATAATATCTCCCAGTTTGAAAGCATTGCCGCTCACCAGATTATCGGCACAGCACAGGAACAGTTTTACACGCTGTTTCAAACCACGGCTAATCGCTAATGCCAGCGCACCGGCGATAGTTGCCGCGCCGCCCATATCGGACTTCATAGAGTCCATAAAGGCGCTTTGCTTCATGCTGTAACCACCGGAGTCAAAGGTGATACCTTTACCTACCAGACTGGCAAATACCGGCGCATCCGGATTACCGGTTGGGTTGTAGTCCAGAGCCAGCAGAGCAGGTTCACGCTCGGAGCCACGGCCTACAGTATAAAGCCCTATATAGTTCTGCTCGCGCAGTGATTCGCCTTTAACAATACGGTAACTCACCGCATCACAGGAAATATCGCAAAACAGATCAACCGTACGTTTAACCAATTCTTCAGGCCCCAGCTCTTCGGCTGGCATATTGATGGTGTCACGAACCCAGTCAATAATCTGTAAACGGCGGTCCAGCTCTTGCTGTTCTTGTTGTTCCAGCGCCGCCCACTCAACTTTTCTTTCGCCTTTTGGACCACGGAAACCCTGCCAGAAACTCCAGCTACGTTCTAAATCCCAGCCTTCTCCCGCCAGTTTGATTTTTTTGATGCCCTGGCCGTCGATTTTACGAGCCGCACGCTGAATAGCGCCCAGTTTGCCATTTCCATGGAGGTGAATAGTCATTCCTTCACTGTTGGTGCTCAATAGTGCTTTGTCACCCCAGACCGCATCAGCAGGTTCATGGGAAAGATAAACAGGCATAAATTGATTTGTCATTGTTATGGCTCCCGCTATTTTTATATTTACTTAAACCAATAAAATAAGGGCCCCCAAAGGCGGCCCCGTTAATGATTGCTATTCTGCTTCGTCCAGCCAGACTAACAGAATCGCCTCAAGGATCTTTTCGTTTGAGGCGTTGGGATCATCTTCAAAATCTTCTAACTCGCACACCCAACGATGTAAATCCGTGAAGCGTACCGTTTTCGGGTCGGTATCCGGAAACTGATCGTACAGCGCTTCACCAATTTCCCGACTGTCTTTCCAGGTTAAACTCATCTTTTATATCCCGTTGTTAATTAATGCTCGCGGGCATGGTTAACCGTATAGCGAGGAAGCTCAACCACCAGATCTTCATCGGTCACTTTTGCCTGACAGCTTAAACGGCTCTCCGGCTCCAGTCCCCAGGCTTTATCCAGCATATCGTCTTCCAATTCGCTGCTTTCTGCCAGAGAATCAAATCCTTCACGCACAATACAGTGACAGGTGGTACAGGCACAGGACATTTCACAGGCATGTTCCACTTCAATACCGTTACGTAATGCGGCATCTAATATGGTTTCACCCTCTTTTGCTTCAACAACCGCACCTTCCGGACATAAGTCCTGATGGGGCAGGAATACTATTTTAGGCATGCTTAAACCTCATCTACGGAATGACCCGCCAAAGCGCGGCGTATTGATGAATCCATACGGCGGGCGGCAAAATCTTGAGTTACAGAATCCAGTGTCTTGATGGATGCTTCTATTATCGCAGTCTCATTGCCCTGCATAGCAGTTTGTAGCTGGCTGATAGCGCTATCTATTGCAGCGCGTTCAGTTTCAGTGAGCAGATCGCTGTCGCTATTCAAAGCGGCATTCAGGCTTTCCAGCACCCGGGCGGCCTCTACCTTTTGTTCTGCCAGCATACGTGCACTAACGTCTTGTTGTGCGTTGGTCATCGAGTCTTTAATCATGGTGGCGATTTCATCATCGCTCAGGCCATAAGAGGGTTTCACTTGAATCGATGCCTGCACGTTGGTGGATTTTTCCATCGCCGTAACGCTCAGTAAACCATCCGCATCCACCTGATAGGTTACGCGAATATGCGCGCCACCGGCAGGCATTGGCGGTAGGCCACGTAACGTAAAGCGAGCCAGAGAACGACAGTCATCAACCAATTCACGCTCGCCCTGCAGTACGTGAACCATCATCGCAGTCTGACCATCTTTAAAGGTGGTGAACTCTTGCGCTCTGGCTACCGGAATGGTGGTATTGCGTGGAATAATCTTTTCTACCAATCCGCCCATGGTTTCAATACCCAGAGAAAGCGGAATCACATCTAACAATAAAATATCGGAATCTGGCTTATTGCCAACCAGCACATCAGCCTGAATAGCAGCACCAATCGCTACAACCCGGTCAGGGTCAATACTGGTTAACGGGGTTCGACCAAAAAACTCACCCACTAAAGTACGTACCAATGGTACACGGGTGGAACCGCCAACCATGACGACTTCCAGTACTTCATCTGCGCTGACGCCGGCATCTTTCAGTGCACGACGGCAGGCTAATAATGTCTTTTTCACCAGCGAAGCAATCAGATCGTCAAACTGTTCACGGGTAACCGTACCCTGCCAGCTACCGACTTTAACTTCCGCACTATGACTATCGCTAAGGGCTATTTTGGCCGCTATCGCAGCATCCAGTAGCTGACGCTGAAGCTGATGGTCGCTGTGGGCACCAAATCCAGCTTGTTCACGCAACCAGTCTGCCAGCAGATGGTCAAAGTCATCACCACCCAGCGCAGAATCACCGCCGGTTGCCAGCACTTCAAACACCCCACGACTCAGGCGAAGAATAGAAATATCAAAGGTACCACCACCCAGATCGTAAACGGCGATAATGCCTTCCTGTCCTGAATCCAGACCATAAGCAATGGCTGCCGCAGTTGGTTCATTTAACAGACGCAGCACATGCAATCCTGCCAGGCGAGCGGCATCTTTGGTACCCTGACGCTGAGCGTCATCAAAATAGGCAGGAACGGTAATCACCACACCGTCAAGATCGCCGCCTAATGTCTCCTGAGCGCGTTTCGCCAGCGTAGTCAGAATCTCCGCAGAAACCTGAACCGGATTAACCATTCCACCGGCGGTAACAATAACCGGTAAGCCATTCTCACTGGCTTGCAGTTGGTAAGGCAGGTTTGGGTAGCGTTGAACGATATCGTTCAGTGAACGCCCCATCATTCGTTTCACCGAACTCAGGGTATTGGAAGGATCGGCAGCAGCCTGAGCACGTGCGCTCCAGCCAACATCCGTTCCTTCATGTTGATAATGCACTACGGAAGGCAGTAAATGGCGACCTTGATCGTCGGGTAACGTTTCGGCTTGCCCACTGCGGACAGTGGCAACCAGAGAGTTAGTGGTACCTAAGTCGATACCCGCTGCGAGCCGACGCTGGTGAGGTGCTGCCGTCATCCCCGGTTCGCTAATTTGTAATAAAGCCATGTTCAGTTTCCGTCAGGCGTCGAATAACTTCTCTTCCAGTTGTTCGACCTGCTGTTGAAGCTTATCCAGAAAACTCAGTTTACGCACGGTATCTGCCGCACTCTTCCAGTTCTGGCTATCCAATTCTTGTTTTAGTTGTTCACTGCGCTGCCGGGTCATTTTTTCTACTCGTTGGCTAAAGGCAGACAGTGCTGATTCGATCTCTTTCTGACTGGTATTACGGTGTTCAATACCGTCCAGCTCTTCACGCAGCTCCAGTTGTTCCATCAGGAACGCGGTATCATGCATGGTTTGCTGTTCATTTCTTACATCTATCCCGTTAAGAGACAGCAGGTATTCTGCACGACGCAGCGGATCTTTCAACGTTTGATAAGCATCATTTATCGTTGCCGCTTGCTGAACTGACTGGAGACGTTCACTCTCAGAGGCCGTCGCATAACGATCGGGATGGTATTGGCGTTGTAATTCCTGATAGCGGGATGAGAGCGATGAAGTATCCACTACGTAGTGGACCGGCAGGTTAAATAGTGTGAAATAGTCCATGACGTGCTCTGATGATATCTAATGATATAGGTTAAGCGAAAACTCCCTTACCGGCGATCAGCAAGGGAGCACTTTTCAAAGTCGACATTTTCGAATGCTGTATTTAATCTACAAACGTTACGATAGCAGACTAGACGTTAAAACTTTCGCCACAACCACATTCACTTGAAATGTTCGGGTTATTAAACTTAAACCCTTCATTCAGGCCTTCTTTAACAAAATCCAGCTCGGTGCCGTCCAGATAGACCAGACTTTTTGCATCTACAATTACCTTCACGCCCTTGTCTTCAAATACCGTATCTTCATCGTGTAATTCGTCAACAAATTCGAGAACATACGCCATTCCAGAACAGCCCGACGTTCTTACCCCCAGACGCAGGCCGACGCCTTTGCCACGATTAGATAAAAATGTCTGAACACGTTGTGCAGCGCTGTCGCTCATGGTAATCGCCATAACCAAACCTCAATCGTTTATTGCTTATTTACTACTATGTTTGTTTTTATAATCCGCAATGGCTGCTTTGATAGCATCTTCTGCCAAAATCGAGCAGTGGATTTTTACCGGCGGTAACGCCAGTTCTTCAGCAATTTCAGTATTTTTAATTGCTTCAGCCTGATCTAAAGATTTACCTTTAACCCACTCGGTAATCAGAGAGCTGGAAGCAATCGCTGAACCACAGCCATAAGTTTTAAAACGGGCGTCTTCAATAATACCCTGATCGTTAACTTTAATCTGCAATTTCATTACGTCGCCACAGGCTGGCGCACCCACCATACCGCTACCAACGGTAGGGTCTTCATTATCAAATGAACCAACGTTACGAGGATTCTCGTAGTGTTCAATAACTTTTTCGCTGTAAGCCATGTTTATTACTCCTGCTGCTTATCGCGCCCGTTACTGCAGCGCGATATCAAATCAATTAATGATGAGACCACTCAATGGTACTGATATCCACGCCTTGTTTGAACATATCCCACAGTGGAGACAGGTCACGCAGGCGGCCAATCGACTTCTTGACTAAATCAATGGTGTAATCGATCTCTTCTTCAGTAGTAAAACGTCCCAGAGAGAAGCGAATTGAGCTATGCGCCAATTCATCACTCATACCTAAAGCACGCAACACATATGACGGCTCCAGGCTTGCAGAAGTACAGGCTGAACCGGAAGAAACGGCTAAATCTTTCAGGGCCATCATCAGAGATTCACCCTCAACGTAGTTAAAACTCACGTTAAGAATATTGGCTACGCCCTGTTCCAGACAGCCGTTCAGGTGAACTTCTTCGATATCTTTCAGACCATTCCACAGGCGATCGCGCAGTGCACGAAGGCGAGGAATTTCGGTATTCATCTCTTCTTTAGCAATGCGGTAAGCTTCACCCATGCCAACGATTTGGTGCACCGGTAAAGTACCAGAACGCATACCGCGCTCATGACCACCACCGTGCATTTGAGCTTCAATTCTTACCCGAGGTTTACGACGAACATATAAAGCACCGATACCTTTTGGCCCATAAAGTTTATGGCCAGTGAAAGACATCAGGTCAACTTTAAGCTGGGACAGGTCAATCGGCAGTTTACCCACGCTCTGGGTGGCATCCACATGGAAAATAATCCCGCGGCTACGGCACATTTCACCAATGGTGGCGATATCCTGAACCACGCCAATTTCGTTGTTTACGTGCATGATAGAAACCACACAGGTGTCATCACGCATGGCTGCTTCCAGCTCGCTTAAATCAATAATGCCGTTAGCCTGTGGCGCTAAATAAGTCACTTCGTAACCTTCGCGCTCCAGTTGGCGGCAGGTATCCAGTACGGCTTTATGCTCCGTCTTACTGGTAATGATGTGCTTACCTTTCTTTTGGTAAAAGTTAGCTGCACCTTTAATCGCCAGGTTGTCGGCTTCTGTAGCACCAGAGGTAAAAACAATCTCGCGAGGATCGGCACCCACCAGTTCTGCAATCTGGTTACGGGCAATATCGACCGCCTCTTCTGCCTGCCAGCCAAAACGGTGAGAACGCGAGGCCGGGTTACCGAAAATGCCATCGAGGGTCAAATACTGCATCATCTTCTCGGCAACGCGCGGATCGACCGGTGTGGTTGCTGAGTAGTCCAGATAGATAGGTAATTTCATTCTTTGCTCCGTACACGACTTCTAAATAATGCAATCATCACTGCCAATTAAGCGCGCAGATTGATCTTTTTTGCCTCATCAAATGCACGATGAGTGCTGGTAACCGTACCTTGAGTTTCGTTATTTTGACGGTCGGCTACATCCAGAATTTCTTGATTCTTTACCAATTCAGACAGCGTAATCTCATTAAGAAAGCTGCTGATGCGTTCACTGAGATCGTGCCACAGTGTATGGGTCAGGCAACGTGTACCACTCTGGCATCCACCGCTTCCCATACAACGGGTCGCATCGACAGATTCATCAACGGCACTGATAACTGAACCAACGGCGATATCACCGGCATCTTTGCCCAGTAAATAGCCGCCACCAGGACCACGAACGCTGGTCACTAAACCATTCTTGCGCAAACGGGAGAACAATTGCTCAAGATAAGACAAAGAAATCCCCTGACGTTCGGAAATATCAGCTAAAGGGACCGGTCCTTCTTGTGAGTGCAAAGCCACGTCCAACATGGCTGTTACTGCATAGCGACCTTTTGATGTCAGTCTCATTGTTAATGCCCATCTGTTTGTGAAGATGCAGATAGTTTGGCATTCCCAACTATTTCAGTCAACTATTTAGTTGAGTAATTTAGTCAAGTATTATTGAGCCAGAAAAATGTCACCAAATCGAGATATGTCCGCTATTGTCGCCCGTATTGTAACAATTGAAAAGGTGTTAATTCAGGATTATTTCTGCCTATTTCTTGTATCGGGGTTTTCTATAGCGCTTAAAATCCCGCGCAGAATGTTTAATTCCTGACTCTCAGGGCGAGCGCGATTAATTAAGCGACGCAGTTTATTCATGACCTGCCCTGGGTGAGCGGCACGAATAAAACCGATATTCAACAGCGTCGATTCCAGATGCTGATAGAAACGCTCCAGATCTTCCGCCAGTGGATAAACCTCATCTTCCACTACCACCGGTTGTGGTTTGCCGCTTTCTTGCTGATCCAACCAGGCAACGCGAATTTCATAAGCCAGAATCTGTACTGCCATTGCCAGATTTAATGAGCTGTAATCCGGATTAGCAGGAATTGCTACATGGTAGTGGCATTTTTGCAGTTCATCATTGGTGAGTCCAACACGCTCACGACCAAACACTAACGCTACCGGTGCCTGAGCAGACTCCTGACACATTTTTATTCCACATTCCCGTGGTTCCAGCATTGGCCACTGTAGGGTTCGGGAACGAGCGCTGGTTCCAACCACCAGACGGCATCCTTCTAATGCCTGATCCAGCGTATCCACAATAGTGGCATTGCCGATAATATCGCTGGCGCCGGCAGCTAAAGCGATGGCCTGTGAGTCAGGTTTAACCAGTGGATTAACCAGATATAAGTTGGTCAAACCCATGGTTTTCATGGCTCTGGCGGTAGAACCCATGTTGCCGGTATGGGAGGTTTCGACCAGCACAATACGAATATTATCCAGTCCAATTTTCTCGGAGATAAGCTCTGACATAAAAAACAAAATTCTGTGGGCTAAAAGTTATGAGAATGAATAGTAACACAGCCTGTATATTTTGCCGATCCTCTGGTATACTTCGCCCGCTTTATATTTCTCTGTTCTTTAACATTTAGTGGAAGATACCCATGCATCCTATGCTGAACATCGCCGTACGTGCTGCACGTAAGGCTGGTAACCTGATCGCCAAGTTTTATGAAACACCTGACGCCGTTGAAGCAAGCCAAAAAGGTAACAATGATTTTGTAACCAACGTTGACCGCGAAGCAGAACATCTGATTATCGATGTTATTCGTAAAGCTTATCCTCAACATACCATTATCAGTGAAGAACGCGGTGAACTGGCCGGAGAAGACCAGGATGTACAATGGGTTATTGATCCACTGGATGGCACCACCAACTTTATCAAACGACTCCCTCACTTCAGCGTCTCTATTGCTGTGCGCGTTAAAGGCCGCACCGAAGTCGCTGTCGTTTACGATCCTATGCGTAATGAACTGTTTACCGCCGCTCGCGGTCAGGGTGCACAGCTAAACGGTTACCGTTTACGCGGTTCAAACGCAAAAGATCTTTCTGGTACCATTCTGGCTACCGGTTTTCCATTTAAAGCAAAACAGCACTCTGCTACCTATATCAATATGGTTGGCAAACTGTTCACTCAGTGCGCAGATTTCCGCCGTACCGGTTCAGCCGCATTAGACCTGGCTTATGTTGCCTCTTCCCGCGTTGATGGTTTCTTTGAAATTGGTCTGAAGCCGTGGGATTTTGCTGCCGGTGAACTGCTGGTTCGCGAATCAGGCGGTATCGTGACTGACTTCGTTGGCGGACATAACTCTTATGTTTCAGGCAACGTTGTGGCGGGTAACCCACGTGTGGTTAAAGCACTGCTGTCAACCGTGCGTGATGAATTAAGCGATGCATTAAAGCGTTAATCATCGGATACCGGGCAGTCCGTACAAGATTGCCCGGCCATTATTGGTTCGTTGTTGATTATGGATATTATTCAGCTCCCTCGCCCTACCCTATTCTTAGCGTTTTTTGTTCGGGAGTTCTCTTTCTATGGCAAAGGAATCACCAGAACCACTTTGCCGGAAGACGCATTCTTTTATACCGGCCCTTCCAAAGCAACGGAATATCGATTCTTTGAGTTAGTTGATAGCCGACCTATGCAGGGAGTTCGTCAATATACAAGCCCAAACTATCTGCCATTCATCAATGATGTACCCATGTTGTCTGTCGCCGCGAAACAACATTCGTTGGTGGAATCGCTGTTTACCCCCAATACTAATGCCGTTTTAAGCCTGTCCGGCGAGTATTTTTTTGAAAACCAGTGGGTACGTAGCGAAAACCGGATTAAGTCGAATAAATATGTCGGGGAACCGACTGAACTGATGTACCACAATATTCGTTCTCTTGCCCCATACCAGTTCCCTATTTCCAGCGTGACTAATGATGGAACAATCTGGACTCAGTTTCCCCGTTCTGATGTTGAATTAAGCATTCTTCCCGGGCAAACCGCCTGTTTTCTCTGCCGCAGAGAGCAATATGAATTTAATGGTATGGAGATGTCACAACCTAATCTAAATCTGGTTATGTGGGTGAAAAACTATGGTTTGCACCATCAGATTAGCTATGTCAGCGAACAGGTCGCAGAGCAATACGACAATAACGCCCTGTGCACCGGCAGCTTCGCGCTAAAAGATTTCCGCAAAAGCCGCCTTAAATACCAGTTGGGATAACAAATAGATCCCAAACGTTTATTTAACTTCAGCTGTCAAAAATAATGCGACACCTTAATCTTCCCGGTATTTTGACGAGAAATTCTGAGGAAAATCGGTGAAGATGCCATCCACACCCCAGTTAAACAGCTGATTGGCACGATCTTTGGCGTTAACCGTCCAGACATTGACCTGATAGCCCTTACTTTTAAATAGCTGTACCTGCTGTTGAGTCAGCCCTTCATTTTGAGGATGAATATATTCAGCGCCAGTCCACTCCATAATCACATGCCAGTCATCGTTTAACGTATGGTTTTCAAACAGGCAGGCCACCGGCGCCTGAGGGCGTAATCGTTTAAACTCTGCCAGCAGCATAGGATTAAAACTGGAGATAATATATTCCCGCCCATCATTCAGTTGATTTAACGCCCGATCTAACCCAGCCAGTAAACGACGGCAGGCTTCGGCACTGACATCGCCGGATTTAATCTCAATATTGGCGTTTAGCTGATACTGATTCATCTGTGCTATCAGTTGGTCCAGAGTCGGAATACGTTCACCGCAATATTCATCACTAAACCAGCTTCCGGCATCAATCTGATCCAGATCTTGTCGATTTAATTCAAACAGAGGACCTGAGCGATTGGTACAGCGATCGAGCGTTGAGTCATGAGACAGTACAATGGTGTCATCCTGAAGGATATCGATATCACACTCAAACCAACGTACCTGATAATCAGTACATAACTTAATGGCCGATAGGGTATTTTCTGGTGCCAGTGACGACACGCCGCGATGAGCAAAAATAGTTCTCATGACTTCTCCCGTGAATAAGCTCGAATATCATTAACCAAAATAGCGTAATCCGCCGGAAGCGGCTGGTGACACACCATGATACAGAACCAGACCAAACAATATCAGCAATACACCGCCAAATAGTGAAAAGGAAATCAATGCGACCTTACCCCATTCTGAACGCTGGCGGGTTGCCGTCATCTTTTCTGCTAACCGACGTGCGTAATGAACCAACAGCGCTAACAGTGAAATAGTGGTGGCCGTTCCTAACGCCATCACCATCGCTGCGGCTATTCCCCACGAATAGGCATCAATTACTTTAGAAAACAGTAAGACCAGTATGGCGCCGGAGCAGGGCCGAATACCGATAGAAAGAATAATCGCCAGATTGGTTTTCCAGCCGCCAGAAACGTCCAACTCATCAGCCGTCGGTAAATGACGATGACCACATCCACAGTTAGCACTGTGTACATGCCCGGGCTCCAGCGGCGTCAGAGAGTTTATCTTAATGGTTTGTGGCACCTGCTTTTGCTTCATCATACGACGTAATTGTCGGAGAGCACGATAACAGAGCATTCCTCCCACCAGCGCAATCAACAAATAGCTGCCCTTCTCCATCCAGAAATTACTTTGGTGGATGGTTCGGGTTGAGAGTTGAAGAACGGAAAGCACTATGGTAACCAGCAAAATAGCCACCACGCCCTGCACCAGCGAAGCGGCTAAGGTTAGCAGCAGGCTGGCGCGTAGTTTTAAAGGATGGGTCGCCAGATAAGCAGTGATAATTACCTTACCATGTCCCGGCCCGGCGGAATGGAGCACACCATAAATAAAGCTGAATAACATCAGCATTCCACCGGTTTCCAGCGGATATTGCTTAACTTGCTGTAATAGCGAAACCAGCTGTTGATGTAGCTGTTTTTGCCAAAGGGAACTTTGTAATAGAAAGTCCGGCCATTTTAACCATACCAGCACCGCCAGCATGACAAGGGCGGCCAGACAAAGATACAGTGGCCAAAAACGACCAGAAGAATAGTTGGGTTTATTATCAATCAATGGCATTTCAACGTCACGGTTTGGGCAAACTTGCTGCCCAACATCATATCTTCTCCCGGAGAATCATTTTTATCTAATGAGCGGGCATAAGCCATCAGAGACGCATCCGGTTTTGGCGTCGTTAACTTTACGCTACATATTGCAGCAATATCATCGGTTAGATGAATCGACTTTTCTGAAGGATAACGCATATCCACATAATAACTCTGTTCATACGTCGACAGCGTGATGGTGTTATTTTTCAACGGAATTGGATTAACTAGCGGCAAAACAAAGGTAAATACCGCTTTATTGCCATGACGAGATAACGAATAATTATCCGCTTTCTCGGCAAGTTGAACCGGCTTATCGTTGAGTTTCATATAGCTAAAGTAGAGCTGATTGCGGGTATTTTCCATTAACTCATCCGCCATGCTCTGCCAGACCAATGGTGAATCTTTTGCCATCGCGGCATCCAACAGTAAAGCGGCCGATGTCAGTTCATCCATCTCCCATACCATACGAACACCAACCAGCTGCTGTTTTTGAATAACCAGGCTGGAATCAATATCAATAAAACTATGGGGGTGAGCGCCTGCTAATGGACTCAGCAGGCACATCATGGCAAACACTATGGTTCGAGTTATCAGCATCATGGGAATTTGCTTAATGATTTACTCTTTGACCAACGGATAGCTAGCCTCATTCCAACCGCGATATCCGCCATCCATAGAGAGCACATTGGTATACCCCATCTTTTGGATGCTTTCTGCTGCCAATGCAGAACGATAACCGCCGCCACAGTACAGCACCATTGGTGTTGCTTTATCAGGAACAATGGTCTCAATATCACGTTCTAAAACACCACGTCCCAGATGTTTTGCGCCGGGGATATGGTCTTTCTGAAATTCACTCTCTTCACGAACGTCCAGAACCAGTGGAATGGTTCCCTTGTCCATCATCTCTTTTACTTGCTGAATACTGACTTCATGTACATTTTTACGTGCGGCTTCACACAGCTGCTCAAAACCTGGGTTATGCTTTTTCACACACTTCTCCTTGGTTATCATAAAGACACTCTAGATTATCAGTGTCCAGAGTGACGATTTCCAGTAAAAAAACAGGCGCTATATTATCGATATAGCGCCTGTTATTAGCAAAGCTGTTTCGGGCACTGATAATCACTGTATATGAAAATCAGCGTGATTGCTGTTGGAACGACTATGCGTAAACCGGATAACGTTTACAAATATCCAGAACCTTAGCTTTCACGGCCGCAATAACAGCTTCATCATTGATGTTATCCAGCACGTCACAGATCCAACCGGCCAGTTCACGAACTTCTGCTTCTTTAAAGCCACGACGGGTTACCGCAGGAGTACCAATACGTACACCTGAAGTCACAAACGGGCTTCTTGGATCGTTTGGTACGCTGTTTTTGTTAACCGTAATGTTGGCTCTGCCTAAAGCAGCATCCGCATCTTTACCGGTGATATCTTTATCCACCAGATCCAGCAGCATCAGATGGTTTTGAGTTCCACCGGAAACAATCTTATATCCGCGAGATTTAAATACTTCCACCATCGCTTTCGCGTTTTTAGCAACCTGCTGCTGGTAAGTTTTAAACTCAGGCTCCATTGCCTCTTTTAACGCTACCGCTTTTGCTGCAATCACGTGCATTAACGGACCGCCCTGACCACCAGGGAATACCGCTGAGTTCAGTTTTTTATACAGCTCTTCATCACCACCCTTGGCTAAAATCAGACCACCGCGAGGGCCCGCCAGAGTTTTATGCGTGGTGGTGGTAACCACGTGCGCATGAGGAACCGGGTTTGGATAAACATCAGCGGCAATCAGGCCAGCAACGTGGGCCATATCAACAAACAGGTAAGCACCAATTTTGTCTGCAATTTCACGCATTTTTGCCCAGTCAACGATACCGGAATAGGCAGAGAAACCACCGATGATCATTTTTGGTTTGTGAATTTCAGCCTGACGAGCCAGATCGTCATAGTCAATTTGACCGCTTTCATCAATACCATAAGGTACGATGTTATATAACTTACCGGAGAAGTTAACCGGTGAACCGTGGGTCAGGTGACCACCGTGCGCCAGGTTCATCCCCAGTACGGTATCTCCCGGATTCAGTAACGCCATATAAACCGCAGAGTTAGCTTGTGAACCGGAATGCGGTTGCACGTTAGCATAGTCAGCACCAAACAGCTCTTTAGCACGATCGATAGCCAATTGTTCAACAATATCAACATACTCACAGCCACCGTAATAACGCTTACCCGGGTACCCTTCGGCATATTTATTGGTTAATTGAGTTCCCTGAGCCTGCATTACGCGTGGGCTGGTATAGTTTTCAGAAGCAATCAACTCGATATGCTCTTCCTGGCGAACATTCTCTTTTTGTATGGCCTGCCATAATTCGGCATCATAATCGGCAATGTTCATGTCTCGCTTTAACATCCGCATCTCCTGAGTAAGCTAATTAACTGGTAAAAGGTGCAACTAAGTACAACATCGAACCAGTGTAATATGTTTTCATCTTGTTAAATAGACCCAAATTAAGGTTTTTACGCAAACGTTTGCTTTTCGTCCAATAAAGAACAAAAGTAACCATAAAGTGCCTACATACTCGGCTTTTCACTTATTAATGGAATCATCTTACTGATTTGACTGTCAATTTAACTGCTATTTTTGTATGGGTATATCTATTGACATAGATCAATTAAAACATGTATTTTAAATATATGTTAATTAATCCCTATCAAAAGGATATGAGAATGCTCGACAGTCAAACTATTGCTACCATTAAAGCCACCATACCCGTATTAACCGCTACTGGTCCATCGTTAACCGCGCATTTTTACGATCGTATGTTTCAACATCATCCTGAACTGAAAGATATTTTTAACCTGAGCCATCAGTTCAGTGGTGCCCAGCGTGAAGCATTGTTTAATGCCATATGCGCTTATGCGGTCAATATTGAAAATTTACCGGCGATCCTTCCGGCAGTTGAACGTATTGCCCAGAAACACTCCAGTTTTAACATTAAGCCAGAGCAATATGCCATTGTTGGCGAACACTTACTTGCTACATTGGATGAGATGCTGAGCCCCGGCGAAGAAGTGCTTAACGCCTGGGGTAAAGCCTATCAGGTACTGGCTGATGTGTTTATCAAACGGGAACGTGAAATTTATCAGCAGGTCGCTGAAAAACAGGGCGGCTGGGAAGGCTTACGTCCATTCCGTATTGTTAAAAAACAGCAGGAAAGTGAAATTATCACCAGCTTTGAGCTGGAACCGGTCGACGGCAAACCCGTAGCTGATTTTATACCGGGCCAATATATCGCTCTCTATTTGCAAAGTGACAGTCTGGAATACCAGGAAATTCGTCAGTACTCATTAACTCACGCACCAAACGGTAAATATTACCGTATTGCCGTTAAGCGCGAACCGCAGGGTAAAGCCTCAAACTATCTTCATGATGTTGCTCAACAGGGAGATATTCTTAAGCTGGCACCACCTTATGGTGATTTCCATCTGGATGTTAAATCGAATACCCCAGTTGCATTAATCTCTGGTGGTGTAGGTCTGACGCCAATGTTGGGTATGCTAAATACGTTAAAAGCACAATCACACCAAGGTCCGGTTTACTGGCTGCACGCCACTGAACGTTCTGGTGTTCATGCTTTCCGTCAGGAAGTAAGCCAACTGCTTGAGACCATGCCAAATACGGAAGCGCATATTTGGTATCAGCATCCTCAAAATAGTGACCTGAATGAATCCAACCATTATCAAGGTTTAATGGATCTCGCAAAACTGAAGTCCACTCTTAATCAGGCTGATATGCACTATTACTTCTGTGGACCGGTGCCATTTATGCAATTCGTTGCTCAACAGCTAATCAGTTGGGGAGTTAATCCACAACAGCTTCATTACGAATGTTTTGGTCCACATAAGGTGTTATAAGCCAACTGCTTATAAAAGAATGAATAAGCCGTTACCAGTCAAGGTAACGGCTTACAGAGGAAGAGAAATCAGATTGCGTCTTCGTCTTGTTCGCCGGTACGAATACGCACCACGCGAGCCACATCAAAGACAAAAATCTTACCGTCACCAATCTTACCCGTCTGCGCGGTATTCATGATGGTTTCGACGCAGGTATCAACAATATCGTCAGCCACAACAATTTCAATTTTCACCTTTGGCAGAAAATCCACCATATACTCAGCGCCGCGATACAGTTCCGTATGCCCTTTCTGGCGGCCAAAACCTTTTACTTCCGTTACCGTCATGCCGGTAATGCCCACTTCCGCCAGCGCTTCTCGAACATCGTCTAACTTAAACGGCTTAATGATTGCGTCAATCTTCTTCATAAAAGTCAAACCCTTACCAATTTTTACGGCCAAAGCCGGAAGTGATCGGATAACGCCGATCTTTGCCAAAGTTACGTGCAGTAATCCTTGGGCCTACCGGTGACTGCCGGCGCTTATACTCATTAATATCAACCAGGCGGATAACCTTACGCACAATCGCCTCATCGAAGCCTTCCCCTACCAGTTGCTCTACCGACATATCCCGTTCCACATAGCCATCAAGGATCTTATCCAGTACCGGATAAGGCGGCAGGCTATCTTCATCTTTCTGATCCGGAGCCAGCTCCGCAGAAGGTGGACGGTCAATCACTCGCTGAGGAATGACCGGTGAACGAGTATTACGATATTCCGATAGTTTAAACACCAGTGTTTTTGGTACATCTTTTAATACATCAAAACCACCCGCCATATCACCATAAAGCGTCGAATACCCTACGGCGATCTCACTTTTATTTCCGGTGGTTAACACCAGACTACCGCGTTTATTTGATAGCCCCATTAAGATTACTCCACGGCAGCGGGCCTGTAGGTTTTCTTCGGTAGTATCACGGCGGGTGTTAACAAACATTGGTGCCAGTTGAGTCATAAAGGCATCAAAAATCGGCTCAATGGAGATAACATCAAACTCAACGCCCAGCGTTTCTGCCTCTTCCCGCGCATCTTCAATACTGATTTCTGCGGTATAGCGGAATGGCATCATCACTGCCTGAACTTTCTCTTTGCCCAAGGCATCAACGGCAATCGCCAACGTTAAGGCTGAATCAATACCGCCGGATAAACCAAGAATAGCCCCTTTAAAACCGTTCTTGTTGGCGTAATCGCGTACTGCCAGTACCAACGCATCATAAATGAGTGAAAGTTCTGATGGCTGCTCTGGCAACACCATGGATTCAATATGATAGTTGTTAAACTTAACTAACTGAGTCTGCTCTTTAAATGCCGCCAGCTTGTGCGTCATATTGCCTGTTGCATCAAAAACCTTGGAACAGCCGTCAAAAATCAGTTCATCCTGACCACCTACCTGATTCAAATACACCAGCGGTAAGTGGGTACGATGGCAATGTTCTGCCAGCAATTGATTACGAATATATGGCTTTTCACGATTATAAGGCGAGGCGTTAATTGACAGGATCATATCAACATTAGCGGCTTTCAGTGCATCAACCGGGCCGTTAAACCACAGGTCTTCACAGATCAGTAAACCAACACGGTAACCTTTAAAATCAACATAGCAAGTTCTGTCATCCGCATTGAAATAGCGTTTCTCATCGAATACGCCATAGTTGGGCAACTGTTGCTTGTAATAGCGGGTAACCAGATTTCCCTGCCAGAACATGGAAAGTGCATTATACAAATGCCCATTGTCCCGCCATGGATGCCCCACAATAACGGCGGTCTCAGAGGAAGCGGCCTGTAATCGGGCTAATTGTTCATCACAACGTTGATAGAGATCGTCACGATAAAGTAAATCTTCCGGTGGATAACCGGTCAGGGCCAGCTCAGAAAACAGCACCAGGTCGGCTCCCGCCTGCTGCTGTTCGCTGATGGTTTGTAGCATTCGGTTAGTGTTACCTTCAATATCACCAACCAGCCAATTTAACTGCGCTAATGCGATAGAGAGAGCTTTGCTCATATCAATTCACTGTTCGCTATCAGGTTACAAAGGCAGCAGTATAAATGACTGTCGCCCGGATTAAAAAAGATTAAACGCTACTCTTTAAAATCGTTCGCATCTAATTCATGGCGTGACAACAATTTATAAAACTCAGTTCGGTTTCGCCCTGCCATACGAGCGGCATGGGTAACGTTACCTTTCGTCATCTGTAAAAGCTTGCGTAAATAGAGCAGTTCAAACTGATTACGCGCTTCAACAAAGGTTGGCAATGCAGTATTTTCACCATCCAAAGCCTGTTGTACCAATGCTTCATTGATAACCGGTGTACTGGTCAGTGCAACGCACTGCTCAATGACGTTAACCAACTGGCGCACATTACCCGGCCAACTGGCAGCCATTAAACGCTTCATGGCATCGGTAGAAAAACTGCGTACAAAAGGCTTATGGCGTTTTGCTGATTCGCGTAACAGATGGTCAGCTAACAACGGAATATCCTCTGCTCGTTCATTTAACGCAGGAATTTTCAGGGTAACCACATTCAGACGATAATAGAGGTCTTCACGGAATTCTCCTTTCGCCATGGCTTTCGGTAAGTCGCGGTGAGTCGCCGAGATAATCCGTACATCAATGTCCAGATCGCGATTGCTGCCTAATGGACGCACCTTGCGTTCCTGCAATACGCGCAGCAGTTTTACCTGCAGCGGTAATGGCATATCACCGATCTCATCCAGAAACAGCGTACCACCGGTAGCCGCCTGAAACAGGCCATCACGACTGCTGACAGCACCGGTAAATGCGCCCTTGGCATGTCCGAATAGCTCAGACTCCAGTAACTGTTCCGGCAATGCGCCACAGTTAATAGCAATAAAGGGCTTATTTCCCCGTGGGCTGGCGCTATGTATCGCTTTGGCCAGTACCTCTTTACCGGTTCCACTCAGGCCGTTAATCAGCACGCTTACATCAGACTGCGCTACCATTTTTGCTTGTTCAAGCAGACGTAGCATCAGCGGACTGCGGGTCACAATATTTTCCCGCCAGCTTTCATCACCCGCCGGTACTTTCATTACCAGAGCATCATCAATGGCTTTATACAGCGCGTCGCGATCCACCGGTTTCGTCAGGAAGCTAAATACACCCTGCTGCGTCGCAGCAACCGCATCAGGAATAGAGCCATGGGCAGTGAGAATAATGACCGGCATACCTGGCTGATGTTTTTGTATTTCATTAAACAGCGCCATACCGTCCATTTCATCCATGCGCAGATCGCTGATAACCAGATCTATCTGTTCACGACCTAAACGACGTAATGCTTCTTGTCCACTCTCCGCCGTCGTGACATTGAAACCCTCGCTGGTCAGGCGCATTCCCAATAGCTTTAACAGACTGGGATCGTCATCAACCAGTAATAAATTGGCAGGCTTACGCGATGTCATATCAACTAAACTCCTTAATAACGGCTGGTCTATTTTTTCTCTACTGCTGGAGTATCTGCTTTAGCCGGAGCAGTTGTTGCCGGTGGCTGTGCTGGTTTGGCACTCTCTTTTTCTGTTTTGTTCTGAGGCGTTACTGGCTTATCCACTGCTGGGGCAACCGCTTTTACCGGCTCCGCAGGTTTATCACCCACGGTGGGTTTAGCCTCTGGTGTGGATTTAACTTCTGGCGTAGATTTTGCTGGTTCAACCGCTTTTTCACCTGCTGCTGGTTTAGCATCAGGCGCTATCTTTTGAGCCGCTGACGCTGGCTGCGTTGTTCCTGCTGGCTTTTCTGGCACCACCGGAGGTGTCGGGATAACGACTGGTGCTGGTTCAGTTTTTGCTGCACTACCAATAGTGCTATCGGCAGGAAGATTCTTACGTGATGAGAGCTGACGTTCAATATCTGTCAGGTTCTCCAGCTTGCGCGTCATCTCATTAAGCTGATGTTTAGTATCCTGTAACTGAGCGTGCAGCGCATCCATTTGTGTGTCATTACTTTCTTTTTGGCGCTGATGACGAACTCTTTCATCCGACAGGCTAAGTTCCATCGACTGTTCATCTGTCCAGAGTTGAATCAGAGAATAGACCGTATCCGGATACATTGAACGGAAATTCTTTAGCTGCTCCAGTGAACGACGACGTTCCGAATTATTGACCTCAACCCGGGATAACAAGACGGCGCGCTTCATGACACCATCCCAGGTTGTCGTTTCATATTCACCGGATTGTGCCTGAGCCCGGGAAGCTGGAAGCGACTGAGAACAAGTAATCAGGCGTAGCCAATACAATGAGTTAGCGTAAGTTTCACTGTCCTGAGCTTTCCAGATATTACCGTCACAACTCACTCGCGAGTAATCACTGACTTTGCGATTTGGCGTTTCATAACGAATTTCACCCGATGCACTTTCAGTAAACGACTGATAGCTACATCCGGCCAACATCACAGGCAGCATAAAAGCTGAAAGCGTTAGTGCTTTCTGCCATCGGCCCGTCACCCCCAGCGAATTCAGCGGGCTAAGCGTAGAATGATAATTTAAATCTTGTTTGGTAAACCTTTTAGGCATTATGCATTACTTCTCAGCAGTTAACGGTAGTTCAATTCGAAAGCACACATCGGCATAGTCTACATCGACCAGCAGCAATTCACCGTCCATCTGACGGATACAATCACGGGCAATGCTCAATCCCAAGCCACTGCCTTTTACCGCCCCTTTTCTCTGGCGGCTCCCCTGATAAAACGGCTCAAACAGCATCGTTTTTTCCTGAGGCAGGATTTTTTCTCCGGTATTGGCGATATCTATTTGAATAGATTGCCCAACCTGACGACTAATAACCCAAATGGTACCGGATTCCGCGCCATAGTGCACTGCATTGGAATAGAGATTATCAAGAACACGCATTAATAATACCGATTCTGCCCAACAATGGCTCAGTGCCAGCTGGCATTCCGTGCGCATAAGTTTAGCCCGTGCAGGCAAACTATGGGCGGAAATTACCGCAGAAACCATAACCTGCAGATCAAGATGCTCTTTTTCGGTACGTACATCCGTCTGGTTACGGTTGTAATCCAGAAGTTGTTCAATCAGTTGTTGTAAATGTCGGCTACTGTTATCCAGTATAGACACGACCTCTTTTTGATCGTCGGTTAACGGTCCGACAACCTGATCCAGCAATAATTCCGTACCTTCACGCATGCTGGCCAGCGGTGTTTTTAGTTCATGAGAGATATGCCGCAAAAATTCATGGCGCTGTGATTCTAACCACGAAAGACGTTCACTCAACCAGACAATACGTTGTGCCAGAGACTGGATCTCCCTCGGTCCCTTAAATGCGGTGAGGTTACTCAGAGACTTTCCCTCTCCCAAACGGTTAATCATACGCTCAACCCGTTTTACAGGCCCAATGATCATTCGGGTAAACAGGAAAACCAAAAATACGCTAAGCAAAAACAGCAACAGCGCCTGTTGTCCAAAGAAGTAACCTTTATCCGCAATGGCCTGCTGTAATTTTTCACCGCGAGAGAAAATAATAGCTCGTGTAGCCTGAACCATATCCGCGTTTGCTTTGGAGAACTGCTCTAATAAAATGGACGACTCTTCATTTGGCCCACTATTCTTACAGTGAATTTCGGCCAGCCCCGCCTGCTGCTGCTTAAGCGTTTTATAATAGTTTTGATCGGGAATAATTGCTGCATGCATCTCCAACATTTCAGCATATTGTTGACGCTGGTTTAGATAGAGCGTCTCCAGCGTTTTATCACCCAATACACAATATTGCCGATAGCTGCGCTCCATACTAAGTGCCAGATTGGTCATCGCTTCACTACGTCGCGCATCTTTCAGCGTCGTATTGTTACTATCCGCAGCCTGCTCACTAAGCAAATCTAAACTTTTATAAGCCTGATAAGCCAAAATCAACAACGGCAATAGCACCAGCAAGAATGCCAGTAACACCAGTTGACGAAGGGAATGAGGAAAACGGTTCAATTTTTTCAACCTGATACTCTCATGGTAAATCAATCAGTAACGATGCTAACTAACCCTGATGGAAGAAAATAGTGCTTTAACCTGTTTCATCAAAGATTTTCTTACGTCTGGATTGCCCCGCATTTGTCCATTAGCGGCATAATAACTCAAAAAACAGCTAAACGGCTTTTCTGTGTTAAACCGTTTAGCTACTGCCATATCGCAGCCAAAAAAAAAGCACTTAACCAAAAGATGGTAAGTGCCTAACGAATTTCGTCTACTTTTGTGCGTGAATTCCCGAAGGACGTTGCCATCCTTCGGGAGAAATACGTGGATGTCCTGAGTTTTCGTCTTCTGAGTGATGTAGGCATAACCTGACATCGATAGACCTGACGAATAACATCCATATGTGTCAATAATTGATGAAGTGTTGTTCATAACAGCAGGTTCATCACAACCTGACACAGGCTGGCACCTCACTCAACGTGTCGTCTGATGTTTGATAAGCTGCCGAAGCAGTGAATATCGGGTTGGTAGACGATAGGTACCATGGCTTTGGCATCATTCTAAGGCTTATGTAGCACCACAAATTGTGTTCTGACATAAAAAGGTGAATGAGCGACGCATAAGATAATGCACGTAGCGTGCCACATTTAAAATAAATATCACAACATATTGATAAATATAATATTTTATTTTTATCTGATAGCTAGGGTAATTTTGTAGCGCTACTCTCATGGTGAATCTCTGCTCGATCTGTCTCTAAAAACCGACAGTGTTTTATCTCACTTTAATTATTTAACAAAATCATGTGGTTATATGTCTCTTATTTGAGACATCTTATTACCCCTATTGTCTGCATTTACCAACAGAACTAAGAAATCCCTTATTTTTCATATTATTAAAAAGGCGACTTTCGTCGCCTTTTTATTATAAACAGCTGCTATTAACCAAGCTGCTTACGGGCATTACGGAACAACCGCATCCATGGTCCATCTTCGCCCCACTCCGCCGGATGCCAGGAATTGCTCACCGTACGGAAAACACGCTCAGGGTGAGGCATCATTAACGTAATCCGTCCATCCTTATTGGTGATTGCCGTGATTCCTTTTGGTGAACCATTCGGGTTAGCCGGATAGTTCCCAGTAACCTGACCGAAATTATCCACATAACGCATAGAAACCAGCCCGGATTGATCTAATGCCGTCAAATGTTGTGCATCACGGACTTCGACCCGCCCTTCACCATGAGAAACCACAATCGGTAAGCGTGAACCTTCCATACCTTGCAGCAACAACGATGGGCTACGTGTCACTTCCACCAGGCTAAAGCGCGCTTCAAAACGTTCTGACAGGTTACGTACAAAGCGTGGCCAGTGTTCGGAACCCGGAATCAACTCACTCAGGTTAGACATCATCTGACAGCCATTACAGACGCCAAGAGACAACGTATCCTGACGATTAAAGAAAGCATCAAACTGATCGCGTACCCGATTATTAAACAGTACCGACTTCGCCCATCCTTCTCCGGCACCTAATACGTCACCATAAGAGAAGCCACCGCAGGCCACCAGCGTATGGAAACCATCTAACTGCATGCTTCCCGACAGTAAATCACTCATATGTACGTCAACAGCATCAAACCCCGCACGATGGAAAGCGGCCGCCATCTCAACGTGAGAGTTAACGCCTTGCTCGCGCAGCACCGCAACCCGAGGGCGTACCTGTTTAGCAATATAAGGAGCGGCAATGTCTTCTTTAACATCGAAGCTCAGATTGACATTCAAACCTGGGTCATTCGCCTGTTGTTTTGCCTGATGTTCCATATCAGCGCAGTCCGGATTATCGCGCAGGCGTTGCATCTGCCATGTTGTTTCAGCCCACCACATACGTAATGTTTGACGGCTTTGCTTATAGACTGGCTTGTCACCATAAAAAATATCGATTTCATCACCCGACACGGCACAACCAATGTGATGTACACAGTCAGTTAACCCAAACGATGACAGGCAAGCTTTCACTTCAGCGAGTTTGGCCTGAGAAACCTGAATAACGGCCCCCAGCTCTTCATTAAACAGAACCGATAACATATCGCTATCCAGCGATTGCAGATCGACCTTTAATCCACAATGACCGGCAAATGCCATTTCCGCCAGCGTTACCATTAATCCGCCATCAGAACGGTCGTGATAAGCCAAAAGTGAACGTCGGGCTACCAAAGCCTGCATCGCATTAAAGAAAGCCGCCAATTTATCCGCACTGTGTACGTCTGCCGGCTTATCGCCCAGTTGACGATATACCTGAGCTAATGCTGTCGCTCCCAGTCCATTTCGGCCTTCGCCAAGATCGATAAGCAACAATGCATTGTCTTCTTCAGTATGCAGTTGCGGAGTAACCGTACTACGTACATCCTCCACTCGGGCAAACGCGGTAATCACCAGCGACAGCGGAGAGGTCATCTCCAGAGTTTCACCTTCTTGCTGCCAGCGGGTTTTCATTGACATCGAATCTTTACCCACTGGAATGGTGATGCCTAATGCAGGGCACAGTTCTTCACCCACCGCTTTTACTGCAGCATACAGGCCGGCATCTTCTCCCGGATGGCCAGCAGCGGCCATCCAGTTAGCAGAAAGTTTAATGCGCTTTAACCCACCGATTTGAGTTGCAGCAATATTAGTTAGCGCTTCCCCTACAGCCAGACGAGCTGAAGCAGAGAAATCCAGTAACGCAACCGGTGCTCGCTCACCTAAAGACATGGCCTCGCCATAATAGCTGTCATAACTGGCGGTGGTCACAGCACAATCCGCAACCGGAATTTGCCATGGACCAACCATTTGATCACGAGCCACCATACCGGTGACTGAACGGTCTCCAATGGTGATCAGGAAAGTTTTTTCTGCCACCGTTGGTAAATGCAGGACGCGCTTAACCGCTTCTTCCAGCGAAATATCCGCGTTTATTAACGGCTGAGAGACAGAGTTTAATGTTTTGACATCCCGAACCATTTTCGGTGTTTTACCCAGCAGGACATCTAACGGCAGGTCAATAGGGTCGTTGTCAAAATGACGATCGTGAAGGGTCAGCTGTTTTTCTTCTGTTGCCTCACCAATTACCGCATAAGGTGCGCGTTCACGGCGGCACAGGCTATCAAACAACGCTAACTTTTCTGGCGCTACCGCCAGAACATAACGCTCCTGAGATTCATTACACCAAACCTCTAATGGGCTCATTCCTGGCTCATCATTGAGAATGTCACGTAGCTCAAACTTACCGCCACGATTACCATCGCTAACTAATTCAGGCATCGCATTGGATAAACCACCAGCACCAACGTCATGGATAAACAGAATCGGGTTATCATCACCCAACTGCCAACAGCGATCGATCACCTCCTGACAGCGACGTTCCATTTCAGGGTTATCACGCTGTACTGATGCAAAATCCAGATCTGCATCAGATTGGCCCGAAGCCATTGAAGAAGCAGTCCCACCGCCAAGACCGATATTCATCGCTGGTCCACCCAATACAATCAGTTTGGCACCAACGGTAATTTCACCTTTTTGTACGTGGTCGGCTCGAATATTGCCAATACCACCCGCCAGCATAATTGGCTTATGGTAACCGCGCAGTTCCAGACCGTTATGGCTGTTCACTTTTTCTTCATAAGTGCGAAAATAGCCTAATAATGCTGGGCGACCAAACTCATTATTAAACGCCGCGCCGCCAAGCGGCCCCTCGGTCATAATATCCAGTGCGTTAACGATACGATCGGGTTTACCGAAGTCTTGCTCCCACGGTTGTTCAAAACCGGGAATACGCAGGTTAGAAACCGAAAAGCCAACCAGGCCCGCTTTGGGTT
This sequence comes from Limnobaculum zhutongyuii, assembly GCF_004295645.1. Lineage (NCBI taxonomy): Bacteria > Pseudomonadati > Pseudomonadota > Gammaproteobacteria > Enterobacterales > Budviciaceae > Limnobaculum > Limnobaculum zhutongyuii. The sequence goes on from NZ_CP034752.1 coordinate 3,981,550, forward strand.
TTGCACCACGACCGGTTGCACCTTCATCACGAATTTCACCACCGGAACCCGTTGCTGCTCCCGGCCATGGAGAAATGGCTGTTGGATGGTTATGGGTTTCTACCTTCATCAGAATATGCGCGGCTTCCTGATGATAGTCATAAACACCACTATCAGGCTTGGCAAAGAAGCGCCCCACTTCAGAGCCTTCCATTACCGCAGCATTATCCTTATAAGCAGACAGAACGTAGTCCGGTGTCTGCTCATAGGTATTCTTAATCATTTTAAACAGCGATTTGGGCTGCGTTTTACCATCAATCACCCAGTCAGCATTAAAGATTTTATGCCGACAGTGCTCAGAGTTAGCCTGAGCGAACATGTAGAGTTCAATATCGGTTGGATTGCGCTGTAAGCCGGTAAAGGCATCCAGCAGATAGTCAATTTCATCGGGTGCTAACGCCAGCCCAAGCTTTTCGTTAGCTTTTTCCAGCGCCTGGCGACCTTCAGTCAGCACATCAACTACCACAAATGGCGCTGGCTGATGCTGAGAAAACAACGCTTGCGCTTGCTGAGGTTCAGTAAACACGCATTCCATCATTCGATCGTGCAATAAACCGGACAAAATGTGCCATTGAGACTCAGAAAGATTTTCCGCCTGAATATAGTAGGCGATCCCCCGCTCTAAACGGTGGATCTGTGACAATCCACAGTTATGTGCAATATCCGTCGCTTTCGATGCCCAGGGAGAAATGGTTCCCGGCCTTGGCGTCACCAGTAACAAGCGTCCCTGTGGCTCGTGTTCTGCCAGTGATGGACCATATTTCAGCAACCGCTTTAACTTTGTCAGTTCATCTTCTGACAATGGTGTGATCAAGTCCGCAAAGTGCACATATTCAGCATAAATATCGCTGACCGGCAGTTGGAGATCCTGACAAAGAGACAGTAACTTATTGATACGAAAAGCAGATAAAGCAGGCGAGCCACGCAAAATTTCCATAGTAGAATTTCTCTGGTCTAAAGAGGCCATCACAATAGGTACCTTAATCCAATCGGTTTCATATTTCAGTAAAACCCCTGAAAAACCGCCTATTGTGATGACCTCTAAGGCTTAAGCGGAAAAAACTGCGCCTATTATAGAGAATCAAACTCAATGACGAAACCGTTTGCGTAGCTATTATTTTTCACCCGAATAATGAATCTGATGAAACATAGTATTTGCTATGTTGTCTTTAGTTAAGCAAAATGCCTGTCTATAAATTCAGGACTATCCCTTTCCTGATGAAAAATTAACTGAGAATTCCATTTATTATCAAACGATAAGCAGCTATACGAGATAACCCAAACTAGAGTGATTTCAAAGCCCATGAATGTTTAACTCTATTCGTATTCAGCAAAAAAATTCACCTGATTTAGAGAACGATATTTGAAGCCATTAAAGATTAACTATCTGTTTATTGGTGTTGTCACACTGCTACTGGCCTTAGCCATGTGGCCAACGCTGCAATGGTGCGGCGATAACAGCACTCAATTACAGAAAATTAAGCAACGCGGCGTCCTCAATGTTGCCACTCTTAACGTTACTCCCTACTACTATCAAAGTAGCACCGGGATTGACGGCCTCGACTATGAGCTGGCGAAACAGTTTGCTGACTATCTTGGTGTTAAATTAAATATTGAAACCGAACACAACGTTACCAGCCTGTTTACTCAGTTAGAAAATGGTGACACTGATATGCTGGCTGCGGGGCTTATCTTTAACCCTGAGCGTATGAAAAACCTGAATGTTGGTCCTGCCTACTATTCTGTTTCACAACAGTTGGTTTATCGCCAAAATATGCCCAAGCCCCAATCACTGGCCAATATTAAAGGTAAGTTAACGGTGGTGGCTGGTGCTGCCAGTATTTCTACATTACATCAGCTAAAAAAGAGTAAGTATCCCGATCTCAGTTGGGATGCAACACCCTCCGATTCTTCTGTTGATCTGTTAAAGCAAGTGGCCGATGGCAAACTGGATTACACCATTGCCGACTCCGTCACTATTGCCATGATTCAGCGAGTTTATCCTAACCTGGCAGTAGCTTTCGATATCACGGAAGAAGAGCCGGTGATGTGGTACGTGCGTAAAACGGAAGATAACAGTCTGGATGCCGCCATGCTGAACTTCTTCAACCAAATTAATGAAGATGGCACGCTGGCAAAGCTGGAAGAGAAATATCTGGGTCACGTCGGTGAATTTGACTATGTCGACACCAAAACCTTTCTAAATGCTATTGATAATACGCTTCCCGGCCTGAAACCTCTGTTCGAGAAATATGCCAAAGGGATCGACTGGCGTCTGGCTGCTGCAATTGCCTATCAGGAATCACACTGGAACCCAACTGCAACCTCAGCGACTGGTGTACGCGGTATTATGATGCTTACCCGCAGTACCGCTGACTCATTGGGAGTTACTGACCGTCTGGATCCTGAACAAAGCATTCGCGGAGGATTGACCTATTTGGAACAACTGATGGCAAAAATTCCGGATAGCGTTCCCGAAGAGGAAAAAATCTGGTTTGCTCTGATTGCCTATAATATGGGATATGCCCATATGTTGGATGCCAGAAGTCTGACGGCACAACAAGGTGGGAATCCGGACAGTTGGGTAGATGTTAAAAAACGTCTAACTATGCTAACTCAGAAACAGTATTACAGTAAAACCCGCTATGGCTATGCTCGTGGCTATCAGGCTTATCAATTTGTTGAGAATATTCGCCGTTATCAACTTAGTCTGGAAGGTTATCTGCAGGAAAAAGATCGTCAGTTAGCTAAAGCCAGACAAACTGCAGCGCAAGACGCTGAATTGGGTAAATCTTACCCGGCGATTAAACCCAATCAGTTTCAGCTCAGGCAGCCAATACCTCGGGAACAAAACTAATCATTAATGCGGCAATTAACTCAGACCCTGCCGCAACATTTTCTGTAATTTTATCTGTTCCCGTCGACGTTTAAAAAAGTCACTTAACCTTGCAGAACACTCTTCCGCCAATATACCAGCTGTCACTTCAACATGATGATTCATACCGGGGTGCCCCAAAATATCCATCAAAGAACCGGCAGCTCCGGTTTTTAAATCGCTGGCACCATAAACTAAACGCTGAATACGGCTGTGTACCATTGCCCCTGCGCACATCACACAAGGTTCTAACGTGACATATAACGTGGTATTTAATAACCGGTAGTTTTGCAGCGCTAACCCACCTTGCTGTAATACCATGATCTCTGCATGAGCGGTGGGATTATGGGTACTAATAGGCCGATTCCAGCCTTCAGCAATCACCTGATTATCTTGTACTAACACTGCGCCAACGGGAATCTCCCCTTCTTTGTCGGCCCGCTCAGCTAGCTCCAGCGCATAGCGCATCCAGTCTTCGTCACTGTAATGCGTCATCATCATTAATTACTCTACCTTTTATATTAATCACTATCATCGGTTAGCGATGATTACTCCAGTTCTTTTAGATTACCCTGACCATCAACCCGCCATCGATGCTGGCAGCAGGCAAGCACCGGGTCGTCCTGAATACTGTCGCTGTAGCCGCTATATAGTGACAGCGGTTTACCTAAACGTTGTTCTAGTTCAACAACCTTTTGTTTGCCTAAGCAGCGCATATCAATAACCCAGCCGCCATAGCGACTAACCATTTGGCTACCCACCAGATTAACTTTCCCCAGAAAGAAAGAGTCCGCATAAGCCTCTTCAACCAGGCGTTGAGGTGAACCTGTCAGTAACCATACTTGAGTATTCTCATCATTCAAATATTCCGCCAAACGCCCCTGAACAACCGGGAAAGGAACCACACCCTGTCGGAAGTTTTGAATAAACTGCTGTTCCAGCCATTTCAATCGTGCTTCATTCTGACCCGCAGTAATGGCCCATAACATTAAACTCATTGGCCAACGGCTATTACGTCCATTAATCAGCAAGCCTAAAACAATGACCGGCAGCAGAGGTATCAGAATAATCAGATTAGCCGGCAAGCGACGAATCATATAACGAAGAAAACTGCCAAACAGATCCTGTTGGTGCAATGTTCCATCCAGATCGAAAAACACGTTCCTTTGTTGTGATTGGTTATCTGACACGCTAACTCCTAAAATTTTCTGTCTGAAACAGGATGTTAATATTCGCTAATATCCGGCTATTCAGCGGCATATATAATAAGTATACCGTTTATTGCTGTTTTTATCGCAGGGAAAAGGGATACCTATTGTGAAGAAGCGGTATTCGCTATCCGTACCATCCCTGATATAGTCGGTGAATACCATCAGGAGATTTATCTTATGACCAGAATTCATTATGCACATGCCCACAAAACCTATACACCGGGTCTGGAAATGATGTCTCTGGTTTCAAACAGTACATTTCCCCGCCACTTTCATGAATTATTCGGTATTGGCATGATTAGAAGCGGAGGCCACCGTTCATGGAGTGGTATAGGTCAGATTCAAGCTCTCCCCGGAGACTTGATTACGGTTAACCCTGGAGAAATACACGATGGAATGTCAATTGGTAGCCATGTGAGGCAGTGGGATATGTTCTATTTTGATCCTACCTTTGTCGCCAATACGTTAGCAGATGAAGCTGACAGCTATAGCGAAATTACTCGCCCGGCGCTGAATGACATCCGATTTGCTGGGATATTTTCAGCATTCTGCAACGTTATTAACACCAAAACTCCGGACATGATGGCAATAGAAGAGATGAACCAATTGCTGTTGCATTACACTTTTCGCCATTATGGAACCAGATACTATCGGCCTGTTACTCATTCTCCGGCGGTCACTTTAGCGCGACAACGTCTTGATGATGCTCCTGAACAACCAGTTTCACTTCAGGAATTAGCACACCTTACTAACCTAAGCCGTTTTCAGCTATTGCGTGGATTCGCCAAAGAAGTGGGATTACCTCCACACGCTTATTTGCTTCAACGACGCGTTCATTTAGCCCGCAAATTACTGGCAACCAATAAAAGCCTCAGCGATACAGCTCTTGAGGCTGGCTTTGCCGATCAAAGCCATATGACCCGCGCTTTTACCCGTTTATTAGGGATCACTCCGGGTCGCTTACGCCAGTCACTTATCTGATAGCTTTCTGCAATTTCGTTCAAGACACCTCCCAGTTCATTCTGCCATCTTCAGCATCAAATAAATGTCTTACCTGATTCAGGAGAAAAGATGAGTGCTGAATTTCTAATTACGGCTCTGGTCATTGCCATTTTACCGGGTGCTGGTGTTTTTTATACTTTAGCCAGTGGATTGTCTGGTGGTCATAGGGCAAGCTTTGCGGCTTCATTTGGAGGTACACTGGGTATAGTTCCCCATATGCTGGCTGCTATTTCTGGCTTAGCTGTTATTTTACATACCCATAGCTATCTTTTTGAGGTGTTAAAATATGCCGGAGTGGTCTATTTAATCGTTATGGCATGGAATATGTTGAAATCCAAAGGTTCTTTTACTATTGAACTAAATAGTCCTCCATCATCCTCGCGAAAAATTATCGTTTCTGGCGTATTACTAAATATTTTAAATCCAAAGTTAACGCTATTTTTCTTTGCCCTTTTACCACAATTTATCAACCCGAATGATAATGATTATTTACAGGAAATGATGGCTATGAGTGCTGTATTTATGCTGATTACCTTTATTGTATTTATTATTTATGGCGTGTTCGCTTCTAGCATTAGAGGTTATATTGTCACTCGTCCACATCTCATAGAAATAATGAGACGCTGTTTTGCCGGGATATTTTTGTTGTTGGCAATAAAACTGGCTATCACCCCCAGATAAATAATGCTTTAGCTGCAACCAACATTGGAACTGAGCTGCATGGATGGCTTAGTTCCAATTTGCTCTACACTATGGTTATTGGGCTATCACCAGTTTTATGCTACAGTGCGCGACATTCATCTCTCCCCGGCATTGACAGGCCCCGTTCGACTACGTTTTTAGTTAACCGAAATGGATAGCATCTTTAGGTAATGTATTAAAATGGCTTTACTCATTACAAAGCGCTGTATCAACTGTGATATGTGCGAACCAGAATGCCCAAATCAGGCAATTGCTATGGGTGCTGAGATTTATGAAATAAATCCCGACCTTTGCACCGAATGTGTCGGTCACTATGATGAACCAACCTGCATGAAAGTCTGCCCGATTGATAACACCATCATTCATGATCCTGCACATAAAGAGAGTAATGAACAACTGTGGGATAAATTTGTGCTACTTCATCACTCAGATAAACTCTGATGAATTAATATCGCAATCCGCAATAAAAAAGAGCGCATCGCGCTCTTTTTTAGTTTTGGTGATCAACCTCTATTATCGAGAGGCGTTTTGACGCCACCATTCTGCCAGTAGGATACCGGTCGCTACAGAAACGTTCAGACTTTCGACGTTGCCGGTTCCTGCAATCGAAACGCTCACATCGCTTTGCTTCATGGTTACATCTGACAGACCATCACGCTCTTCACCCAACACCAGTACGGTTTTCGCCGGTAAAACAGCTTCTGATAACGGTGTTCCCTTATGGCTGGATGTGGTCACGATGGTATAACCCGCGCGACGGAATAAATCTAATGCCTGAGGGAAATCATCAATACCGATAGCGGTTAAATGTTCTGCACCACCTTCTGCGGTACGAATAGCAGCACCAGATTCAAGCATACCAGGGTCACGCAGCAGAACGCCTTTCACACCAAAGTGAGCACAGGAGCGCATCATACCGCCCAGATTATGTGGGTTTCCTACGTTTTCTAACGCCAGTACACAATCGCTTTTTCCGGCTTTCGCCAAATAATCCGCCACGGTTAAACCACCGCGTTTCTTAATCAGGAAGCAAACGCCACCGTGATGCTCAGTACCCGACACGCGAATAAGCTCTTCTTCATCAACTACGTGGTAGGCTTTGCGGTTAGCTGCCATCCAACGCAGAGCTTCGCGAAATCTTGGAGTTACCGACTGGATGAAATAGGCACGGACGATAGCATCAGGGCGACTTTGGAACAGTGCCTGGCAAGCATTTTCACCATACACTTTGGTCTCTTCTTCACGTTGACGACGCAATTGAGCCGGATCGATCTGACTTTTGCCGCTAATTCCGCCATGGTCAAAAGGTTCTGGCTCACTGACATCTTGCAACTTTGCTTGCCATGGTGAACGAGGCGGTTTTTCATTGGCACTACGGACCGGACGATGCGGAAGATCTTTATCTCCCCAACGTGCATTTTTATCGCCCCGATCGTTACTTCTGTTTGCCGGGCGCTTTTTATCTGAGCGACGGTTATTCTTATCATCTTTGTTGTCGTCACCGCGGACGTACATTACTTTAACTTTGCCGTTCTTACCGCTAAAAGAGTCATTCATACCTATATCTCCACTTCCACATCGCATCCGGCGCGCAGATTACCTGATGTTATGTCGGTAAGCCACCATCATCTGCCAAAAGTCTAAATCTATTATAACTATCGACGAAATCACATTGTTGATAGTTAATCATTTGTACATAATAAGTGAAATCAATGTGTAATTTCACTGAGGTAACAGCATGAATACCCTTTGTCCTTCTTGTCTGACTACAAATCGAATCCCTGAAGATCGTATTCAGGAAGATGCAAAATGTGGCCGCTGTGGACATGAGCTTTTTGATGGCGAAGTCATTAACGCTAACAAAGCTTCTTTTGATTCATTATTAAATGACGACCTTCCTGTCGTCGTTGATTTCTGGGCTCCATGGTGCGGCCCGTGCGTCAACTTTGCCCCGATCTTCGAAGATGTCGCTCAAGAAAGGGAAAGAGAAGTCCGCTTTGTAAAAGTCGACACCGAAGCCGAACAGGAACTGAGTGCTCGTTTTGGTATCCGTAGTATACCTACCATTATGGTATTCAAGAAGGGACAACGTATAGATATGTTGAACGGAGCCCTTCCAAAAGCCTCTTTTGACCAATGGCTGAGTGAAGTTTTAGCTAAAAATAGTTAGCACTCGGCAGTAAATCTGAGGGTTTCGCTAAAAAATTATCCCGGGGGCGCTGAATACGATATCATGCGCCCCTTTATTATTTATCGACGTTAATCCCAACAGATTATCTCAGGTTACCTCTCATGGCTTCTGACATTGCATCCCCTTCTCTTCCTGACAATGCTGTTTTGCAGTTGAGGGAACAGCGGCTTGCTCAATCCACTCGACCTTTCCGCGCCAGAGGATGCAGGGTCATTCGTTGCCATCGTTGTCTGCTACCGCGAGTTCATTGCTTGTGTCACTCCTTTTCAGCGACTCTGGCCGAAAGTACTTTTTGTCTGTTGATGTACGATACAGAGCCGCTAAAGCCAAGTAATACCGGTCGCCTGATTGCCGATATATTACCTGACACTAAAGCATTTCTCTGGTCACGTACCAATATTGACCCTCAGCTACTAGCACTGTTATCCAGTACGGATTATCAGCCTTATGTTATCTTTCCTGCCGCTTATGCATCACCTGACCGGGTCGTTACTCACGTTGAAAAACAGAGTAATAAACGCCCACTGTTTATCATTCTGGACGGTACCTGGACAGAAGCCAGAAAAATGTTTCGCAAGAGCCCCTATCTGGATCGCTTTCCTGTACTTTCTATCGATAACGATCAGAGCTCAGGTTACCAATTACGGGAAGCCAGCCGTAAAGAGCAACTTTGCACCGCTGAAGTCGCTATTCAAATTTTGCATCAGACAGGCGACTCCCATGCTTCAGAAGATTTGGAGCATTACTTTACGGATTTTCGTCAACGTTATCTTGCCGGTAAAGCAAACCGTTCACTGGAAAGCTTTATCGCTTTTTCGGCTGGGGAATCTGATAAAAGTTAGAATATGTAGTTTTAAATATGATTAATTATCAATTGGTTGAAAACCCTACTGGCGAAAATCTGTTATATCAGCGACAGTTTTGCAATATTAGCGCGGTTTTTTAGTCACAATCTTAGCGAGTGGTGGTAGTATTACTGGATCCAACTGATAATCAATTTGCACGTTATGGCCTGTTGCCATAACCCAACAAGAGAAGAATGCTTTGTGATGTTGTCATCATTTAAACGAAAGAAATCTCAACAACACCTTGCACAACTGCCGAAAATTTCCCAGCGGATTGATGATATTAAAATATTATCAACACCAGGTGATTATCGTTCTACTTTACTTGACTTGATTAGTCGTGCAGAACAACGCATATACCTGATCGCGCTTTATCTTGAGCATGATGATGCGGGTATCGATATTTTATCTGCGATTTATCAGGCCAAAATGCGTCGCCCTGAGTTAGAGGTCGCTATATTAGTAGACTGGCATCGTGCTCAACGGGGTCGAATTGGTGCAACCGCAGAAAGTACCAATGCTGATTGGTACTGTAAAATGACTGAACAGCATCCTGGAGTAGAAGTGCCTGTCTATGGTGTCCCGGTTAATACTCGCGAAGCGCTGGGTGTGCTGCACTTAAAGGGTAGTGTCATCGATAATACCGTTGCCTACACGGGTGCCAGCGTCAATGACGTTTATCTGCATCGACACGATAAATACCGTTATGACCGCTATCAGTTCATCACAAATGCCTCATTAGCCGACAGCATGATAGGTTATGTCAAACAGTTCCTGTTACCAGCAGAAGCGGTTCGCAGTTTAGATTGCCAAAACCGGCCTCGCGGTCAGGAAATTAAAAATGACATTAAAAAATTCAGACAAAGCCTACGTGTTCATGGATATGAGTTTGAAAACAGCGCCACCAATGAAGAGCTCTCCGTTGCCCCATTCGTTGGTTTAGGTCGACACAGTCCATTAAATAAAGTCATCGATCGACTCATGAACAGTACGGAGCACAAACTAACGTTATGTACTCCTTATTTCAATTTACCTGCGCCGTTAGTGAAAAATATCATTTCATTATTACGTCAGGGTAAGAAAGTTGAAATTATCGTTGGTGATAAAACCGCTAACGATTTTTATATTCCTGAAGATCAGCCGTTCAAAATTATTGGTGCTCTACCCTACCTGTATGAAATTAATCTTCGTCGCTTTGTTACACGATTACAGCGCTATGTAGACCAGGGTCTGCTAACCGTTCGTTTGTGGAAAGATGAAGATAATACTTATCACCTGAAAGGCATGTGGGTTGACGATGAGTGGCAGCTCATTACGGGTAATAATCTAAACCCCCGGGCATGGCATCTGGATCTGGAAAATGCGATTTTAATTCATGATCCTAAAGGAGAATTGAAAGAAGCGCGTCAGCATGAACTGGAATGCATTCGCACACATACTTTTGTGGTTAATCACTATCAGCAACTGCAAAGTATTCAATTCTATCCGGTCAAAATACGTAAGTTAATTCGTCGATTACGGCGTATTCGTATTGATAAGCTAATTAGTCGTATTCTGTAATACTAAAAAGCCTCGAAATTCGGGGCTTTTTAATACACCAAATTCATCCTTTCTGCTTATCTTCATTTTGTATTGTATTTATCCTTCAGCACGATATTTCTTACCCTGCTAAAAAATACACCTTTAAGTAATTTTCTTGTCTTTTGCTGGCGTTCTGTTGGGGATTAATGTTAATTAATAACACACATCAAACCACAAGGATAAAAAATGAAGTTCAAATTATTGGTTGGTACTGCATTAATTCTGAGTTGCTTACAGGTTCAGGCTCGTACTATGGACGCAATTCAGCAGTCAGGAACACTCAAAGTAGGAGTTCCGGGTGACTACGCTCCATTAGCGTATCGTAATGCTTCGGGCGCGCTTGAAGGCTATGATATCGATATGGCTAATGCACTAGGTAAATCATTAAATCTGAAAGTAGATTTTGTCATTACCAGTTGGCCAACCCTGTCAGACGATCTGGCTGCAGACAAATTTGATATTGCCATGGGTGGTGTTACTGAAACCGCCAAACGTAAAGCTGAATTTGGTTTAACTAAACCGATTGTAGCCAATGGGAAAATTGCTTTAGCCAGCTGTTCGGTTGCTAAAGAATTACCTGACTTAGAAAAGATCGATCAACCTAAAGTTAAAGTGGTGGTTAACCCTGGTGGTACCAACCAAACCTTCGTAGATAGCCACATCAAAAAAGCACAAATAATCCGCGTTAAAGATAATTTCGATAATCTACAGGCGCTGAGAGACAAAACAGCAGACATCATGGTAACCGATCTAATCGAAGGCGATTACTATCAGAATAAAGAACCAAACGTACTTTGTATGGCGACAGAAAAGCCTTTCTCTGGTACTGAGAGCCACAAGGTGTATATGGTTAAAAAAGATAATACCAAGCTGCTGGAGAGTATTAATACCTGGTTGCAGGGAGAAACTAAATCCCAGCTGGCAAAACAGTGGAAAATTCGTGAGTAAGTGGTAGTCATTTTTCCATAAGCCCTAACCAACGATGTTGATTAGGGCTTTTCAAATTAAGCGCTGCAATCGCTGGAAACACGATCTAAAACGGTTAAATACCAGCGTTGATTAAAATATCCCAAATGAAAAACTAACTCTTCGCCATCATTTGATGCCAATACTATTCTACGGCTTACAGACTCAAGCTTTTTCAAATCAGCAAACGCCTTATCGCTCATATCAGTCATTTCATGCAGTTTCAAAAAAGCGGCCGTTTCAGACAAGAGATGGTTATTGCCTGTTTTGCCTACTGATAAACCTGTCGGACTCCAACGCTCCGTATCACAATCAAACGTAGCAGCAGTCTTATATTGGGTAATCTTGCTATTTGCTCTAACGAGCTTTTCAGATAAAGGCTCATAGGGCAGATATTCCGGAACCGGCTGTTTAAAGTCAAATTGAGATAATTGCTCATATTGGTATGGAATACCGCGTTTATACACAATATAAATACCAATATCCTTATTAATGAGGGAATTGATTATTTGAGTATCTTGCTGATGAAAACCAAGTAATACTTTTTGAACAACCTCTTCAAAAGATGGATTCGTTGAGGCAATAGAGGTACAGGAAAAGAGAAGTGCATACAGGGCGATAAAAAGTGTTCTCATACTTCATAATCCTTTAAATCAAGCAGCCGTTTTTATATCACATAAAGTAAAAAACTCAGTCTTTCAGTAATGGTAGTTTTTCCTGATTAGAACCTGACAAATTGGCTTGAGCGGATATTCCGGCCGTAACCGGTATGTGCTGATATCACTAACGTGCCCGGCCGACAGGGCTAATCTCTGATTATTTCGCAATCTGCATAAAGCAAAAAACCCCCAGCTTACGCTGAGGGTTTCTCTTAATTAAAGCCTGGCAGTTCCCTACTCTCGCATGGGGAAGCCCCACACTACCATCGGCGCTACGGCGTTTCACTTCTGAGTTCGGCATGGGGTCAGGTGGGACCACCGCGCTGTCGCCGCCAGGCATATTCTGTACATGAACCGTTGTATGTCAATATCACTATCCACACAACCATCCATTTCAATCCTGAACATTCGCTGAAATTCGACTTCTCTCTCTCAATCTCATCTCACCAAAACACCTTCGGTGTTGTAAGGTTAAGTCTCACGGTTCATTAGTATCGGTTAGCTCAACGTATCGCTACGCTTACACACCCGACCTATCAACGTCATAGTCTTTAACGTTCCTTCAGTGGACTCTGGGTCCAAGGGAAGACTCATCTCGAGGCAAGTTTCCCGCTTAGATGCTTTCAGCGGTTATCTTTTCCGCACGTAGCTACCGGGCAATGCCATTGGCATGACAACCCGAACACCAGTGGTGCGTTCACTCCGGTCCTCTCGTACTAGGAGCAACCCCTCTCAATCTTCCAGCGCCCACGGCAGATAGGGACCGAACTGTCTCACGACGTTCTAAACCCAGCTCGCGTACCACTTTAAACGGCGAACAGCCGTACCCTTGGGACCTACTTCAGCCCCAGGATGTGATGAGCCGACATCGAGGTGCCAAACACCGCCGTCGATATGAACTCTTGGGCGGTATCAGCCTGTTATCCCCGGAGTACCTTTTATCCGTTGAGCGATGGCCCTTCCATTCAGAACCACCGGATCACTAAGACCTACTTTCGTACCTGCTCGAGCCGTCACTCTCGCAGTCAAGCTAGCTTATGCCTTTGCACTAACCTCACGATGTCCGACCGTGATTAGCTAACCTTCGTGCTCCTCCGTTACTCTTTGGGAGGAGACCGCCCCAGTCAAACTACCCACCAGACACTGTCCTCAACCCGGATCACGGGCCAAAGTTAGAACATCAAACATTAAAGGGTGGTATTTCAAGGTTGGCTCCACGATGACTGGCGTCACCGCTTCAAAGCCTCCCACCTATCCTACACATCAAGGCTCAATGTTCAGTGTCAAGCTATAGTAAAGGTTCACGGGGTCTTTCCGTCTTGCCGCGGGTACACAGCATCTTCACTGCGAGTTCAATTTCACTGAGTCTCGGGTGGAGACAGCCTGGCCATCATTACGCCATTCGTGCAGGTCGGAACTTACCCGACAAGGAATTTCGCTACCTTAGGACCGTTATAGTTACGGCCGCCGTTTACTGGGGCTTCGATCAAGAGCTTCGCTTACGCTAACCCCATCAATTAACCTTCCAGCACCGGGCAGGCGTCACACCGTATACGTCCACTTTCGTGTTTGCACAGTGCTGTGTTTTTAATAAACAGTTGCAGCCAGCTGGTATCTTCGACTGGCTTCAGCTCCATGGGTAAACCACTTCACCTAATGCCAGCGTGCCTTCTCCCGAAGTTACGGCACCATTTTGCCTAGTTCCTTCACCCGAGTTCTCTCAAGCGCCTGAGTATTCTCTACCTGACCACCTGTGTCGGTTTGGGGTACGATTTAATGTTACCTGGAGCTTAGAGGCTTTTCCTGGAAGCAGGGCATCAACTACTTCACCACCGTAGTGGCTCGTCATCACGCCTCAGTGTTAATAAGCAATCGGATTTACCTAATCACTCCACCTACACGCTTAAACCGGGACAACCGTCGCCCGGATAGCCTAGCCTTCTTCGTCCCCCCTTCGCAGTAACACCAAGTACAGGAATATTAACCTGTTTCCCATCGACTACGCCTTTCGGCCTCGCCTTAGGGGTCGACTCACCCTGCCCCGATTAACGTTGGACAGGAACCCTTGGTCTTCCGGCGAGCGGGCTTTTCACCCGCTTTATCGTTACTTATGTCAGCATTCGCACTTCTGATACCTCCAGCAGACCTCACAGTCCACCTTCGCAGGCTTACAGAACGCTCCCCTACCCAACAATATTTTCATATCGCTGCCGCAGCTTCGGTGCATGGTTTAGCCCCGTTACATCTTCCGCGCAGGCCGACTCGACCAGTGAGCTATTACGCTTTCTTTAAATGATGGCTGCTTCTAAGCCAACATCCTGGCTGTCTGTGCCTTCCCACATCGTTTCCCACTTAACCATGACTTTGGGACCTTAGCTGGCGGTCTGGGTTGTTTCCCTCTTCACGACGGACGTTAGCACCCGCCGTGTGTCTCCCGTGATAACATTCTTCGGTATTCGGAGTTTGCATCGAGTTGGTAAGCCGGGATGGCCCCCTAGTCGAAACAGTGCTCTACCCCCGAAGATGAGTTCACGAGGCGCTACCTAAATAGCTTTCGGGGAGAACCAGCTATCTCCCGGTTTGATTGGCCTTTCACCCCCAGCCACAGGTCATCCGCTAATTTTTCAACATTAGTCGGTTCGGTCCTCCAGTTAGTGTTACCCAACCTTCAACCTGCCCATGGCTAGATCACCGGGTTTCGGGTCTATACCTTGCAACTTGACGCCCAGTTAAGACTCGGTTTCCCTACGGCTCCCCTATTCGGTTAACCTTGCTACAAAATATAAGTCGCTGACCCATTATACAAAAGGTACGCAGTCACACCCCAAAGGGTGCTCCCACTGCTTGTACGTACACGGTTTCAGGTTCTGTTTCACTCCCCTCGCCGGGGTTCTTTTCGCCTTTCCCTCACGGTACTGGTTCACTATCGGTCAGTCAGGAGTATTTAGCCTTGGAGGATGGTCCCCCCATATTCAGACAGGATGTCACGTGTCCCGCCTTACTCATCGAACTCACAATCTGTGCATTTTGGTGTACGGGACTATCACCCTGTACCGTGCGACTTTCCAGACGCTTCCACTAACACACAAACTGATTCAGGTTCTGGGCTCCTCCCCGTTCGCTCGCCGCTACTGGGGGAATCTCGGTTGATTTCTTTTCCTCGGGGTACTTAGATGTTTCAGTTCCCCCGGTTCGCCTCATACGACTATGTATTCATCGTATGATAGTGCAACGAATTGCACTGGGTTTCCCCATTCGGGTATCGCCGGTTATAACGGTTCATATCACCTTACCGACGCTTATCGCAGATTAGCACGCCCTTCATCGCCTCTGACTGCCTAGGCATCCACCGTGTACGCTTAGTCACTTAACCTCACAACCCGAAGGTGTCTCGAAAGACAACATTCTAAAGTTGCAAACAATTGAGAGACTCGCTCAGTCCACTACATGTCAGTGTATTACTCATGTATGGCTGAGGATTCAAATTTCAGCTTGTTCCGGATTGTTAAAGAGCAAATATCTCAAACATGGCTCAGTAAGCCAGTTTTGAGATATTCATCGACAATGTCTTTCACCCATTATCAGCAAGTGGCGTCCCCTAGGGGATTCGAACCCCTGTTACCGCCGTGAAAGGGCGGTGTCCTAGGCCTCTAGACGAAGGGGACACAGATATGTCAGCTTCGCAGACGCTTTGCTCTCTTTTTATTTCATCAGACAATCTGTGTGGACACTGCACGCAACTGCATATCTTTCAGGTAAGGAGGTGATCCAACCGCAGGTTCCCCTACGGTTACCTTGTTACGACTTCACCCCAGTCATGAATCACAAAGTGGTAAGCGCCCTCCCGAAGGTTAAGCTACCTACTTCTTTTGCAACCCAC